>JBJMIW010000157.1:0-16277 GCA_045806665.1 Actinoallomurus sp.
CCGGTACCAAACGATTGATCGCCGTAGTAGATCCGATTATATCCCATATGGAACGCTTCGGCCTCACGATCGGTCTCCATCCGAGCGACGAATTCATCGAGCAACTCGTGCCGGTCGTGATGCAGAGCATCGGCCACGGCGATCGCCCGCTGCAGAAAAGGATGGCCCTGCCGGAGATCTCCCGACCGCAAGCGAGTCATCGTCTCCAGGCTGGCAACGATCGGCAGTAGATTGGCCGCCTGCTGCGCCGCCATGAGGTTACCCGCGCTCTCGTTGATGTCGGCACTGGTCAGGATGGCGATGAAGGTCTCCTCGATCGCTTTCCGTTCATCCTGCCTGTCCCTCAGCGAGGACAGCAGTTCGCGGATGAAGTCGATGACCTCGTCCGGCAGTGGATGCCTCAGCAACTCGGCGCACCCGGATCGGTTCTCCGTACGTCGTTCGTCCAGACAACGAACGACGTGTCGCGCCGCACAGAATTCAAAGAAAGACTTATGCACGAATCGATAGCGCCGACGATCCTCGGAGATTATCAAGAAAGACCGATGCGCGATCTCGCGACAGACTCCGTCGACCGGGCAGTCGGCCAACATGTTGGCCGCCAGCCACCCGGATGCGGTCTCCCGGAGCTCGCCGGCCTCGATCAGCAGATCCTTGATCTCGAAGTGTCCCCACCCGCGACCGGACGCGAGAGACTTACAGAAGATCCGCCAGGCGATACAGTCGATGAGGTCACGCTTCTGCCACCAGTTCAGGATGGCGGCCTGCTTGCCCTGCTCCCGTTGCAACCACTTGTCGACATATCGGCTGTAGATGGCCGAGGTCTCGTTGCCATGGCCGACAGCCAGATAACTGTCCGCGGAGCCGCTGTCGAGCACCAGGTCGCTCAGCACCTCGGCGGCCATCCGCAGCACCAGTGGACGAGCGACCGTGTCCTTCAGGTGAGGATTCGCTCGCATCACCTTGATCAACATGTCCGCCAACTCCGGCGTACCCCTGCCCTGGGCGTACAAGCGCAGGAACGGAACTCCCTGCTCTTCGAATCGGAGCGGCAGCAGTTCTATCGAGCCGGCGAAGGAGCCGGTCAGAGCGGTGGCATCCACGTAGATGCTGTGGAACGCGGTCCGGCACGTCAGCAGCGTGGGTAGCCGGAACAGTTCGACGAGTTCGTCCGGCAGCACGTTCGCCAGGAGTTGCGGCGAGCGCATCGTCGGTATCTCGTCCAGTCCGTCGCAGATCAGAAGTATCCGACCGGCAGCGATCAAGCGCGCCAGCCTACGCTGGTCGGGGAGCATCACGTCCGGAGCTACTTGCTTCCGCAGCCATGCGGCCTGCTCTTCCGCACGGCTGAGCGTTCCGTGGCCTACCGGCCACCCAGAAGTCAACGTATTGAGGTGCAGCAGGATCGGACACGGCACCTTTCGGGGCGCCGTCGAGAACCGGTCGGCCAGTCGAGCGAATATCAAACCAGCCGTCAAGGACTTCCCAGAGCCCGGCTCACCGAGCAGCATGATGCTCTTCTCGGAGAGCAGGGCTTCGGTTGCGACGTCTACGATTCGCTGTCCCCGCTCGATCTCCCCGACCACGGAGAAGTCCGGCTCGATAAAGCCGTGGCCCTCCCGAAGCCCGCGTTCATGATCTCGATGCGACTTCGCTTCTATGAGAGGAAGGCGAGCGTTGAGTCTTCCTATCTCACTGGCGTGGTAGGCGCGTAGCGAGCGACGCTCGGCCAGTCCGAATTTACGCCGGGGGAAGAACACCCGCGCTCCGGCCAGGCCAGCTACTCCGACTCCCGCAGCCGGCCCCAAATAGGTCCAGGAGTGGACGAGGCCGGCCATGGGGGCGAGTGCAGCACTGGCACCGGCTGCGATACCGATCCAGTTGAGCACATCCTGGATGCGAAGGCTCATAGAGGGTCTGACCGGAGGCCGGGGCTCGCCTCGCCGCTGAAGATCCATTGTGACCTGCCGTCAGGATGGACTGCCGATCAGACGCCTTATGACTCCCCGAGGTTCCAATGGACCACGCGACAAACACGGAGGAAACCCCCGGAACGATAACGGTTCAGGGTGTTCGTCGATCCGTCAGCGGTAAGTCGAGTGCCTGCCAGGCAAGCGGTGGTCCCCGGAAGGCCAAGGCTCACTACGAGGCACTCCTTGGGCGTTCCGCCGTACGTGGACAGCCCTACTACGTCGGCTTCGCGGCGAACGGCCAGGACATCGGCCTCGACCCGAACGGGCACGCTCAGGGCATGACCGGCCCGGTCGCCTACTGGCACGTCGACGACATCCAGGCAAGCCTGGAGGCACTCCACGACGCCGGTGCGGAGACGGTGCAGGAGGTCAGGGACGTCGGCGGCGGCAAGCTGGTCGCCTCCGTCAAGGACACGGACGGCAACGTCATCGGCCTGATCCAGTCGGCCTGAGACGATCGGCCGTGTCCCCCTCACGTCGTCGTCAGGAGAGGTCCAGTATGCAGCCGCCGCCCCGTACACCGGATCAGCGCCGACGGGACGCGCTACACCGGCTGGAGACCGACGTCGACGCCTGGGTGGCCACGGCCGACCCCGCGACCGGAGCGCCGTACATGGTGCCGCTGTCCTTCCTCTGGGACGGCACCAGCCTGCTGATGGCCACCGCGTCGTCCAGCCCGACCGGCCGGAACCTCCGGGCCACCGGCAGGGTACGCGTCGGCATCGGCCCCACCCGGGACGTCGTCCTCATCGAGGGGCTGTCGGAGGCGGTGCCCGCCGAGGAGCTCCCTGAGGAGGTCGGGGACGCCTTCGCCGCCAGGACCGGCTTCGACCCGCGCCGGCTGACCACGCCGTACGAGTACTTCCGCATCCGCCCACGGCGGATCCAGGCGTGGCGCGAGGCGAACGAGCTGGCGGGCCGCGACCTTATGCGCGACGGCGACTGGCTCGTGTGACGCGACCGTCGGTCGTCGTGGGCAGGCTCGCCCGGCGGGACCGTCAGTCGTCGTCGCGCCGGTCGTCCTCGGCGAGTTCGTCGACCGCCACCGCGACCGCGAGCACGAGCGGGACGTCGGGGTGGCCGACCTCGATGCCGTAGGTGTCGCGGATGCGGAACCACTTGCGGGACGTCTCGGCGACGACGCCCTCGTCGCCCTCGATCCGGTAGTTCTTCTCGATAAGGTCGCCCGTCGCGGTCCACTCCTGCCCGTCGGCGAGCTCGACCAGCATCTTGTGCCGGAGCGGGCTGAACAGCTTCTTGTGCACCTTGGCGACGGTCTCGCCGTTGCGCTCGACGATCATCGTGTCGCGGATGCTGACGAGCTTCTTGCGGATGACGGCGAGGACCTCCCCGCCGGACCCCTTGAGCTCGAACGTCTGGCGCAGCCGCAGCGCCTTGCCGTCCACGAGGAACGCGCGCTGCCCGGTCTCGTCCTCGATCCAGAAATCCTCGCCGATGCTGAACATCCGTTCGCGCATCACGAATCGCATGGGACCTCCATCGCCGTTCGTCCTCGCCGGAGCAAGCGCCCCCGTATCCGAGTCGATCACACCACCGGCGGAACCGGGTGGCTTTTCGGGCGGCTTGCCCGCAAGATGGGCGCCGTGTCACTTGATCACTTGAGTGAGGCCGAGAAGCTCGTATGGCAGGTCTTCCGCTCCGGGGGCTGGGCGGACCTGCGGACCGGCGAGCCCGGCGCGGATGACGTGGCCGGCGGGGCGTCATGGGGTCCGGAGCGTACGGTCGACGCGGACGTGATCCGGGCGCTGCTGCTCGGGGCGGCCGGCGAGGAGGCGGGGCGCCGTCCGGCGCTTCGGCTGCGCGGGGCACGGGTCACCGGGCGGCTGGACCTGATGGGCGCGGAGGTCGTGTACGCGCTGGTGTGCGAGGGCTGCTACTTCGAGGAGCCGCTGCGGCTCGTGGAGGCGAGCACGAAGACGGTGCGGATCGTCGGCAGCCGGATCCCGGCCCTGAACGGGGCGCGGCTGCGGCTTGACGGCATCCTGAACCTTCACCAGAGCCGGATCGAACGGGGGGTACGCCTCGACCGGGCGAAGATCACCGGAGAGGTGTTCCTCCGCGGGGCGACCGTTGGCGCGGACGACGCCGGTGTGGCGCTCGCGGCCGACGGGATGGCCGTCGACGGAAACGTCGAGTGCGACGAGGGCTTCACCGCCGAAGGCACCGTACGGCTGCGGGGCGCCCGGCTCACGGGGTCGATGGCCCTGGGCGGCGCCCGGCTGAACGGCCTCGGCGGCCGGGCGCTCGACGCCGGCAACCTGACCGTGGAGGGCTGGCTCACCGTACGGGCGACGACGGTGACCGGGGAGTTCGGGCTGCAGAACGCGCGGATCGTCGGCTGGATCGACCTCGCGGGCTGCCGCCTCAGCAATCCGGGCGGGACCGCGTTGACGGCAAGCGGCCTGACCGTCGACGGCGGCGTGTGGTGCCATCGCGGATTCACGGCCGAGGGCGAGGTACGGCTCGTCGGCGCCCGCCTCGGCGGCAATCTCACGCTCACGGACGCGCACCTCGAAAATCCGGCCGGCATCGCGCTGAACCTCGACCGGACCGCCATGGCCGATCTGGAGGCCAACGGGCTCAACGCACAGGGCACGGTCACCCTGGTCGACGCGGAGATCGCCCGCCGGGTCACCCTGAAGAATGCCCGCCTCGGCGACGGCCCGGACGACACCGCGCTCATCGCCGACGGGCTCAGCACGGGAACGCTGACCTTGGACGGGCTGCAGGCCCATGGCGCGCTGGTCATCCGGACCGCGCGGATCAGCGGCCGGATGACGCTGATCGGGGCCCGGCTGAGCGCGCCCGACACCGCGCTCCGGCTGTCCCGGACGGAGATCGGCGCGGACCTGTTCTGCGGCGAGATGACCGCGGAGGGCAGGGTGAAGGTGACGGGTGCCCGGATCGGCCGCCAGCTGGCGCTGGACCGGGTCCGGCTGCGCCATCCCGGCGAGGTCGCGCTGGACGCTCGCTCGCTGACGGTCGCCGAGTTGACGCTCACCGGACCGGTCGACGGCGCCGTCCAGCTCGACCACGCCCGCGTCGGGGTCCTGCGCGACGATCCGGGAAACTGGCCGTCCGTTCTCCAGCTCGACGGGCTCACGTACGACGCCCTGGAGCCGCGACTGTCCGCCGCGGAGCGGCTGACGTGGCTGTCCCGGGACCCCGGTGGCTGCCCGCCGCAGCCGTACGAGCAGCTCGCCGCCTTCTACTCCCGGATGGGCCGGCCCGCAGAGGCGCGCCGCGTGCTCTACGCCCGCGAGCTGCACGAACGCGACACCATGACCCGCATCGGCCGGATGTGGAGCCTCCTGCAGGACGCGACGGTCGGGTACGGCTACCGGTCCTGGCGGGCCGTGGCGTGGCTCGCGCTGCTGCTGGTCGTGGGGAGCGTCATCTACGGGGTCGCCCCGCCGCCGCCCCTGAAGGCCGGTGAGGCCCCGCACTTCACCCCCGTGATGTACACGCTCGACCTGATGCTGCCCATCGTCGACCTGGGCCAGCAGAACGCGTTCAACCCGGCAGGCGCGGAACAGTGGTTCTCGTACCTCCTGGTCGCCGCCGGCTGGGTCCTCGCCACCACCGTCGCCGCCGGCATCGCCCGCGTCATCACCCGCCGCTGAGCCCCCCTATCGTGAAATCGTGCTGGCGGTCGGACTGGACCTCGCCGCCGAGGCGGGCAACACGGCGCTCGCCTGGCTGGACTGGGACCGCGGTGGCTGCTCGGTCCGCGGCATCGACTGCGCCGGCGAGGACGGGGTCATCGTCGACGCGCTGCTGGCGGCGGACAAGGCCGGGGTCGACTGTCCGCTGGGCTGGCCGGCCCCCTTCGTCGAGTTCGTCACCGCGCACCGGGCCGGGACGGTCGACGTGCCCGTCGGGACGCGCGGGCGGGACTGGCGCAGGAACCTCGCGCTGCGGCTGACCGACCGGATCGTGCACGACCGTACCGGTCTGACTCCGCTCAGCGTCTCCGCCGACCGGATCGGCCACGCGGCCATGCGCTGCGCCGCGCTGCTGTCCCAACTCTCGCACGCGGGCCGGCCGGTGGACCGCAGCGGCACCGGGGTCGTCGTCGAGGTGTATCCCGCGGCGTCGCTGAGACTCTGGGGGCTGCCCTACCGCGGCTACAAGCGTCCGAACGACCTCGCGGCGCTGGGACGGCTGGTCGACGGCCTGCAGGCGGCCGCACCATGGCTGGATCTCGGCTCGTACGAAATGCTCTGCCGCCGCTCACATGACGCCACGGACGCGGTGATCGCGGCCCTGACCGCCCGCGCGGCGTACCGCCGTCTCACCACGACGCCGGGGCCGGAGGAGATCGAGACCGCGCGCTCGGAGGGATGGATCGCCCTCCCGCTCGGCACCCTCGACGATCTCCGGCCGGGTACGTGAGCCGGGCACAATCGCACTTGCGTTAGAGCGCACTCTAAGTGCTTGAGTGCGGTCATGGACTACGTACATCTTGGACGTACCGGGCTCAAGGTGAGCCGGCTGGTGCTCGGCACCATGAACTTCGGCCCGCAGACCGACGAGCCGCACAGCCACGAGATCATGGACGCGGCCCTCGACGCGGGGATCAACTTCTTCGACACCGCCAACGTCTACGGCTGGGGCGAGAACAAGGGCCGTACCGAGGAGATCATCGGCACCTGGTTCGCCAAGGGCGGCGGCCGCCGGGACAAGACGATCCTGGCCACCAAGGTCTACGGGAACATGGGCACGGACGGCGACGTCTGGCCGAACCACGACAAGCTCTCCGCGGTCAACATCCGCCGCGCCGTCGACGCCTCCCTGCGCCGGCTCGGCACGGACCACATCGACGTCTACCAGTTCCACCACGTCGACCGGGCGACGCCGTGGGAGGAGATCTGGCAGGCCATGGACGTCCTCGTCCAGCAGGGCAAGATCCTCTACGTCGGTTCCTCGAACTTCGCGGGCTGGAGCATCGCACGGGCGAACGAGACGGCCGCCCGGCGGGGCTCCCTCGGTCTCGTGAGCGAGCAGTGCCTGTACAACCTGGCCGAGCGACGGGCCGAGATGGAGGTCATCCCAGCCGCGGAGGCGTACGGGCTCGGCGTGATCCCCTGGTCGCCGCTGCAGGGCGGGCTGCTCGGCGGAGCGATCCGCAAGGAGCGGGACGGAGGCGCCGCCCGCTCGACGTCCGGGCGCGCCGCGGAGTCGCTGGCCGACCCCGCCCAGCGGGCCCGCATCCAGGCGTACGAGGACCTGTGCGAGGAGCACGGCTTCGAACCCGGCGACGTCGGCCTGGCCTGGCTGCTGACCCGCCCGGGCGTGACCGGCCCGATCGTGGGGCCCCGCACGCGCGAGCAACTCGACTCGGCCCTGCGGGCGCTCACCCTGGAGCTGTCCGACGAGTTCCTGAAGCGGCTCGACGAGATCTTCCCCGGCCCGGGCCCGGCCCCCGAGGCGTTCGCCTGGTGAGGACCGACCGGACTCGCCCGTAATTCCTCCACCGTGGGCGGGAAGCACCCTCGTCCACGGCGGAGCGTCCGGCCCGCGACAGGACCGGCGGCCTGAGACCGGCTGAACCCGTTCGGGGGAACTGGACCTTACGTCGCGTCATGCCGGTATTTTTCCGGTTGCAACTGCTCGACGTAATTGTCACCGTAGAGCGGCTCTGCCTTCTATCGCCGTCCCCCCACCGAGAGAGTCTCGTGTGCTGATCCGACTCTTGCGCGCCTATCTGCGCCCCTATCGTCGGCCGCTGGCGCTCGTCGTCGTGCTGCAGCTGGTACAGACGCTCGCCACGCTCTATCTGCCGACCCTCAACGCCGACATCATCGACCAGGGGGTCGTCAAGGGCGATACCGGTTACATCCTGAAGACCGGCGGCGTCATGCTCGCCGTGTCCCTCGTGCAGATCGTCTGTTCGATCTGCGCCGTCTACTTCGGCGCCCGTACCGCGATGGCCCTCGGCCGGGACCTACGGTCCGCCATCTTCACGCGGGTCCAGGCGTTCTCGGCCCGTGAGGTGGGCCGGTTCGGCACCCCTTCGCTGATCACCCGGACCACCAACGACGTTCAGCAGGTCCAGATGCTGGCCCTGATGACCTTCACGATGATGGTCGCAGCTCCGATGATGGGCGTCGGCGGCATCGTCATGGCGCTGAACCAGAACGTCACGCTGTCCTCGCTGCTGCTCGTCATCGTCCCCGTGCTCGGCGTGGTGATCGGACTGATCATCAGCCGGATGCGGTCGCTTTTCCGTCTGATGCAGGAGCGCATCGACACGATCAACCGGGTGCTCCGCGAGCAGATCACCGGCGTCCGGGTCATCCGGGCGTTCGTCCGGGACGTCCCTGAACAGCGGCGCTTCGCCACCGCCAACACCGAACTCCTCGACGTCTCGCTGGGGACCGGCCGCCTGATGGCCTTCATGTTCCCGCTGGTGATGCTCGTCGTGAACGTCTCCAGCGTCGCCGTCCTGTGGTTCGGCGGCCACCTGATCAGCAGCGGGTCGATGCAGGTCGGCGCGCTGACGGCGTTCCTCAGCTACCTCATGCAGATCCTCATGTCGGTGATGATGGCGACCTTCATGTTCATGATGGTGCCGCGCGCGGAGGTGTGCGCCGAGCGCATCCAGGAGGTGCTCGGGACCGAGTCCAGCGTCGTCACGCCGGCGGACCCGGTACGGACGCTCGGCGTGCACGGCCACCTGGAGCTGCGGGACGCCGAGTTCCGGTACCCGGGCGCCGAGGAGCCCGTCCTTTCCGGCGTCGACCTGGTCGCCCGGCCCGGTGAGGTCACCGCGATCATCGGCTCCACCGGCAGCGGCAAGACCACGCTGCTGAACCTGATCCCCCGGCTCATGGACGTCACCGGCGGCGCCGTGCTCGTCGACGGCGTCGACGTCCGCGACCTGGACCCGATGACGCTGTCGGACGCCGTCGCCATCGTCCCGCAGAAGCCGTACCTCTTCACCGGCACCGTCGCCTCCAACCTGCGGTACGGCAAGCCGGACGCCACCGAAGAAGAGCTCTGGCACGCCCTGGAGATCGCCCAGGCCCGGGACTTCGTCGAACACACGGAGGGCGGCCTGGACGCCCGGATCGACCAGGGCGGCACGAACGTCTCCGGCGGCCAGCGCCAGCGCCTGGCCATCGCCCGCGCGCTCGTACGCCGGCCCGAGATCTACCTGTTCGACGACTCGTTCTCCGCTCTCGACTACGCGACCGACGCGGCGCTGCGGGCGGCGCTGACCGCGGAGACCGCCGAGGCGACCGTCGTCATCGTCGCGCAGCGGGTCGCCACCATCCGGCACGCCGACCGCATCATCGTCCTCGACGAGGGCCGCGTGGTCGCGACCGGCACCCACCACGAACTGATGGACACCGACGACACCTACCGGGAGATCGTGCTCTCCCAGCTCACCGAGCAGGAGGCCGCATGACCGCGCCGGGTGCAGGCGAACGGGCGGTACCGCGCCGTGGTCCGGGTCCTGCCGGCCCGGTCCATGGGCCGGCCAGGTTCATGGCGGGCAGGTCGACCGAGAAGTCGCTCGACTTCGGCGGGTCGAGCCGGCGGCTGCTGCGGATGCTGCGTCCCGAGCGGCCGCTCATCGTGGCGACCCTGCTGCTGGCCGTCGCGAGCGTCGCCACGACCGTGGTCGGCCCGAAGATCCTCGGCCGCGCCACCGACCTCATCTTCGCCGGGGTCATCGGCCGCCGGCTCCCCGCCGGCACGACCAAGGCCGAAGTGGTCGCCCACCTGCGGGCCACCGGCCAGGGCACGCTCGCGGACATGCTGAACTCGATGAACGTCGTGCCGGGTCACGGCATCGACTTCGGCAAGGTCGGCTCGGTTCTACTGCTCGCGCTCGGCCTGTTCGCGGTGGCGGCGGTGTTCGGCCTGCTGCAGGGACGGCTGACCACGACGATCGTGCAGCGGTCGATGTACCGGCTGCGTGAGCAGACGGAGCAGAAGCTCGCCCGCCTCCCGCTGAGCTACTTCGACCGTCAGCCGCACGGTGAGGTGCTCAGCCGGGTCACCAACGACATCGACAACCTCGCCCAGACGCTGCAGCAGACCCTCAGCCAGATGCTGACCTCGCTGCTCACGATCGTGGGCGTGCTGACCATGATGATCGTCATCTCGCCGCTGCTGGCACTGATCGCGCTGGTGACGGTGCCGGTCTCCGTGGTGATCGCCGCCAGGATCGGCAAGAAGGCGCAGCCGCAGTTCATCAAGCAGTGGGCCACCACCGGCCGGCTGAACGGCCACATCGAGGAGATGTACACCGGCCACTCCCTCGTCAAGGTCTTCGGCCGCCAGGAGGAGTCACTGGAGACCTTCCGGGAGCACAACGACACGCTGTACGCCTCGAGCTTCAAGGCGCAGTTCATCTCCGGCCTGATCCAGCCGGCGATGATGTTCATCGGCAACCTGAACTACGTCCTCGTCGCGGTCGTCGGCGGCCTGCGGGTGGCGTCGGGCTCGCTGTCGCTGGGCGATGTACAGGCGTTCGTGCAGTACTCCCGGCAGTTCACCCAGCCGATCACGCAGGTGGCGAGCATGGCCAACCTGCTGCAGTCCGGCGTCGCCTCCGCCGAGCGCGTCTTCGCGCTGCTGGACGCCCAGGAGCAGGAGCCCGACCCGGAGACGCCGGTCCGGCCCGAGGACGTACGCGGGCGGGTCGTGTTCGAGCACGTGTCGTTCCGGTACAGCCCGGACACGCCGCTGATCGAGGACCTGTCCCTGTCCGTCGAGCCGGGCCAGACCGTCGCGATCGTCGGCCCGACCGGCGCGGGCAAGACGACGCTGGTCAACCTGCTGATGCGGTTCTACGAGGTCACGGGCGGCCGGATCACCCTCGACGGGATGGACGTCGCCGAGATGACCCGCGAGGACCTGCGGGCGAAGACCGGCATGGTCCTGCAGGACGCCTGGCTGTTCGGCGGCACCATCGCCGAGAACATCGCGTACGGGGCAGCCGACGCCACTCACGAGGAGATCGTGGCGGCGGCCCACGCCACGTACGTCGACCGGTTCGTCCGCACGCTGCCCGACGGGTACGACAGCGTCATCGACGACGAGGGGACGAACGTCAGCACCGGTGAGAAGCAGCTGCTGACCATCGCCCGGGCGTTCCTCGCCAACCCGACGATCCTCATCCTGGACGAGGCGACCAGCTCGGTCGACACCCGGACGGAGGTCCTGATCCAGCGCGCGATGAACTCGCTGCGCAAGGGACGGACCAGCTTCGTCATCGCCCACCGGCTTTCCACGATCCGCGACGCGGACCTCATCCTGGTCATGGAGTCCGGCAGCATCGTCGAACACGGCACGCACGACGACCTGCTCGAGGCCGACGGCGCCTACGCCCGCCTGTACAAGGCGCAGTTCGCCCAGGCCGTCGCGGAGGTCGACTGACGTCACCGGCCCGCCCGGCCGTGCGCGGCAGGTGCTCCCCTGCCGTGCACGGCCTCGCCGCGCGTCTCACGGCCTGAGGACGATCTTGCCCCGGGTGTGGCGCTGCTCCAGCTCGCGGTAGGCGTCCTGAACCTGGTCGGCATGGTCACGTACACCTCATCAGGGGTCGGGACGCGCGGCCGTCACGCAGCCTCGCTCAGGTGAGCGTCGGGCCTCTCCGTGCCACCGGCGCAGTGCACGAGGGGCGGTGCGGGAGCCGGTCCCGGACTGTGGCAGCGTGGATGTACGTCCCGTGGATCGCTTCGGATGATCATCGCCACGGGGCCGTGAACGGCACGAAGGAGGAGAACTCATGTCGAAGCCGCCGGTCCCCGAGGACGCGGTCGCCCTGCTCAGAAAACCCAATCCGGCCGTCATCGCCACGTTGCGGCCCGATGGGCAGCCGGTCTCCACGGCCACCTGGTATCTCTGGGACGACGGCCGGGTGCTGATCAACATGGATGAGGGTCGCAAGCGGCTGGAGCACCTCCGCAACGACTCTCGGGTCTCGCTCACGGTGCTCGACGCCGATAACTGGTACAACCACATCACCCTGATCGGGCACGTCACCGATATCCGCGACGACGATGAGCTCACCGACATCGACCGGCTCTCCCAGCAGTACCTGAACCGGCCCTACACCCAGCGGGACCGCCGCCGGGTCAGTGCCTGGATCGAGATCGACCGCTGGCACGGCTGGGGCAGCTTCCAGGACAGCGACCAGGCGACCGGATAGTCGCGGTCACGAGGTCTCCGCGTCGGTCAGACCGAAGAGTGGCAGGCAGGGCGCCAGCCCTTCGATCGTGACGGGCACCGTCCGCCGTGCCTGCCAGCCGGCGCGGTCGAGCCGGACCCGGCGTGACACAACAGGGCGGCCGCGGACGACGCGGCGTTCGATGCCGTCGTGCTGATAACCGAGCTTGCGGGACACCGCGAACGATGCCTCGTTGTCGGCGAAGGCGGCGGAGACGGCGTACTCCGCGCCCAGCCCCGCGAACGCCAGGTGGAGGACCGCGGCGCGCATCTCCGTGCCGATCCCCTGCCCCTGGTACCGCCGGCCCACCCAGGACCCCGTCGACACCTCGCGCAGGATGGCGAAGTCGGTCCCGATCAGCCCCTGCGTGCCCACGATCGTGCCGTCGAGGTCGGCCACGAGGTTGAGCGCCCAGGCCGACGGCTGCCAGGCCGCCCACTCGGACCAGTGGTACTGCAGGAGCCCGCGCGCCCGTTCGGCCGGTGGAGCATCGGTCCACGGAACGGCGAACGGCTGGACGTCGGGGTCGTGGACACCGTCGACCGCCAGATCGGCCAGCGCCTCCAGATCCTCCAGGCCCGGAACCCGCAACCGCAGCCGCGGAGTGCTCAACCGGAGCTCGAACAAAGGCCAGTGCGAGGATCCCATTCCAGGATTGTGGGGTGCCGCCTCCCCGAGCGCACCTGGTTTTCGCCTCGATCGCCGTACCGGCCGATTCGCACGCGGTACACCCCGCCCGGTGCCGAGACGGGTCTCGGCGGTCGGCGTTTCACCGACCAGAACCGCACCGCGACCTTCAGGGGCCGAAGGCCTTCCCCGCCCCAGCCGGTGGTACGACCGCGTGGCGCGGTGGAGCGCTTTGCGCCGCCCCGCCCATCGCGACGCCGCTAATGCGTCACATGGCCGTCGCCGTTGACACCTTGCCGTCGGTGTGGCCGGTCATGCGTCCCCAATGCCGGATTTGGCCCGTCAACAATGGCGGCAACGTCCCGCGTCCCCCTCTGTCTTGGCGGCCGAACCTCCGGCCGCGGGACGCAGCGACATCACTCGGGGCGGCGTCAGTAGGAGATGACGCGGACGGGGCGTTCCGCGTGGACAGCGTCATCTAGCCGGCGGCTGTCAGGGCACTCGCGCCACGGCGCACAGCATGGAGACGTCCTCGACGGCGGGACGCTGTTCCACCGGCTCATCAGGCCGCCAGTCGACCACCGACGTGATACCGGGATCGAGCAGATCCAGGCCGGTGAAGAAGCGGGCGAACTCCTCAGACGTACGAAGCCGGAAGGGCACCCCACTGCGCTTGTTCGCCTCGTCGCTCTCCGCGAGTTCCTCAGGGGTGAGATGGTCGCTCGTCCCGTGCGTGAGCACGACGAGACTGCCGGATGGCAGCGCTCCGACCAGCGTGCGCACCAGGTCGTACGGATCCTCCTCATCGGTGATGAAGTGGAGGACGGCGACCATCATGAGCACGACCGGTCGCGTCAGGTCCAGGGTCCGCGACAGATCAGGTTGCGCCAGGATCTTCTCCGGATCGCGCAGGTCGGCGTCGAGGTAGGCGGTCGCACCCTCCGGCGTACTGGTCAGCAGCGCACGGGCGTGCGCCAGCACGATCGGATCGTTGTCGACGTACACGATCCGGGCGCGCGGGTCGATCCCCTGCGCGACCTCATGGACGTTACCCGCGGACGGCAGCCCGGTGCCGATGTCCAGGAACTGATCCATCCCCAGATCCCGTACCAGGTGACTCACGGCCCGGCGCAGGAACTTGCGGTTCTCCACCGCGGCCAGCCGGATGGTCGGGAAGCCCGAGGCCACCATCTCGGCGGACTCACGGTCGGCCGCGAAATTGTCCTTTCCACCCAGCCAGTAGTCGTACCGGCGCGAAGGGTGGGCCTTGCTGGTGTCGATCCCCCGGGGCGCCCACTCAGTGTCCACGAGGTCCTCGATTCACGTCGTCCCAGATGACGGGGCTCATCGTACCGGCCCAAGATCATCGGGTTCGGCACTTCCCTGGAGAAGCGGTGGCAACGGGCCGGGATCCGCGAAATGATCAGCGCCAAGGATCCCGGCGAGGGAGACGGCCTGCGATGGACCTGAATTACAGCCCGTACGATTTCGGCATTCACCAGGACCCTTACCTGGTCTATGCCAGGATGCGGGAAGAGTCGCCGGTCTTCCGTAACGAGACGGACGACGTCTGGGCACTGTCCCGGCACGCCGACGTCCTGGCGGCGCTGCGCGACTCCACGACGTTCTCCAGCGTGAACGGGCTGCGCATCGAGCCGGCGTTCTGGGGGCCGGACGCCGAGCGGTTCTTCTCCTTCGTCGCCATGGACCCGCCCAAGCACACGCGCATGCGCGGCCTGGTGTCGCGGGCGTTCACCCAGCGCCGTGTCCAGGAACTGGAGCCGCGGCTCCGGGAGATCGCCCGCTCGTACGTCGAGCCGCTCCTGGCGGGTGAGACGTTCGACTTCATGGCCGACTTCGCCGGCCCCTTTCCCACCGATGTGATCTCCGAGCTGGTCGGCGTCCCGGAGGCCGACCGCGACGAGGTTCGCCGCCTGGGCGCCGCCATCATGTACCGCGACGATGAGTCGACCGACCTGCCGCCCGAGGCGCTGCAGGCGATCGGCGCACTCGTGGGCTACTACACCGAGCTGACCAAGGAACGCGCCCGCAAGCGCGACGACGATCTGCTGTCAGGACTCCTGGACGCGGCCGAAGGCGACGACCGGCTCACGCCCGAGGAGATCGTCGGTGTGCTGATCCTGCTCGTCGGCGCGGGCATCGAGACCTCCATGCTGACGCTCGGCAACGCCTGGTACGCCGCCTGGCAGCACCCGGACCAGCGCACCAAGGCCTTCGACGGCCGGGTGGCGGACTGGATCGACGAGACCCTGCGATACGACCCGCCGTCCCAGGCCCTCGCCCGTACGACGACCACCGAGGTCGAGCTGCACGGGACCACCGTCCCGGCGCAGTCCCGGATCCTGCTGCTCGCCGGCTCGGCCAACCGCGACCCGCGCGTCTTCCCCGACCCGGACCGCTTCGACCTGGACCGGGACACGGGCTCGGCCCTGAGCTTCGGCAGCGGCCGCCACCACTGCCTGGGCGCCAACCTGGGCCGCCTCGAGACCCGCATCGCCTTGGAGGAGATCGTCAAGGTCGTCGCCGACTACGACATCGACACCGACGGCCTGCAGCGGATCCACGCCAGCAACAACCGCGGCTTCGCCGCTCTCCCGACCAAAGTCACCGCCCGCCCCTGAGGCCTCTCTGTTGACCGGTGCTAGAAGGACGGATGTGCCTGCGGTTACAGGAGGGAAATTCCGCCGAAACCGAGCGCGCGAAGATCATTGACACCCTTGCTCGCCGGTGGGGCTTTTGCCCCGCCTCGTACGAGAAAGGGCATTGATGAGACTTACGGCGAGATCTATCGCCTTTGGGGTGGCGTTCGCCCTCGGCGTCACCCTCCTGCCCACCGCCGCGACCGCGGCACCCGGCACCCCCTCGCCCGACGGATCTTGGTCCGTCACGCCGGTGCACGGCGGTTACCGGATCACGCTGCACCTGGACCACCAGTTGGAGACCAGGGACGCCCTCCCCGAGATCGCGGTGAACGGCAGGTCGGTCGGGTACGCCCAGCAGTCCCCCGACGGCCGCACCCTGACCGTGACCACCACCGACCGGACGGCGGCCGAGGCGTCCTCGGTGCAGGTCGCCTGGAACGGCGTGGTGCCCGGCGCCGCGACGGGTGCGACGCCCGCGAAACCGGCACCGGAACCCCACCCCTCCCGTACCTCGCCGGCGGTGGATCCGGCTTCGCCGGGCCGGTACGCGGTCGACCGAGCCGACTATGACTTCGGCGACACCGCGCTGAAACTCTCCGGCCTCGGCGACCGCGTCGTGGAGGAGCGCGCCGCGGTGTGGGTGCCGAAGGACGCACCCGGCCGACCTGTCGAACGTCGTGATGGTCGGCCACAGCCGTGGCGGCGAGGGCGTGAACCGTGCCTCGCTCGACCTGCCCCGAGACGAGGGCTACCAGATCACCGGGCAGGTGCTGATCGGCCCCACGGACTTCGCCTTCCAGGCGGCGC
>JBJMIW010000158.1:0-17772 GCA_045806665.1 Actinoallomurus sp.
GCCGGGCAAGGGGCGAGGAGGGCGGCCGGGTCCGGGCGCTCGCCGCCGTCCCGGCGGCCGGGGCCGGGGTCGGCGGCTCAGCACCTTTCGTCGCGGCGGGGTCGGCCTCGTTCGCCGTGGCGGGCGTGCCTGGTGTGCCGGTCGTGGCGGTCGCGCCGTTCTCGGGCGCCGGCCGGGGCGGGGGAACCGCGCCGTCGGTGACCAGTATCGCGATCGGCGTGCCGATCGCCGCGGTGTCGCCCTCGCCGACGAGGATCTCGCCGAGGACACCGTCCTCGTACGCCTCGTACTCCATCAGCGCCTTGTCGGTCTCGATGTCGACGAGCGCGTCACCGGCGGAGACTTTGTCGCCGGGCTTCTTGTGCCACGAGCTGACGACGCCTTCCTCCATGGTGTCGGACAGGCGGGGCATGAGAATGTCGGACATGGATCTTCCTAACGGCCGGTCGCGCGGACGGTGTCGCGGACGGCGGTGACGAGCGACTCGGCCGACGGCAGGGCGGCCAGTTCGAGCGGCTTGGAATAGGGGAGCGGCACCTCGGCCATGGCGACGCGGCGGACCGGCGCGTCGAGCCAGTCGAACGCGCCCTCCTGGACGGTCGCGGCGATCTCGGCGCCGATGCCGTACGTGAGCCAGTCGTCCTCGGCGACGACAGCGCAGCCGGTGCGGCGGACGGACTCGACGACGGTCTCCCGGTCCAGCGGGCGCAGGCTGCGCAGGTCGACGATCTCGGCGGAGATGCCGTCGGTGGCCAGTTTGTCGGCCGCCTCGGCGGCGACGCGGGCCATCCGCGAGTAGGCGACGATCGTCACGTCGGTGCCCGGCCGGGTGACCGCGGCCCGGCCGATCTCGGCGGGCTCCAGGTCGTCCGGCACCTCACCGCGGGTGTTGTAGAGCGCGAGGTTCTCCAGGAACAGCACCGGGTCGTCGTCGCGGATCGCCGCCCGCAGCATCGCGGACGCCTCGGCCGGCGTGCTCGGCGCGAGGACCTTGAGGCCCGGGATGAACGAGTAGAACAGCTCGACGTTCTGCGAGTGCGTGGCCCCGAGCTGCTGGCCGCCGCCACCGGGCGTGCGGATCACCATCGGCACGCTGCACTGCCCACCGAACATGCCGTAGATCTTGGCCGCGTGGTTGACGATCTGGTCCAGGGCGAGCAGCGAGAAGTTGATCGTCATGATCTCGACGACGGGACGCAGGCCCAGCATCGCCGCGCCGATCGCCGCGCCGACGAAGCCCTCCTCGGCGATCGGGGTGTCGCGGACGCGCCGCGGCCCGAACTCCTTGAGCAGTCCCTCAGTGATCTTGTACGAGCCCTCGAAGACGCCGATCTCCTCGCCCATGACGAAGACGTTCTCGTCGCGCAGCATCTCGTCGCGCAGGGTGTCCCGGAGGGCTTGGCGGTAGGTCATGGTCGCCATGTGAATCTCCTCAGAAGACCGGGTCGGCCGGCAGGCGGCGGGACTCGCCCCGTACGGGGGTCGCGTAGGTGTAGTCGAACAGCGTCGACACGTCCGGGTGCGGGCTCTCGTCGGCGAACGCGGCCGCGTCGTCGATCTCGGCCTTGATCTCGGTGTCGAGCTTCTGGCGGGTCTCCGTATCGAGGACGCCGGCCTCCTCCAGCTCCAGCGCGAAGTGCGCGAGCGGGTCGGCGGCCTTCAGGGCCTCCTTCTCCTCCGCCGTGCGGTAGCGGGCCGGGTCGACGACCGAGTGGCCGCGCAGGCGCGGGCTCGTCGTCTCCAGCAGGAACGGCTTGCTCTCGCTCCGGGCCCGCTCGACGGCGGCGCGGGCGGCGTCCCGTACGGCGACGACGTCGGTGCCGTCGACGCGGGCGCTCTCCATGCGGTACGCCGAGGCCCGCCGGTACAGCTCCGGCTCGGCCGAGGACGCGTCCACGGTGGTGCCCATGCCCAGGCCGTTGTTGACGACCACGAACACGATGGGCAGGTCCCAGAGGGCGGCCATGTTCAGCGACTCGTGGAACGCCCCGATGTTGGTCGTGCCGTCGCCCATCTGGCACATGACGACCTCGTCGCCGCCCTTGTAGGACACGGCGAGCGCCGCCCCGGTCGCGAGGGGGAGCTGACCGCCGACGATGCCGTAGCCGCCGAGCAGCCGCGACTCCAGGTCGAACATGTGCATCGACCCGCCCCAGCCCTTGGAGACGCCGGTGCTGCGGCCGTACAGCTCGGCCATGACCCGGCGGGCGTCGATGCCGCGGGCCAGGGCGTACCCGTGCTCCCGGTAGTTCGTGAACAGGTAGTCACGGGGCTCCAGCGCCGCCATCAGCCCGGTGACCGTCGCCTCCTCGCCGAGGTTGAGGTGACAGTAGCCACCGATCCTGGCTTCGGTGTACGCGCGGGCGGCGCGTTCCTCGAACCTGCGGATGAGCAGCATCTGGCGGTAGTACGCGACGAGTGTCTCCGGCTCGGGTCGCGCCTTCCGGGCCCGGCGTGCCGGGGTCCTCGTCTTGGTGTCACCCATCGAGGTCTTCCCTTCGTGCTCGGGCGCTTCGATGGGGTTCCCACGACGTGCGCCCATACAATCAGAGGCGATCAATGATCGATCATAGATCAGTCAGAAGAGCGTTTGAGCACGTAGGTGGCGGCTACCATTGAGTAACATGAATGCCTCTCCCGCGCTGATGCGCACCGGCCTCGGCGACCAGATCCGTCAGGTGCTCATCGAGGGCATCACCTCGGGCCGCTGGGCCCCCGGGGAGCGCATCGTCGAGCGTCGCATCGCGGTCGAACTCGGTGTCAGTCAGGCCCCCGTCCGAGAGGCGCTCCGCCATCTCGAGGCCCTCCGCCTGATCGAGACGCTGCCCAACCGCGGCGCGCGAGTGCGCGATTTCACAGACGAGGACCTCGCCGAGGTCTTCCCCGTCCGCGCGGGCCTGGAGGAGACCGCCGCCGACCTCGCCGTCCACCGGCTGGCCGGGCAGGTCGGGGCGCTGGAGGAGCACATCGCGCGCCTGGCCGCCGCCACCGATCCGGGCGAGGTGATGCGGCACAGCATCGCGTTCCACCGCGAGATCGTGGAGGCGTCCGGCAACCGCCTGCTGCGCTCGGTCTGGCAGTCCCTGGGCATCGAGGTCTGGACGACCCTGTCCCTGCGGCGCCGCGGCACCGAGCTCTGCGGCAAGGCCGCCGAGCACGCCGACATCACCGAGGCGTTCCGCCGCCGCGACCCCGCCGTCGGGCGCATGGTCCACGACCACGTCATGAGCTACGCGCCCTGACGGTCGCCTCGGCGGCGACTGTCGGCGAGTAAATCGGTATCCCTGCCGCAAGTATTGTGGTGCCATGCGGTTGACGAAGTTCACCGACCTCGCGCTGCGCGTCGCCATGCTGCTGGCCGTGGCGGACGAGGGGGAGACGCCCACCGCCCGTGAGGTCGCCGAAGCCGTCGCCGCGCCGTACAGCCACGTGGCCAAGGTGGTGAGCCGGCTGCAGCACCTCGGCGTGCTGGAGGCCCGGCGTGGCAGAGGCGGTGGGCTGGCGCTCACCGGCTTCGGCCGTGACGCGTCGGTCGGATGGCTGGTACGTGAGCTCGAAGGGCCAGGTGAGGTCGTCGGGTGCGAGGACTCGCCGCCCTGCCCCCTGCGGGCGGCGTGCCGGCTCCGCGGTGCCCTGCGCCGGGCACAGGAGGCCTTCTACGCCGCGCTGGATCCGGTGACCGTCCGCGAACTGACCGCCGCCCCCACGGAGTCGACGCTGGTCAGGCTGCTGACCTCACGTCCGGCGTAGTCGACCCCCCACCTCGGTACTGGCGAGAGACACGTCCCAAAATCGGAATCTGAGATACCGATTTTGGAGTTGACCAAGCATGCTGTCCGAAAAGTCCGCCGCCATCGTGCGCGCCACCCTGCCGGCCGTCGGCGGGGCGATCGACCAGATCACCCCGCGCTTCTACCAGCGGATGTTCACCGCTCGGCCGGAGCTCCTGAGCGACCTGTTCAACCGCGGGAACCAGGCGAACGGGACCCAGGCGAGGGCGCTCGCCGGGTCGATCGCGGCCTTCGCCGGGATGCTCCTGGAACACCCGGACCAGCGGCCCGACGCGATGCTCGCCCGGATCGCGCACAAGCACGCGTCCCTCGGCATCACCGCCGACCAGTACACGATCGTGCACCGGCACCTGTTCGCCGCGATCGTCGACGTCCTCGGTGACGCCGTGACCCCTGAGGTCGCGGCGGCCTGGGACGAGGTCTACTGGCTGATGGCGGGCGCCCTGATCGCGCTGGAGGCCCGGCTCTACGCGGGGGCCCGGGTGGCCGACGGCGACGTCTGGCGGCCGTGGACGGTGGTCGGTCGCCTGGACGAGACGCCCGAGGTGGCGACCTTCATGCTCCGTCCGGCCGACCGCGCCCCGAGCCCGCCGTTCCGCCCCGGGCAGTACGTCTCCGTCCGCGCCGACCTGCCGGACGGAGCCCGCCAGGTCCGGCAGTACAGCCTGTCGTGCGCGCCGAACGGCACCGACCGGTGGATCTCGGTCAAGCGCGTCGCCGGTGTCCCCGACTCGCCGGACGGCGAGGTGTCCAACTGGCTGCACGCCAACGTCCGGGAGGGTGACGTGCTGACGGTCAGCATGCCCTTCGGCGACACGGTCCTGGACGACGGCGACTCGCCGCTGCTCCTCGCTTCGGCGGGTATCGGGAGCACCCCGATCATCAGCATGCTGGCCCATCTCGCCGCGACCGGATCCACCCGTCACGTGATCGCCGTGCACGCCGACCGGTCCGAGCGCACGCACGCCTTCCGTACGGATCTGGGGCTGCTCGTCGGCAAGCTTCCGCGTGGCGAGGCGTACGTGTGGTACGAGCACCCCGAGGTCGCCTGGCCGGCGGACCGTACGGGCCTGGCCGACCTGTCGGGGATCGAGATCCCTGAGGGTTCCCGCGCGTACCTGTGCGGGCCGGTGCCCTTCATGCGCTCGATTCGCGCGCAACTGCTCGACTGCGGTGTTCCGGCGGACCGGATCCACTACGAGGCGTTCGGCCCCGACCTGGGACTGGACACCGCCGCCTGACCGCCCCAGCGGCCGGCGAACCTGGCTCCCGGCCTGCAGAACGTCGTGTTCGTCGGTTCAGGCATCCAGTCCGGGGTGCCTGCCGCAGGCCCTCACCACGTTGACCGACCACCTGTCGATCGACGAAGGGAACACGCTCTAGCATCGGGGGCATGGGGCGCCCCAACGACGACGTCGCGGCTCTGTTCCAGGAGTTCGCCGACCTGCTGTCGATCATCGGCGAGGCGGCGTACAAGGTGCGCGCCTACGAGAAGGCCGCCCGCGCCATCGGCGGGTACCCCGACGACGTCATGGCCCTCGACCTCAAGGGCCTGCGGAAGATCCCCAACGTCGGCGAGGCGATCGCCAAGAAGATCCTCGACTACCAGCAGACCGGCACGATCCGCCAACTCGAGGCGCTACGCGAGCGCATCCCCGCGGGCGTGCGGGCCCTCACCGCCATCCCGACCCTCGGCCCGAAGAAGGCGATGGTGCTGTACGAGGAGCTGGGGATCTCCTCGGCCGAGCAGCTCGCCGAGGCCATCCCGGCGGGTCGGCTCACCGGCCTGAAGGGCTTCGGCGCCAAGACCGAGGAGAACATCCTCCACGGCATCGAGCTGCTGCGGAGCCAGGGGGAGCGGGCGCTGATCGACGTCGCGACCGAGCTCGCCGAGGAGATCGTCGCCGAGCTGTCGCCGCTCGCCGGCCGGTGCACGGTCGCCGGGTCGCTGCGGCGGTGCCGCGAGACGGTCGGCGACATCGACATCCTCGCCACCGCCGACGACTCCGGCCCGCTGATGGCGGCGTTCACCGCCCTGCCGTTCGTGACCGAGGTCATCGGCCGCGGCGAGACCAAGACCTCCGCCCGTACGGTCAAGGGCCTCCAGGTCGACCTGCGCGTCGTGCCGCCGGAGTCCTGGGGCGCCGCGCTGCAGTACTTCACCGGGTCGAAGGCGCACAACGTCCGGACCCGCGAGATCGCCGTCCGCGCCGGGCTCAAGCTGTCGGAGTACGGCCTGTTCTCGGTGGAGACGGGCGAGCTGATCGTCTCCGCCACCGAGGAGGACGTCTACGCCCGCCTCGGGCTGCCCTGGATCCCGCCGCCGTTGCGCGAGGACGAAGGGGAGATCGAGGCGGCCCTGCGCGGTGAGCTGCCCACCCTCGTCGAGCTCGCCGACCTGCGCGGCGACCTGCACACCCACACCGACCTGACCGACGGCGTCGCCTCGCTGGAGGACATGGTCGCCGCGGCGGCCGAGCGCGGCCTCGAGTACTACGCGATCACCGACCACGCGCCGAACCTGTTCATGCAGCGCATGACGGACGACAAGATGCTCGCCCAGCGTGAGGCCGTGCACGCCCTGCAGGAGCGGTACCCGGACATGGTGCTGCTGCACGGCACCGAGCTCAACATCGACCCCGACGGCGAGGTCGACTGGCCGGCCGAGTTCCTGGCGGGCTTCGACGTCTGCGTCGCGTCGGTGCACTCGCACTTCACCCAGGACCGGGAGGCGATGACCCGCCGGCTCGTCCGCGCGGTGGAGAACCCGTACGTCCACATCCTCGGCCACCCCACCGCCCGCAGCATCGGCCGCCGAGCCTCCGTCGACGCCGACTGGGACGCCGTCTTCGCCGCCTGCGCCCGCTCCCGGACGATCCTGGAGATCGACGCCTTCCCCGACCGGCTCGACCTGCCCGCCGACCTGATCCGCCACGCCCGGCGGCACGGCGTGAAGTTCGCCATCGACAGCGACGCCCACGCCCCCGGCCACTTCCGCAACCTCCGGTACGCCGTCGGCACGGCCCAGCGCGGCTGGCTCACCCCGGACGACGTCGTCAACACCTGGCCGCTCGACCGCCTGCGCGCCTACCTCCGGGGCGACTGACCGCCGCCTCCGGTGCACCTTCACGTCAGGTGAACGCGGAGTACATGCGACCGACACCTCCGCTCAAGCGGGGGTGAACCCCGGCACCTCTACGATCGGCCCGCGATAGCCGCGTATTGAGGCGCCATCCAGGTTCCGTTGCGGTGATGCTCAGTTCAATGCCTTCGGGGAGGCCACGGTTGAGTCTGCTGGGCTGGCCGCTGCTCGTCCTGTCGATCATGCTGGCATTCGCCGCGCCGGTCGGCTGCGCGCTGCTGTGGGGACGACTACGCGGCATGGGGGCGTGGCCGGTCAGGATCGCGCTGCTCCTGGTCTGCCAGGTGACGGCGATCCTCCTGGCGGGCGTCGGCCTGAACGACCACTTCCAGTTCTTCGCCTCCTGGAACGACCTGATCGGCCAGAACGGCGCGGACGCGCCCATCCAGCAGCAGAACGGCGGATCGCAGCCGCTGGCCCGGGGCCTGTCCAAGCGGCTCCGCAACGACTTCCGTCCCGACCGCAACGACCAGGCGCTCTCGGCCCAGCTCGTCGGCGCCAAGTCGGGGATCCGCAGCAGGATTTGGGTCTGGCTGCCGCCGCAGTACCACGAGCATCCGCAGCAGCGGTTCCCCGTTGTGGAGCTGTTCCCAGGCTTCCCCGGCACCCCGGTCACCTGGTTCCACACCATGCAAGGGCCCAAGAAGCTGCAGGAGGCGATCAAGAAGGGCGCCGCACAGCCCTACATCCTGGTCGTGCCCACCATCACGGTCGTCCCTGGCCACGACACCGAGTGCACCAACGTGCCGCGCGGCCCCAAGGTCGCCACGTGGCTCACCGGGGACGTCCGGCGCATCGTCACCGAGAACTTCCGAGCCCTGCCGCAGCGCGACGCCTGGGGGACGATGGGCTACTCGACGGGCGGCTACTGCGCCGCCAAGCTCGCCGCCGAGTACCCCCACCTGTTCCGCGCGGGCGTCAGCATGTCCGGCTACTTCACCGCGTCAAACCCGGCGCTGACCAAGGTGCCGGGCGCGAACATCCCCGCGCTCCTGCAGATCAAGCACCCGGCCGTCGACCTGCTCCTCACCGCGAGCAAGCAGGACCCTGGTACCACCGCCGCGGTGAACACTATGGTCCAGGCCGCCCGCCCGCCGTCGCTCGTCTACACCTACGTCGTGCCGCGCGGCGGCCACAACACCGGCGTCTGGACCGCCATGCTCCCCAAGTGCTTCCAGTGGCTCACCACCAAGCTCACCCACGCCGCCTGACCCCGCCCTCCGAGCGCCCCAAAACGGAATGCTCGGCGAAGGTCCTGAGAGCGGGTGCGAAGTCACCCCAAAAGCCACCGGCAGGGCGCCCTTTACCGAGCATTCCGTCCGACGATCGCGCCGGTCAGGACAGAGAACGTACGATCGGCCGGCCGACGCGGTAATGGGCCGCCTCGGCCTGACGCATCCGCCCGACCAGGGCGGCCACGTCCGCCGCCTCGACGACGATGGTGTCGCGGCTCCAGGTCGCCCAGGCCGTGAAGCCCCGACGGTGGGCGCCCCAGAAGACCGCCCAGCCGGGGTTCGCCATCTCCAGGCGGACCGCTTCCTCGGCGCTCATTGGCGCTCGCCGGTAATCGCGGCCGGATGAACCGCCAGGACCCGGCTGATCTTCCGGGCGGCCTGCTCCGTCTCACCGGCAGCGCAGAGGTACTCGTACTCCGGCGGCGCCTGCCGGGTGGCCCCCGACCAGCATCAGTAGAAGTGCAGTGTGTCGTCCTCATGAAGACAGAGTGCGATCTTCTGGGAGAGGCCCGGATTCATGGCCCGGCCGCGCGGGTCTTCGGTGTCCGATGCCACGGGATTGGTCGCCGTGAGGATGGCCTTGCGGCCGTCCACACCGACCCTGAGGTCCCGTGCGACCAGCGCGGACGCCAGTTCCTGAAGGCGGGCTTTGATCGATTGCCTGGTATCCATTTCACCGTCCGTGTGAATTCGGTTACGCACCGACGTCGCATGGACGGTAGGGGCGTCGAATGATGCCGGCGGAGGCAGGACGTGTCACCTTGGATCGGGAGGCGGGCCGCGCCTCTGAGCAAGGGTTCGTTGTGCGCCTCTCAGACGGACAGGCCGAGCAACCGACCGAACGTACGGGCGTCGCGGTCGACCATCGGACCGCCGTGATCCACGACCGCGGACACCATCTCGCGGGCGCCCGGGGAGTACTGCACGGAGTCGGTGCAGATGCCGTACGCACGCTGCAGCCATATCAGGGCAGCCGAATGGTCGCGCCGCTGGTGGTACGAACGGGCGATCTCCACGTACAGGCGGGCACGTCGTTCACGGCTGGGGATCGTCTCCGGGTCTATTCGCAGTGCGTAGTCGCGCGCGGTTGCTGACTTCGACAGGTCGGCGCGGACGGACACCGCATGCACCGCCACATTCGAGTCGCCGAACTGCGTCCAGGGATGGTGATAGCCGGCGGGGAGCCGTTCGGCGACCGCAGCGGCCTCGTCCAGATGCCGAAGTGCATCGCCTTCGCGGCCCGCCCAGGCACAGGTGATCGCGGCGTTCAACAGCAGTGCTCCGTACATCGACTGCAACGTCCGCGATCCGTCCTCCAATCGGGGCCGGAGCAACTCGGCCGCCTCTTCGACCAGTTGCAGCGCACCATCGACGTCGCCGGTCGAGCGCTGGACCATCGCGAGGGTCCAGGCCGCTCCCGCGAGCGGGAGCGGCCGGTCGGCCTCCTGCGCGGCCGTCATGCCGCGGTCGGCGACGATCGCCAGCAGCGGCGCCTCGCTGGCCCATACCAGTTCGTGCTGGACAAGGGCGTAGACGTCGACCAGGAGGGCGTTGGCCGCTCGCCGCTCATCACCTTCGGCGACCCGCGTCGCCGCCCGTAGGTCCGTCACCAGACCTGGCAGGATCCGGCCGACATCCGTGCGATGGGTCACCGATCCGTGCCAGAGCCGCCAGGCGTCCGCGGCGCGCTGCCGGAGCGCGGCGACGTCGAACGATCTTTCCGGAGCAAGGAGCATCGGGTCCTTGACGGCCTCACGGATCGCCGGCGTCGCCGGATGCGGGATACGGGCGAACGAGGCGAGCGGGATGGAGACGCCGTCCGCGATGTTCATGTCCGTGCCGACCAACGCTGCGACGTCGGGCACGCCGAGGGCTTCGGCGAGCTTCACCAGTTTCGGCAGGCGCGGCGGTAGCCGGGTGCCTCGCTCGATGCCCTTGAGCCAACTCGCGGACATGCCCACCAGGCCGGCGAGCACGGGTCGAGACAGTCCCTTGCGCTCCCGGAGAACCTGGATGCGCTCTCCTGTCCTGCGCCCTTCCAAGTCGTCGAGCATGGCGAATCCTCAGGTCGCGCCCGGTATCTGGCGACCAGAGTACGCATCTGTTCGGTTGTAGGGCCGGGGAACGCGGCCGGGATGTCGACCAGCCCCGGGTCGACGGACGGAAGGCTCGGTGAAGTGCCGCCGGAAGAGGGGCATTTCGCCGTGAAACCGGCGGTGAAGCCGCTGCTCACCGAGCTTGCGCACGCCGTCGCCCGGAGGCGGCCGGGTCAGCTGCCGAGGGTGGCGGCCGGGGTGGTGTCGGGGGTGGCGGCCGGAGGCTCAGCGGCCGGGGCCGTCGGCATGGCGCCGCGGTCGCGGAGGGCGAAGACGACGCGGAGGGTGGCGATCCACACCAGGGCCGCGCCGAGCACGTGGGCGACGACGAGGGTGCCGGGGACGTTCGTGAAGTACTGCACGTAGCCGATGACGCCCTGGGCCAGCTCGATCACCAGGAGCTCGAGCGCGCGCCGCTGGACGTGCTTCGGGGCGTTCGTCAGGCGCAGGCCGAGGAGGAGGGCGAAGGTCAACCCGACCGTGGCCCAGACGATGTCCGCGTGCAGCTGGGCGACCTGCTCGATCTGGAAGCCGTAGCGCCGCGCCTTCGGGTCACCGGCGTGCGGCCCGGTGCCGGTCACCACCGTGCCCGCGACCAGGAGCACGAAGACCACTCCGGTCAGCGCGCGTCCCAGCCAGAGGAGCTCCTGGCGGACGACGGGCCGAGCGGTCTCATCGCCTTCGCCCGCGCGGACCCACAGCACCACGGCCGCGGCCAGGATCGCCGGTGACAGCAGGAAGTGCACGGTCACCGAGACCGGGTGCAGGTCGGTCAGCACGACGATCCCGCCGACGATCGCCTGCGCCACCACGCTGAGCGGTTGGATCGCGGCCAGCCGCACCAGGTCCTTGCGCCGCGGGCGCAGGCGCAGCGCCGCGACGAACACGGCCACGCCGAGCGCGAGCACCAGGAAGGTGAGCATCCGGTTGCCGAACTCGATCGCCATGTTGACCGCTGAGTGCTGCGGGGTGTGCGTCGGCACGAGGCTGGTGCCGGTGCACTTCGGCCACGTGGGACAGCCGAGGCCCGAGCCGCTGACACGCACGGCCGCGCCCGTCGCCATGATCAGGGCGTTGCCCGCCACGCCGGCGAGGGCGAGCCCGCGCATCGAGGCGGGCGTGGGACGCCACACGAGGTCACGGAGCCGGGCCAGCGGGTTGTCGGATCGCACGTCCTCATCGTACGAGCGCCCGCGCGTGCCCCAGATCCGGGTCCCTGCCCGGCGGAGGACCGGTCGCCCCTCTCCGGGCGACCTGCAGACACCAACCGGGCTCGCTCGCACGCCGGTGATCTACAACGTAAAGGCGGCAGGTTGGCGGTCTCTGACGCGTACTTCAGTCGACAAGCGAAGTGACGTCGAACGTGAAAGGGAAGGGTTCGTCGGTCTTGAGTGCCGAACCCTGATCGGCTGAGGCGGCGACGTGGTATCTCCCGTCCTGACCGAGCCGGCGGACGAGGATTCGCGGCTCCGGTTCGAGGTCGACCAGCCAGTACTGCGGGATTCCGGCTCGCGCGTACTCGAAGACCTTGTCGACGCGGTCGTGCTGCTCGCTGCCGCTTCGCGGGGAGACGATCTCGATTACGAGGAGCACGTCCGCGGCGTCGTACGCTCGCGCTCGACGAGCACGGGCTGCACGGGCCGCCTCGCCCTCGACCACGACGATGTCCGGCACCCGGATAGATGGCCCGGTATCGATGGCAAGCGGCCCTTTGATGTAGACGTCAGCTGCAGCGTCCCCGGCCGCGTCGTCCAGCGCACGCTCCAGTTTCTTGGCCGCGTGGTCATGAAAGGTGCTCGGCCAGGGGGCCACGATGATCCATCCGTTCACGAGCTCGCGCCGTACGCCCTCGTCAGGGAGTGCGTCCAGGTCGTCGACGGTGTACGGGCCGTACGGCCAGTCCGGAACGGCGATCATCGGAGTCCTCGGTAGAGATGTCGTGGCCATGTCGGGGCATGGCATGACTCCTCTCCAGTCTGTCAGGTCACCGGCCGAACGCCACAGTGCCGTCGTCGGCACTCACAGTAAATGAAAGGTGACGTTCCGTAATGCCTGGACGACGCTTCAGGCCGATATCCAGTCGACCGGGGTCTGTCAGGCTTCGGGGGCCTCGGGAGGAGTGTCCTGGAAGCGGGTGGCGCCGACGCAGGCGGCGATGACGCAGCCGATCGCCAGCCACTCGCGCCACAGCAGGACCTCGCCGAGGAAGACGAGGCCGACCACGGCGGCGACGGCGGGCTCCAGGCTCATGAGGATCCCGAACACGCGGGCCGACACGCGCCGCAGCGCCTCCAGCTCCAGGCTGTACGGGATGACCGAGGACAGCAGCCCGACGCCGAGGCCGATGAGGAGGATCTTCGGGTCGAGCAGCCGCGAACCGCCGGTGGCGATCCCGACCGGCATCATGGCGGCCGCCCCGACGACGCTGGCGATGGCGAGACCGGTGGACCCGGAGAACCGCCTGCCCGTCGCGCCGCTGAGCAGGATGTACGCGGCCCAGCCGACCGCCGCCAGCAGCCCGAACGCCACACCGGTGAGCGGGAGGTCCCCGCCGCCGCGGGCGAGCATCGCCACGCCGCCGAGCGCCAGGACCGCCCACAGCAGGTCGAGCCGGCGCCGCGACGCCACGATCGACACCGTGAGCGGGCCGAGGAACTCGATCGTCACCGCGACTCCGAGGGGGATCCGCGCCATGGCCTGGTAGAAGCTAAAATTCATGCCCGCGAGGGTGAGGCCGAACAGCGCGGCGATCCCGACGTCGCGCCAGGAGTGCAGGCGGCGCAGGCCGCGGAGGGTGGACCGGGCCATCACCGTCAGGACCACTGCCGAAGTCAGCAGGCGCAGCATGACGATGGCATCCGGGGAGACGCGGCCGAAGAGGTTCTTGGCCAGGCCGGCACCGACCTGCACCGAGACGATGCCCAGCAGGATCAGGGCGGGCGGCGGGACGGAGCCGAGGGACAGCCAGAGGCGGGTCGGACGGGACCGGAACCATCCGGCCCGGTCATACGAGCCGGGCGTATCGGCCAGCGCCATGCGTCACTCCCACTTGAAGAAGCGCGCGGCGAGGGCGAGGCCGAGCACGGCCCACACGGCGAGGATCATCAGGTCGCGGACGGGGAACCCGGCACCGTGCTGCAGTACCTGGCGCAACCCGTCGGCGAGCGCGGAGATCGGTAGCAGTTCGAGCACCGACCGTACGCCCCCGGAGAATTTTGTCAACGGGAATATGACGCCGCCGAGGGCGAGCAGGAGGATGTAGACGAGGTTCGCGGCGGCCAGGGTGGCCTCGGCGCGCAGGGTGCCCGCCATGAGCAGCCCGAATCCGCTGAACGCCGCCGTGCCCAGGAGCAGCAGGAGGATCACGGTTCCCGGGTTACCGTGCGGGCTCCAGCCGAGCGCGAGGGCGACCACGCAGATGACGAGCGCCTGCAGGACCTCGACTGCCAGCACGGTGAGCGTCTTGGCCGCGATCAGCCCGGACCGGGGGAGCGGCGTGGCGCCGAGGCGCTTGAGCACGCCGTACCGGCGTTCGAAGCCGGTGCCGATCGCCTGCCCGGTGAACGCCGTGGACATCACGGCGAGCGCCAGCACGCCGGGCGCCAGGAAGTCGACCCGCCGGCCCGTGCCGACGTCCAGCAGCGGCGCGGCGCTGAACAGGACGAGCAGTGCGACAGGGATGATCAGGATCAGCAGCAGTTGCTCGCCGTTGCGCAGCAGCGTCCGCAGTTCGTACGCCGTCTGCGCCCGGACCATGCGGGACCTCGGCGCCGCGCCGGGCGAGGGGGTGAAGGTCAGGTCCGTCACGAGCGGAGCTCCCGTCCGGTCAGTTCGAGGAACACGTCTTCCAGGGTCCGGCGCTCGATCCGCAGGTCCTCGGTCATGACGCCGTTGGAGGCGCACCAGGCCGTCACGGTGGCCAGCAGTTCGGGGACGAGGTCGCCCTCGATGACGTAGTGCCCGGCCGGGGACTCCTTGGCGATGGTCGCCGGCGGCAGCGCGGACAGCAACTCGTCGAGGCCGAGCCCGGGGCGGGCCCGGAAGCGGAGTTGGCGCTCGGCGCCGGTCAGCGAGGAGGGCGGGCCCGAGGCGATGACCCTCCCGTGGTCGACGATCACGACCTGGTCGGCGAGGTGCTCGGCCTCGTCCATGTGGTGGGTGGTCAGGATGACGGCCACGCCCGCGGCCCGCAGATCCTCGACGAGCTCCCAGGTCGCGTGGCGGGCCTGCGGGTCGAGACCGGCGGTGGGCTCGTCGAGGAAGACTAGCTCGGGGCGGCCGATCACCGCGGCGGTGAGGGCCAGTCGCTGCTGCTGGCCGCCGGACAGACGGCGGTACGGGGTGCGGGCCGCGGCGGTGAGCCCGAGCCGGTCGAGCAGCGTGGCGGGGTCCAGAGGCGTGGCGTAGAAGCTCGCGATCAGGCGCAGGAACTCTCCGGCGCGGGCGTTGGTCGGCACGCCTCCGGACTGCAGCATCACGCCGATGCGCGTCTTGAGCTCGGGATCCCGGGGGTCGCGGCCGAGGACGCGCACGCTGCCGGAGTCGGCGCGCCGGTAGCCCTCGCAGATCTCGACGGTGGTCGTCTTGCCCGCTCCGTTCGGCCCGAGCAGGGCGGTCACCTCGCCGTTTCGGGCCTCGAGGGTGAGGCCGTCGGCCGCGGTGGTCATGCCATAGCGTTTGACCAGGTCATTCACTGCGACGGCGAGGGGTTCCATGGACCCGAGTCTAAAGAGGGCCGCCCGCATACGACGCGGGTACCCCTGGCATTGATCTGAATATTGATTCAGTCTGACGCATGGCGATACGGTCTTGTCCATGTCGATCGGAGGGCACATGCTGCGCGGCCGGAGTTTCCTGAAGGAGCTCGACCTCACCACCGAGGAGTTCCGCTCGCTCGTCGACCTGGCCGGCGAGCTCAAGGCGACCCGGCGGGCGGGCACCGAGTGCTCCCGCCTCACCGGCCGCAATATCGCGCTGATCTTCGAGAAGACCTCCACGCGCACGCGCAACGCGTTCGAGGTGGCGGCGCACGATCAGGGCGCGCACGTCACCTACCTGGACCCGGCCGGCTCGCACATCGGGCACAAGGAGTCGGTGAAGGACACCGCGCGCGTCCTGGGCCGGATGTTCGACGGCATCGAGTACCGCGGCCGGCGCCAGGAGGACATCGAGACCCTGGCCGCGTACGCCGGCGTTCCCGTCTGGAACGGTCTCACCGACGAGTGGCACCCCACCCAGAGCCTGTGCGACGCGTTCACGATGGCCGAGCACGCGGCCAAGCCGATCGAGGAGATCGCCTTCGCCTACCTCGGCGACGCGCGCAACAACATGGGCAACTCCCTGCTCGTCATGGGCGCCCTGCTCGGCATGGACGTCCGCCTCGTGGCGCCCGACGGCCTGCTGCCGTCCGCCGAGGTGCAGGCCGCCGCCCGTGGCCTCGCAGAGCGCAGCGGGGCCCGGATCACCCTGACGGACGACGTCGCGGCGGGCGTGCGCGGCGCGGACTTCGTGCACACCGACGTGTGGGTGTCGATGGGCGAGCCGAAGGAGGTGTGGGCGGAGCGGATCGCGCTCCTCACGCCGTACCAGGTCAACGCGGAGGTGCTCGCCGCGACGGGAAACCCGGCGGTGCGGTTCATGCACTGCCTTCCCGCGTTCCACGACCGGGCGACGACGGTCGGCGAGGAGATCTACGCGCAGTTCGGCCTGGAAGCGCTGGAGGTGACCGACGATGTCTTCGAGTCGGAGGCCTCCATCGTCTTCGACCAGGCCGAGAACCGCCTGCACACCATCAAGGCCATCCTCGTGGCGACCCTCGCCGGCTGAGCCCGCCGCAGGCGACGCTTCGGCGATCGTCTGAACGATTGTGGGCGAGCATCGAGGCAGATCCGCCTCGTAGTCCCGGCCACCCGCCCGAGCGCTGCCGTGGTCGCCATCTGCCTCGGCTACTTCAGGTGATCACCGACGCCACCGCCGTGAACCTCTCGTTGCTCGGCACGCCGGGGGCAGGTGGCCGCCTGGCCGTGTCGATGGCGGGTGCGGGCAGGGCGTTCCTCGCCGGAGCCCTCGTCGTGGTGATCGCCGTACGAGGCCGTCCCGGCAGGTGAGGCTCGCCTAAGTGAGCGAGATAACCGGGATCGGTTTGTGTCGGGGGAAGGAATTAGGCCACACTGATGTTGTGAAATACGTGACCGAGACGAAGAGCACCACGCCGGCCGCCGTCGGCGTGCCCTCGCTCGGCGCGAACCACTCCGAGCGCACCACCCGCGCCCGGGTCGCCCGATTGATCCTTGAACATGGTCCCATCAGCGCCTCTGCGCTCGGACAGCGGCTCGGGCTCACGCCCGCGGCCGTCCGCCGCCACCTCGAGACCCTCCTTACCGAGGACATGATCGAGGAGCGGCGGAGCGGTCCGCAGTCGAGGCGCGGGCGCGGCCGTCCGGCGAAGCTGTTCTCGATCACTGAGGCCGGGCGGAGCGCCTTCGTGCACGCCTACGACGACCTGGCGACCAACGCCCTGCGCTTCCTGGCCGACAAGCTCGGCGAGGATGCCGTCGCGGAGTTCGCCCTTCGCCAGGTGAGCGATCTGGAGGCGCGCTACGGCGCGTCCATCCGGGCCGTGCCACCGCAGCAGCGGGCACGGGCGCTGGCGGAGGCGCTGTCCGGGGACGGTTACGCCGCCTCGGCCAGCACGGCTCCGGCCGGCGGGCAGCAGCTGTGCCAGCACCACTGCCCGGTCGCGCACGTCGCGGCCCGGTTCCCGGAGCTGTGCGAGGCGGAGACGGCGGCGTTCGGGCGGCTGCTCGGCGTTCCCGTCCAGCGGCTGGCCACGATCGCGCACGGCGATGGAATATGCACGACCCACGTGACGTCACGTGAACTGACCGAAAAAACCGATAAGAACGACAAGCAGGAGTCCGGAGGCACCTCCGTATGACCACGGCAGCCCACCCCGAGCTCGATGGGCTCGGCAAGTACAAGTTCGGCTGGGCCGACCCCGACGTGGCCGGCGCCTCGGCCCGTCGCGGGCTGTCCGAAGAGGTCGTCCGCGACATCTCGGGGAAGAAGAACGAGCCCGACTGGATGCTCGACCTTCGCCTGAAGGGCCTGCGCCTGTTCGGCAAGAAGCCGATGCCGACGTGGGGCGCCGACCTCACCGACATCCATTTCGACAACATCAAATACTTCGTCCGGTCGACGGAGAAGCAGGCTGCGTCCTGGGACGAACTCCCGGCCGACATCAAGAACACCTACGACAAGCTCGGCATCCCCGAGGCGGAGAAGCAGCGCCTGATCGCGGGCGTCGCGGCGCAGTACGAGTCCGAGGTCGTCTACCACCAGATCCGCGAGGACCTGGAGCAGCAGGGCGTCCTCTTCCTCGACACCGACACCGGCCTTCGCGAGCACCCGGAGATCTTCCAGGAGTACTTCGGCTCGGTGATCCCGGTCGGCGACAACAAGTTCGCCGCGCTGAACTCGGCCGTCTGGTCGGGCGGTTCGTTCATCTA
>JBJMIW010000159.1:0-5064 GCA_045806665.1 Actinoallomurus sp.
ACCCTCGAACAACGTGCAGGTCCAGGCACTGGACGCCAGGGGTCAGGTGATCGGCACTTCCGCAGTGCAGCCGATCACCGGCTGACGGCCCGGACGTGGCCTCGATGACCGGCACCGACGACTGACCGGCGAAATAAGAGCTCGCGCAGATAGGTGTGGGTCATGGTCGTCGTGTGGGGCGGTCGTCCCAGCGGTGGGTGCTCCAGTCCAAGGTCACGTGTCGGCCTGGTGCTCGTTCATGTGCTCGCTCGCGAGTTCCTCGAAGGATGCGCCTTCGAGCAGCCGGTCCAGCGCCTCGATGAGATGGGGACACTCACGGGCGGGATGCTCGGCGGGGCACATGAGCGCATGGCTGAGGAAGTCCTTGGCACTCTGGGCCCTGACGATCAGCTCTTCCAGCTTCTCGATCTGCTCGCCGACCGTCTCGCGCCACTGCTCGCTCCCCTCGTCCAGCACGGCGGCGACCGTGTCGAGGCCGATACCGAGCCGCTGCGCGATCTGGATGAACGCCAGGCGCCGTAGCTCCTGCAGGCCGTAGACCCGCGTCCCGTGCACACGCGCCGCCGGTCGTACGAGATCGCGTTCCTCGTAGTAGCGGAGCGCCGAGGTTCGCATGCCGAGCCGCTGGGCGGCCTCACCGATGGGAATCAGGTCCATGCCGCTATTTGACTTCAAGCCGACTTGAAGCGACAGCCTGAGTGCATGGAGACCACGACGCCCTGGACCCGGGACGAACCGACCCGCTCGCCCTTCGCGCTGCCGAACGGACTGGCCGGGCGGCTCGCCGGCCGCTTGATGCTGCGGATCAACCGGCAGCAGGACGTGCTCGACCTGCTCGACGTCCAGGCCGGGGATCAGGTCCTGGAGGTCGGCTACGGACCTGGCGGCCTCATCCGCCTACTCCAGCTGACGCCCGCCAAGCGGATCTGCGGTGTCGACCCCTCGCGTGAGATGCGCGACCTCGCCGGTCGGCCGCACCGGGCACAGATCGCCGCGGGCCGGATCGACCTTCGGCTCGGCACGGCCGACCGTACGGGGTTTTCCGACGCGGCCTTCGACCGCGTGGTCTCGGTGAACAACGTCGCGATCTGGCCGGACCTGGAAGCCGGTCTGCGGGAGTTGCACCGGGTGACCCGCCCCGGCGGGCGCGTGCTGATCGCCTGGCACGGCGGGACACGGCCGTCCCGGATCGCCCGGCGCCTCGCCCTGCCCAAGGACCAAATCACCCGCGTCGAGCAGGGCCTCGACGGCCTCTTCTCCGGGGTCACCCGCCATGAGCTGGCGCGCCTCACCGTCTTCACCGCCGTCCGCTGACAGCCCGACGCCGCGCCGGCCTGCCGGCGGATCGCCGCGACGCCAGCCCGGCGTCGAGGGCGTCCTTCGCGCGGTTCTTCGACCGCCTGGGTGACGCGACACTCCCGCCTAATAGGTGACGCCTGCGGCGAGCGAGCCGAGCCGCCCCGACCGCGCGGCGTCGGCCAAGGCGTCGAAGCCACCGCCGATGAAGCGGTGCACCGCCTCGCACCGTGACCACATTGCACTCCAGCAGGGCAGCGACCTTTGGAGGGGACAGCCCCCGATCCAGCAGACGAACACAGTCCAGCCGTCGCCACTCGTTGCGTGACAGATCACGCCCGGCCAGCCGCCGCCCCTCGATGCGCTGCTCGGGAGTCGACTCGACCGTCAAGACCTTCGGACCGCCACCATCCCCACCAGAGCCCCTACCCAACACAGCGTTGAGCTTCGCCTCCAGACCCTGCTTACGGCTGGAAGTACTCCGACATCAGGCGGCTGACCCATTCCGGCTGCTTGATGTTCACCGGGCGGAACTCCGCCATCGTCGGCTTCAGGTCGATGACCGGGGTGCCCGAGACCGCGTCGAGGCCCACCACCGTCAATTCGCGGCCGTGGACGGATTCGATGGCGCAGCACGTTACCCCGATGCGGTTCGGTCTGCGGGGGCCTCGGCCAGCGAATACGCCAACGGGCGGGAGGTCGGAGCGGCCGCGGTAGGGGCGGGGTTCGCGGTAATCGTCGCGTTCCGGGAACTGGTCGAAGATGAAGAGGACCTCCACGTGGGAGAAGCCCCCCAGACCCTGGAGGCACGCCTCGCCGAAGCGCTCGTCGATGGTGATCGTGCTGCGGACGGCACCCCAGTTGTCCGTGTGCTGGACATCCGTCCGGTCGTTCCGGACCGTACCAATCGGTGTGATCTCAAAGCTCGGCATGGCCAGAGGCTATTCCCACCGCGCCCATACCAGCGTCCAGATCGGCACCGCCGTCGACCACGCCCTGACCCGCCAACGAGACCGCATCCAAGGATCAGCAGCAAACTTAACCAAGGCCGCTTTAGAGAGGCGCACCGAGCGGACGTGGGACGACGACGGCTTTACCGGCGTCCGCCGAACTCCCACTCGTGGACCTCGACGTCGGCGTACCGGTCCGGGGCCAGGACGGCGCGTGCCGTGTCCGAATCCGGCGCCCTGACCAGCACCGCCGTACCCAGCCAGGTGGTGCCGTCGTCGGACAGCAGTGGCCCATAGGCGATCAGCTCGTCCCGGTCGGAGGGCACGGCGAGGTCGGCGTCCTTCCCCGCGCCGAGGCCGAGCACTAGGAACCGGTTGCCGCCGGTCCGGCCACCAGGAAACTCCCACATGGTGCGTCCCAGCATGTTGCGCCACCGACGCAGCAGCACGTCCCGGTAAACGCCGGCCTGGTAGCCCGGCTCGTCGAAGGCGAACGCCCGGGCAGCAGCGGGATCGGGCAGGTCAACGATGTGCACGCTGCCAGTGGGCGTGTCGCCGTCGCCGGCGAAGGTCGGGCCGCGGGCGATCATCTCCGCCGTGTACCGGTCCATGTAAGACCAGTGCTCTTCCAGCAGCTCCTGGCGCAGCGCCATGGAGCCGGGCCGGTCGCGGTGATAGCAGAAGAACTCCATGTCCCCACAGTCTTCCGGAGCGCGCCGGCCTCCGGATCGGTTGGCAGGTCGGGCTCGCGCCTCGCCGCGGTCGCGGGTGGACGCGCGATCGGCTCAGCCTCGAGGGCGTCCTTCGCGAAGCTCTTCGACCGCCTGGGCGACGCGACGCTCCCGCGTCTCGGCCTTCTTCGCCTGTTCGATCCAGGTCACGTACGCCTTCTTGCGGGAGGGCGACAGGCCGTCGAAGCAGCGCTGCGCCTCCGGCTCGGCGTTCAGCGCGTCCGCGAGATCGGCCGGTACGGCGAGCTCCTGCGGCGAGTCGTCGAGCTCGACCTCCACGTCCACCTCGTCCCCGGCCGCGATCCCGGCGGCCTTGCGGTGATCCGCGCTGACCGGAATCTTGGTCACGCCGCGCATGCTCCCGAACGTCGTCGAGTACGCGTAACCATTGATCGTGACCTTCACCCGGGCCCGCTTACCGCCCCCGAGCCCTTCCACGACCTCGTCCGGAACGTTGATCCCCGTCGCCGTCTTGCCGTCAAGCTGCACTGTCGCACGGAACTTCACGAACTGGAGTATCCATCTGCGACGCCCAAGTTCGCGGCGGTTTGCGGCAAACCGGCTCCCGGCTCGCCTGCCCGGTCAGGACCGGCCGGGATCGTCGGGCTCGACCACGCGGAACCGCTCGGCGACGACCAGCGTGTCATCGCCGATGACGGGAGTGTGCCCCAGGTACTCGCTCACTCCCTCGCTCTGGAAGAACTCCTCGTGCGCCGCACGCCACTCCGCCGCGTCGGCGTACCCGCGCCCTTCCGCCCGCGCATAGTCGTCGTCGATCTCCTTGACGGGCACGACGCGCACCTCGACGAGCTCGATCACGACCGCCGGCCGGCCGTCGGAGTCCAGCACGGCGAACCGCTGCCCGGCCTGCGGCAACGCCTCCCCGGAGTGTTCATAGATCTCAAGAAGCCCGGTGAGCGCCGTCTTCTGCCCGTTCAGGATCGCGGCCACCCCGCTGTCCCGCAGCGGACCGGGGAAGGCGAGTTCCAGAGTCGGAAGATCATCGTGTCCCATCGCGCGATGGTACGACCCCGATCACGATCACGCGCAGCCCCTTCACACCACCGGCTCCGTCAGGTTGCTCGGGTTCCGCCGGCAGCGGGCGAGTCCGGTCGGCGAATTCGGGACCGTCGGCGGGATCGCCAGCGAGCACCTGCTTCTGAAAGACGTCGGCGAGCCATCCCGCGCCGTAACCGTCCGGATCAATAGGCTCCCCGGGCACCGCATGTAGTAGCCAGACTCAGCGAACGTCCCACAGATTGTGGAACCGGTCATGGAGGCGGATATGACCCACCCCCCGAGCCGATGGCACCAACGGCACATGCCCCGGCGCTGGGCCGGCCTTACCACCGCCGTCACCATCGGCGGCGAGCGGTTCTACCTGACCGCCAATGGCCGCCAGGACGGCACGCTCGGTGAGGTGTTCATCCAGTCGGGCAAGCAGGGCCAGACCCAGGCCGGGCTCATGGACATCTACGCCGTCACCCTCTCGGTCGGGCTGCAGTATGGCGTCCCGCTGCCAGACCTCATCCGCCAGGGCCTGGACCTGTACTTCCTGCCCAACGGCCACACCGACGACCCCCACATCCCGCGGGTCCGATCGGTGGTGGACTGGGTGGCCCGGCGACTGGCGATCGACTGGCTGCCGTACGAGGTCCGCGCCGCCGAAGACATCTTCACCATCCAGGAACGCGAAACCGCCGCCACAAACTGGCTCGCAGCCGAGACCGCCAAGATCCCAGCTCTGCAGGCTCAAGTACCTTCCGATGACCCTGCCGCCGAGACGGAGGAGCTGGAGGCCTTTCGCTCCGAGCTGGCCAGCGGCATCGGAACCCCGCCCCGACCGCGCCTCTGACCCTCAACCGGCGCGGTGAGCCAGGATGAACACGAAGGAATCGTCGACTCGGCGGCGAGCCGAACGCTAGACGCGTTGAAGCATTCCATCGGCTTCGGACGACCAGATGTCGTTCTCCCGGGACGGGTATCACCTGGCACCGATCAGGGCTGACAGACCACTGAGACCAGGCCGACCTCCACGCACTCACCGCCGTTGCCGATATTGCTGCTTGTGCGCCATACGCGACGGG
>JBJMIW010000160.1:0-5817 GCA_045806665.1 Actinoallomurus sp.
CGATGCGATGCTCATGTAGGAGCCCAATTTGGGCACCACTAGGCCTATTTCATAGGACCCGTCCGTACCCGGCCTCCACGACGGTGACCTCCACGCAGAACACGGGTCCGCCCGGCTCCGGCGTGGGAGATCGCGCAAGGCCGGAGAACGCGAAGCCCCGCCGGACTCGGTAAGCCAGTTCTCGATCGCGTCCGGTCGTCCGGCGCGGCCCCGCTCGTACGGCCGGTCGACCGTGGGCGTGGGGCCGGCTGAACGAGGACCGGATGAGCGAAAGCTCGCACGCTCACCAGTCACGTCTCGCGGTCACCCGATTACCTTTCGACAGGGCGGGCGAAGCGTTCGTCCAAGTCCTGACGGAACTCAGGCGGAAGCTCCAACTCCCCTGCCTTGATCCGTTCGATCAGGCCCTTCCATGCGCCCAGCCGGAAGAACAGCTTCACACCGTCGGGATCCTTGCTGTCGCGGACCGCGATCACCCGCTCGATGCGTTCTTGTGTCTCCGCCACCGGCCTGAACCTCGTTTCCATCCTGCGGTTAGATGCTGTAATTGAACCACCGTGCCCGTTATCGAGCCGAAGAGGAAGGAAGAGTGGTATGGGCAGGATCATCGATTCGGCGGAGGTCGTGTTCGTCGACGGCACGGACCTGCCGATCCAGCACAAGCACGCCGACCACATGGTCATCTTGCGAGATGCGGCCGACCCTGACGGCGACGCCCTGTACTACACCCCCGACGAGTGGGAGGCGTTCATCCTCGGCGTCAAAGACGGCGAGTTCGACGACATGGTCCCATAACGCGAGATGCCCCCTCCATCCCTCAGCGACCAAGGGACCACGGCGTCTGCCAGGCCTGGGCCGGCTTCGGTTTCCCGTGTTCCCCCTGTTCAGCGGCCGACCACTCGTCGCTCCAGCACCGGATGGTGTCCAGCGGCGAGATCTTGGTAGGTTTGGCGGAAATTGGCGTTATGGGGTCTTGTTCGTTTCTGGGGTTCCGCGTGGCGAGGGGCATTGATGTGGCGTAAGTCGAGCCGAAGCAATGGCGTGTCGGCATGCCTCGAGGCCGGTGTGGTCGACGTAAAGCTGGGTCCTCAGGGCAACGTCATCGAGATGAGAGCCCCGGCAGGACCTGTCCATAGCCCGCTCCCCCCGCCGCCCGTGACGGTCATCGATGAGGACGCCGGTGTCGCCGGCGGAGCACCCACCAGGGAACTCCCGGCCGGTGGAGCACCGGCCAGTGGATTCCAGGCCGACGCGATCATCTCCGGCGGAGCACCCGCAAGGGCCGGCCGTGCCTTCCCCCGCGCCAACTTCGACGCCATCCCCGCGGAGGTGCCGCCGCACGTTTCCTCGGACGTACGCGAGGAAACGCCGGCGGCCCAGGGAGTCGCGGGGACCGCCAACGGCGGCGAGATCGCTGGCGACACGGGTCGTTCCCCGGCCGTCTTCGACTCCCCGCCTCCGCTCACCGAGCAGCCGGAGACGGCGACGCGCGATGACGCGACCGTGTCCGCGCCGCAGGCGCCGACGGCACCGGCCCCCGAGCTGCTGACGCCCGCGCCACAGGCACCCGAGCCGGAGACTACGGCCGGTTCCGCAGAGGCGCCCGGCCGTACGGCTGTGCCTGAGTTCCGTCCGGGTGGCGTGCCCGCGGGGGCCAGCTGGGCGTCGGCGCGGTTGGCGCGTTCGTGGGACCTGCGTTTCGACCCGGCCGGACCGGGTTCGCCGTATGCGGCGGTGTTGTCGGCGTTCGGCGGCTCGGTGACGGTCCGCGGAGACGGCGGGGACCGGGTGATTCGCGACGCCGAGCAGTTCCGGACGGTTCTGTCCGAGGCGATGTTCGATCGTCCCCCGTCCGGTGGCATCGGGCAGTTGCCTCAGGTGGTGCGGGGTTACCACTCCGCGGTGCGGGCCAGGGTGCGAAACAGCGGCGGGGCCGCGTTGTCGGACCAGGAGATCGCCGCGCAGGTCGGCCCGTACATCGAGCAGGGCCTTGCCTGGAACCAGGTGGTGACGAGTGTCACGAGCCAAGAGTTCTGGCCGGAACTGGAAAGCTTTGTCGCTCCTGCGCTGATCAGCGAGTATTTCGGCGTGGACCTGCTGGTCATCGACAGCGATGGGCGGATCAGCGCCTCCATGTCCGGCCCCGGGTCCGGATCCGGACCAGGGGTGATCGTCCAGACCTTGGATACGGCGAGGATGCCGCGGTGGGTGGGGGTGCCGTCGGCCGATGCGGGTCCGCGGTTCGGCGGGCTGTCGGGTGAGCAGGTGGCCTGGGCCGCGGATGAGGACATGCGGTTCGTCGGGCGGAGTCGACGCGGCGGTCATTTCCTGGACGCGCTGGCGACGGCGTCGGACGCGGTCGGGCTGCCGTTGCTGTACCGCGGAAACGCTGAGGCGCTGCGGCGTGATCTGATCGGGCGGATCGCTGCCGACAACGGCCGGGCCGCCTGGGACGACATCCGGGCCGTGTACGCGCGGGCCGCAGGTGACGTAGGGCGGCCGGTCGATGCCTCCTTGACCGAGGAGGAACGGGCCCACGTGGTGGGGCAGGTCATCGCCTGGATCAGAGATCCCGAGCGTGGGCACGCCCTGATCGGTGAGCTGTGGCCGCGGCTGACGCACCGCTACCTGGGGTTGCCGATCCGGGTCATCGGCGCGGGCGGCGAGGTGACCTTCTTCGGGGACGAGGACGGCGTCGGGAGCCAGGCCGGCCCCATCACTGTGGCGCCGGCGGACGAGAACACGTGGGTGGGTGTGGCGCCGGTGGCGCCGCCACGGGCGTGGGCCGCCGGTACCCGCCCGGCGGATGTGGCGGGCGGTTGGAGCGAGCCGTACCTGGGCCCGGACCCCACCGCCGCACCGGCCGAACCGCCGCTGGTGGGTTCGGGTGTGGTGCCGGCAGGAGTCAGTGCCGGGCAGGCGAGGTGGGCGCGGAGTCACCATCGGCGCCTGGTGGCAGTACCGGTCGGCCTGGACGGGTTCTTCACCGCCGTGTTGTGGGCCGCCGGGGGCGGGGTCACCACGCGGGAGGGTGTCCATGTCACCGACCCTGCCGGGCTGCGTGCTGAGCTGACCAGGCGTATCCAGCGCCCTCAGGACGCCGACCTTGACACCTGGCGGGTCGTGCACGCGGCTTATGCGGCCCAGTACGCGGCGCGTGGGCCGGCCGGGCCGGAATCCGCCGGCTTCAGCGCCGGTGACGCCCAGGCTCTGACCGGCCTGGTCGATGAGCGGTTCGACAACGGGGAGGCGCTGCGTGACATCGTCACCAGCATCAGCGACCCCGCCTCGTGGCCCGAGCTGGCAGAGGAGGTCGCCCCGTTCCTGTTGAACTGGTTCGGCCTGGGCATCCGCGTGCATCACCCGAACGGTGTGATCAGCCGGTACGGGAGCGGTCAGCCGGTTCACCTGGCCACGATCGAGGCCGGCCGCCCAGGTGATCCACGGCAGTGGGTGGCGTTGCCGCCGTCGTTCACCCGGTACCGGCCGACCTCACGCCTGGCCACTCCCAGCCAGTCCGATCCTCTGCTGATCCGCTTGGCCCAGGCGATCGACGAACGGAAGCACCACGTCGCCGACACCGCCGGAACCGATCCCGTCCTGGATCGGCTGAGGCAGGCGCGGGCGCGGTGGCTGGGGCTCGTCGCCCGCCCCGATGCGGCCGTTGCCGGTCCGCGTGGGCAGGTTGACCTGGACAGCCAGATCGCGCAGCTGGACCCAGCGTGGCACGATGCCTGGGCGCAGGCCGGCGGCGATCGCACGGGCTTGGATGTGAGCCTGGCCATCGAGTTGGCCCGTGTGCTGCACCAGACGTCCGGCGGTATCCGCTCCACCTCCGCGCCCGCCCTGCCGGGAGTGCCCGCGGCCAACTGGGTCGCCGTGAGTTCGACATCCGAACTGATCAGCGCCGTTCCGAACGATGGCACAGTGATACTCATCGACGGCTCGCAGGTCCGGGTACTCCTCGACACCCCCTCCGGCTTGCGGCTCGTCGAACCCGATCCCGACCGGCCGGCCGCGGCGCGGGTGACGCCGTCGTTGGCGGACCTGACCGGACTCGCGCTGGTCATCGGCAACGACGGCGACACCCTGCCTGCCGAGAAACTCGGCGACGGGTTCACCCCGGCCACCGATGTGGTCGAGATCGAAGGGCCGGCCGCCGGGACCCAAGCATCGCCGGCAGAGGCCATCTCCCCGCTCCAGCAAGACTGGGCCGGGGAGCATCAGGCCCGCATCGAGCATGTGGCGCCAGGGGCGAACGCGCTGTTCGAAGCGGTGATCAAGGCCGCCGGTGGCCACGTCACCGTCGGCGCTGAGCAGATCACCGACGCGCCGGCACTGCGCAAGGCAGTGGCCGACCGCCTTCGTGCCATGGCCGCCGAAGGCACGCTGAGCAACTGGCCCTTGGGGCACGCCGCCTACCGCTTCGCCGGTGAACAACGCATCGTCGAAGACTTCTTCTTCGACGACATCGAAAGAATCGAACAGCCCAAGCTGCAGGCGCAGATCTTCGACCACATCGCCTCCGGCGACGCGGTGCGCTACCTCGCGGGCGGGTTCGCGTCGCCGGATCGCTGGCCGCTCATCGTCGATCTCCTCGCACCCGAAGCGCTCGCCGTCACTCTCGACCGCGATGTGCTGGTCCTGGATCGCGATGGAAAGACCGAACGTCATGGCCAGGCGGGCGGCCGGCCCCTCGTCGTGGCCCGCATCGGGGCCGGGACCAGGGCGAAACCCGGCTGGGCCGCCGTCGTCCCCACCGCCCAGGACGCCACGGCGTCACCGCTCGACACCGTCATCGCCGACACCATCGCCATACCGGCCAGATCCCAGCATGTCGGCCCCGCCATCCTCAGCCCCGGCCAGCAGGCGACCGCGGACCAGCTGGAGCTGGAGATCCGGCCCACCCAGACCGGCCCGGACTCCTTCTACGACGCGGTCATCACCTCGGCCGGCGGCGCGTACCTGCTCGACCACCAGACCACCATCCGTACACCGGGCCAGCTCCGCCACGAGCTAACCACGCTGGTCCGTGACCGTCCCGACGTGCTGGACCAGCAGACCTGGCAGTCCGTCCGCCAGATCGCCGACACCACCGACGACGAACAGATCCGCGACATCCTCGACAACCCCGCCGACCCGCATGGTGTCGAGATCGCTCAGCATCTGATCGGCCCGTACCTCGGGCTCGAACTCAACGTCATCGACACCAACGGCGCCATCAGCCCGCACGGAACCGGTCAGCCCGTCACGATCGCCACACCCGCAAGCGACCGGGACGGCGAACCGCGCTGGGCCGCGCTCACCCCGCGAATCGTCGTGACACCGTTCGACGTCCGCCTGCCCGGCCTGCCCGGCCTGCCAGACCTGGGCGACCACGACCAACCACCCGTCAATCGCCCCTGGGACCCCGACCGCTACAAGACCGTCGAACCCGGGACACCCACGCACGAAGACCCTTGGCGCGACAGCAGCTACAGCAAGAACCCGGACGGCGACAACTACTGCGTCTCCGTTACCGTGGTCACCCGACCCCAATACTGGGAGTAAGGCCGCGGGTGAGGGCTGGGATGGGCAGTTGCGGGTGTGCCGAAAACTCCGTCCAGTTTTCGGCACACCCGCAACGGAATGGGGTAGTCTCGGCGGTCTCAAGTGGTGGAAGCAGTTTCGACGCACATCTCGGCGAACACTTCTGCCGGTGTTCTGTAGCCAAGCATACGCCTCGGGCGCGTATTGAGTGAGTGAGCTATGGAATTCAGCAGCTCGGCATCGCCGGGAATTCCGGTCCCTTTTGGAAGGTATTCGCGGATGAGTCCG
>JBJMIW010000161.1:0-9467 GCA_045806665.1 Actinoallomurus sp.
CCGCCGACGCCGCGCTGTCGGTGTTGCGCGCGTTCGGTGTCCTGGACGGGACGCGGCTGACACCGCTCGGTACCTGGCTGCGGACCGAACTCGCACGCGTCGTCCCACCGCAGATCACCCCGCAGATGCCGGCGGACCGGCTGCTGGAACAACTCGCCGGGGCCGACCAGACCGACGCCTGGAACCGGGCCCGCCGCTGCTGGTTCGGCGACCGCACCGTCGAACAGGTCACCGCTCAGCTGCTTCAGGCGGCCGCGGACGCCACCCCGGCACAGCGGATGACGGCCATCGGGCTCATCTGCGAACTGGGCGAGGACGCCCTGCCCACACTGCGCACGGTCGAAACGGTCCCCACCCTGGCGCCGCATGTCCGCGCCATCACGCGTCAGTACGGGCAGGGCCCCGCCCCTGACAACGCGGACGTGGTCTGGCTGACCACCGAATACGCCCACGCCGACCTCACCACACGTGGCACCGCCGCGGCCCGTTATTCGGCCATGGACTCGCTGGAAGCCGCCGGGCTGCGACTCGACGGTGCCGCCATCAAGCTCATCACCGACAGCGACCACCCACAGGCCGCCGAGGTCGCCACGGCACTGGAGCCGATCCTGGACACCGCGATTCCGGTCCTCCAGCTGAAGGTCACCCTGGGCCCGGCTGCTGGCGGCGGGTTCTGGTCCCCGAAAACGCCACCCTGGAAACCCTCGATCTGGTGGTCAAGGTGCTTATGGGCTGGAGCGACTACCATCTGCACGTGTTCAGCGTGGGCCGCCACCGGTACGCCGACGAGTTCCACCGCCTGGAAGGCACCCGGCCCGAACACCTGACCCGGCTCCACCAGGCACTGCCCGCGCCGAAAGCAACGATCTCCTACGTCTACGACCTCGGCGACTGCTGGCGGCACGAGATCCTGTTGGAGAGGGTGCTGGACCAGCACCTTCCCCACCCCGAATGCACCGCCGGCCAGGGCGACAACCCCATCGAGGACTACAACCCCGAGTTCCCCGAAGAACCCGTCCCGTTCGACCGGGAAGTCGTCAACACGGCGCTTCGGCGCCTATAAGCCCTCTCAGGGCCTGTGCCCCGCCGCTGGCCGGGATGCCCGCACAGGAGAACGAAACCGGCCTTAGGTCAGCGTCGCTTCTTCTTGCGGGCCTCGGCCTTCTTGCCCGCCTTCTTCGGCTTGCGGGGCTTGCGGCCCCGCGCGCCTGGACGAGTGTCGTCTCCGTGGTAGCGGCGGAGCTCCGCATGGGCGACGCGGACGACCTGTGGGTCCGGATGGAGATCGGCAATCGTGGCGAGCACCCGCCAGCGTCGTGATCCAAACCGGCCGCGCACCGGGCCTTCAGATCGCCGGAGGCCAGCGAACCCAGGTGGTCACCCACGAGCCGCAACACCGTCACATCCTGCGATGTGAGGTGTTTGAGCCGGTCACGGATCGCCACCCCCGACGGCCCGGGCGCAACCCACGGCGCCTGGATGGGGCGCAGGTCAGTCATGACGAGCCGCCGATCCGCCACCCGACTGCAGAGACCGATCCCCGCGCCCGCGGACGGCTTCGCCAAGCAGGGTGAGCGCAAGCGCTATGAGCCCGGCCCGGAGTTCTTGAATCCCGGCATGGCGAGGTCGGTGCCGCCGCTGCGAACGACGGCGCGCCCGTTCCTTGAGCGATTGTTCGAGCGCCTGGACGAGACGGTGCACCTTGCGACTCTCGTCGGCACAGAGATCCACCATCTCGACGGCATCGAGGCGACGTCCCACCCGTTGCGGTTCGGCCTACGGACCGGCGTCAGGCTCCCAGCGCACACGACTTCGGCAGGCAAAGCCATGCTGGCCGAGTTGCCCCGTGACGAGGTCAACGCCCGCTACGGGGTTGCGCTCTCGGGCGCGCGGGGGGGCAAGCTCGACATCGATCTGGAAAAGATCCACAAGGAGCTCGAGAAAACGTGTCTGCAGAAGATCGGCATGAACTTCGAGGAGTCCGAAACCGGCGTCGCGGCCTTCGCCGTGTCGCTCGGCGTGATCAACGGCGAGCGGGCGGCGTTCAGCATCGCCATGCCCCTCGCCCGGTACACCGAGGGGGACGCCGACAGGTTCACCGCACACCTGCTCGCCACCGCTCAGGAGGCCCGGGAGGCGCTAGGCGACGCGTGAACGCTCCCGACACTCGCGGATGAGCAGGCGAGGAGTGCGCTGGTCGTGAGCCGTACGCAAGCGGGTACTGGCTAAGTCCGACTCAGGCGGCCCGGGCGAGGTCGGCCTCGATGGCGCCTGCGGCGCGGGTGAGGATGTTGACCAGTGACGGCAGCTGGTGCCGGTCGTAGCGCACGCTCGGCATCGACACCGACAGACCGGCGAGAGCGTCGCCGTCCGATCCCCGCACCGGCACGCCGAGTGCCACCACTCCGCGCTCGGAGCGGCCCTGGTTGAGCGCGAAGCCGGTACGCCGCACCCGCGCCAGCTCAGTCCGCAGCCGGGCCAGGTCGGGCCGCTCCTCCGGCCGGTCGGCGTACCGCTCGGCCGCGTAGACCTCCTCGAGCTCCTGGACGGGCAGCTCGGCCAGGAGCAGCAGCCCCGCGGTGGTGCGGTGCGCCGGGAAGACCATGCCCTCGCGGGAGCCCACCCGCAGGGTCTGTGTGCACTCGACGCTGGCGATGAACCGGACCGCGTCGCCGGTGCGCACCGACAGGTTGGCGGACTCCTCGACCACGCCGACCAGCCGGTGCAGGTGCGGCAGGGCCGCCGCCCGGAGCCGGGACGCGACCGAGGGCGAGTGGACGGCGAGCTCCAGGACCGGACCTGCCCGGTAGACGCGTCGCTCGTCCTGGACCGCGAAGTCCCGGTACACCAGCATCGCGAGCAGCCGGTGCGCGGTGGAGCGGGCCACGCCCAGACGCTCGGCCGTCTCCGAGACGGTCAGCTCACCTTCGAGCTGCAGCATCGCGGCGATCCGCAGCGCGTGGTCCACACTGCGGATCGTGTAGGCCGGCGGCGTCTTCAGAGGCTTGTCCACATCTCTCCGATTCTGCAAAACAGAATTTGAGGTTCTTCATCATGTGACAGCAGCAAGATTAACGTCATGAGCAATCCTGTGACCAGCACCGCCGAGGAGCCCCGGTCTCCAGTGCGGCTCCGCGCAGTCGACGCACCTGACCAGCCCGCCGTCACCCCCGCACTCGAGGATCTCTACCGCGGCTTCGAGCAGGAGTTGCTGGTGCCGCTATGGACGGAGATCGGCGACCTGATGCCGGCGCGTCCCCGCTCGCGCGCGGTGCCGCACCTGTGGCACTGGGAGAACCTGCGCCGGCTCGCTGCGCAGGCCGGTGACCTGGTCCCGGTCGGCCGCGGCGGGGAGCGGCGCGCAATCGCGCTGGCGAACCCGGCCCTGGGCGGCCGCCCCTTCGCGACCCCCACGCTGTGGGCCGCGATCCAGTACCTCATGCCGGGCGAGGACGCCCCTGAGCACCGCCACACCCAGCACGCCTTCCGTTTCGTCGTCGAGGGCGAGGGCGTGTGGACGGTCGTCGGCGGCGACGCGGTCCCGATGCGCCGCGGAGACTTCCTCCCCCAGGCCGGATGGAACTGGCACGCCCACCACAACGCGACCAGCGAGCCGATGGCCTGGATCGACGGCCTCGACATCCCCTTCCAGTACCTCACCGAGGCGCAGTTCTTCGAGTTCGGCCGCGACGAGATCAGTGACGCCGAGCGGATCACGCCCGAGCGCTCCCGCTCCGAGCGGCTGTGGGCCCACCCCGGCCTGCGTCCGCTGTCGGTCGGCGAACTCGGCCCGGGCACCCCGCTGCTCTCCTACAAGTGGGAGTTCACCGACCGCGCCCTGGCCGACCAACTCGCCGTCGAGTCCGAAGGCTTCGGCGGCACTGTCGAACCCGGCCACGCGGCGGTCCGCTACACCAACCCCGCCACCGGCGCCGACGTGTTGCCCACGATCCGCGCCGAGATGCACCGCATCGCCCGCGGCGCCGAGACCACCCCGGTCCGCGAGACCGGCTCGTCGGTCTACCAGGTCTTCGACGGCTCCGGCACTGTCACCGTCGGCGACAAGACCTGGACGGTCACCCGCGGCGACCTGTTCGTCGTCCCGTCCTGGGAGCCCTTCTCGGCACACTCCGAGGCCGGCTCCACCGACTCCGACTCCGGCGCACTGGACCTGTTCCGGTTCAGCGACGCCCCGGTCTTCGAGACTCTCCAGCTCAACCGCACCCAGCACGACACCAGCACCGAAGGGACCACCCGATGAAGCTCGCCACCCTCCGCGTCAACGGCTCGACCCGAGCCGTACGTCTCGACGGCGACCGGCTGGTCGATCTCGGCGTATCCGACCTCGGCGAGCTCCTCGCCCAGGACGGCTGGGCCGAGAAGGTCGCGGGCGTCGATGCCGACACCGCCACGACGTACCCCGTCGAGGGCGCGGACTTCGCGCCGATCGTCCCCCGCCCCTCGAAGGTCGTCTGTGTGGGGCTCAACTACAAGAATCACATCCAGGAGATGGGGCGCGACCTGCCGAAGCACCCCACGCTGTTCGCGAAGTTCGCCGACTCTCTCATCGGAGCCACCGACGAGATCGCCCGCCCCGACGAGACCGAGGAGTTCGACTGGGAGGTCGAACTCGCCGTAGTGATCGGTGCGCCGGTCCGTCGTGCCACGGGCGCGCAGGCCGAGGCCGCGATCGCCGGCTTCACCGTCCTCAACGACATCACCTGCCGGGACTGGCAGTTCCGCACCCGTGAGTGGCTGCAGGGCAAGATGTGGGACTCCTCCACCCCGGTCGGCCCGTACGTCGTGACCCCCGACGAGCTGCCCGGCGGCGTGCGTCCCACGCTCGAGGTCACGCTGAGCGTCGACGGTGAGGTCATGCAGCACGACAACACCGGCGACCTGCTCTTCGACCCGGTCGCGCTGGTCGAGTACGTCTCGACCGTGGTGCGTCTCAACCCCGGCGACATCATCGCGACCGGCACCCCCGGCGGCGTCGGCCACGCCCGTGACCCGAAGCGCTACCTGCTCGGCGGCGAACGCGTCGTGACGGAGATCGAGGGCATCGGGCGGCTCGAGAACATCGTGGCCAAGGACGGTGCGGCCTGATGCGCCGCACCTTCGACGACACTCTGCGCTGGAGCGAGGCAGGCACCAAGCTGTTCCTCGACGCCGCCGTGGGGTGGGGCGAAGAGCAGTACCTGGCCTCTTCCGGGCTGCCCGGCTGGAGCCGCAAGCATCTGGTGGCCCACGTGGCCGCGAACGCCGATGCGCTGAGCAACCTGGTGCACTGGGCCGCCACCGGTGAGAAGACCCCCATGTACTCCTCATCCCAGCAGCGCAACGCCGACATCGAGGTCGGCGCCAGGAAGCCGGCCGCCGAGCTGGCCGGCTGGCTGCGCGAGTCCACGGAGCGGCTCGCCGCCGGCATCGCCGGCCTGAACGCGGAGCAGTGGCGTACGGAGGTGGTCACCGCCCAGGGCCGCACGGTCCCCGCGACCGAGATCCCGTGGATGCGCTCGCGCGAGGTCTGCGTACACGCCGTCGACCTGGCCGCCGGTGTCGCATTCGCCGACCTGCCCGTCGGCTTCCTTGCCGCCCTGGCCGACGACGTCGTGGGCAAGCGCAGCAGCGCCACCGGCCCTGCGGTCGTGCTGACGACCACCGACACCGACGACCGCTGGGCGCTGCCCGGCGAAGACGCCGCCACGGTCATCGGCCCCCTTGCGGAGGTCGCGGCGTACCTCGCCGGCCGTCCGCACACCCTGACCGCAACCGACGGCTCCCCCACGCCGGTCCTGCCGACGTGGCTGTGAGAGTCCCCTAGACCGAGGAGCACAACGTGGCCACATCCACCACCCCGCCCGCACCCGACGGGAACACGACCCCCGTCGACGTCCTGGTCGTCGGGGGCGGCATCGGCGGCTTGAGTGCGGCATTCGCGCTGGCCCGCGAGGGCCTGCGGGTGCGGGTGCTGGAGCAGGCCCGCGAGTTCGGCGAGGTCGGCGCCGGCATCCAGATCGCACCCAACTGCACCCGGATCCTGGGCGAGTACGGTCTGCTCGACGAGGCCAAGAGCCTCGGCGTGCTGCCGACGAGCATGGTGATGCGTGACGCCGTCGACGGCAGCGAGCTGACCCGCCTGGACCTGGCCGACCTGGAGCGCAAGTACGGCTTCCCCTACATGGTCATCCACCGCAGCGACCTGCACGGCATGTTCCTGCGTGCCTGCCGGCGCGCCGGAGTCGACCTGGTCACCGACGCGCGAGTCTGCGGCTATGAGAACACCGGGTCCGGTGCCCGGGTGCTGCTGGAGGACGGTCGGACCGACGAGGCCCGGATCGTCATCGCCGCAGACGGCCTGCACTCGGTCGCACGCCGGCTCCTGGTCGAGGACGAGCCGGTCAGCTCGGCGTACGTCGCCTACCGTTCCGCGGTGCCCATCGAGCAGGTGACCGGTCGGGACGTCGACCTCAGTGAGGTCTCGGTCCATATCGGCCCGCGCTGCCACTTCGTCCAGTACGGGCTGCGCGGTGGCGAGATGCTCAACCAGGTCGCGGTCTTCCAGTCCCCCAAGGCCCTCGCCGGCGAGGAGAACTGGGGCACGCCCGACGAACTCGACACCGCCTTCGCCCCGACCTGCCCGGAGGTCCAGACCGGCATCCGGCTGATGTGGCGCGACCGGTGGTGGCGGATGTTCGACCGCGACCCGATCACGACCTGGGTCCGTGGCAACATCGCGCTGCTCGGTGACGCCGCCCACCCGCCGCTTCAGTACATGGCGCAGGGCGCGATCATGGCCATCGAGGACGGCTGGGTGCTCGCCAAGCACGTCGCGGCGCGTCGTGCCGAGGACGGCTCGATCGACTGGCCGGGTGCGCTCGCAGCATACGAGGCGGTCCGCACCGAGCACTGCCGGCGAGTGGTGATCGCGGCGCGCGCGTGGGGCGAACTGTGGCACCTCGACGGCGTCGCCCGGCTGCAGCGCAACGCGATCGTGCGAGCCCGCGACACCTACGACTACACCTTCACCGAGTGGATCTACGGCCCGACGGCGCTGACGCCCGAGGAGGAGCCGCCGATGTTCTCGACGATCCCGCTGGACTCCGTCGACCTGTCCGGCCTGACGGACACGGCGGAAGTGCTCCCGGAGCCGACGAGTGCCCGCTAGTGCGCGTCTCGTCGTGGCGTCGTCGCAGACGAACTCTTGATCCGCGGTTTGGGGTTCACGTCCCTAGCAGCACACATTAGTGACCTGGGCGTTCTCGGTTCCACCGGGAGCGCCCAGTGTCCGTTTCCAGGCAATTTGGAACCCGTGGGTGCTCGGTGGGTGCGAACCGGCGCCGCGTAACTCGGCACATCGTCGTAGCGCGCGTCGCTGAAATGCGCCCGTGGACAGCAGGTCGGCTCCCGCGGCCGAAGAGCCGTCGTTCATCGTCTTCACGAGGCCGCCCTCACCGCACGTCTCAGATCCTGGACGCACTGTGGCGGAGACCCCGGCGGGGGTGGTTTCATGCGGCCGCGCCCCGACATGTGAGGAGTCCCCTCATGGCTCTGGATCCGCCCGCAGGTTCCGTCGCCGCGCGGCTCGACCGGCTGCCGGTGACGCGATGGCACTGGACGCTGCTCATCGTGGTGGGCCTCGGCACCTTCTTCGACCTGTACGAGGTCTTCCTCGGCGGGGTGCTGGGAGCGGTCCTGACCGAGCAGTGGCACCTGGGAACCGACGGCAAGTCCCTGGTGATCGCGGCCGGGTTCGCCGGCATGTTCGTCGGCGCGATCGGCCTGGGCGTCGCCGCCGACCGCTTCGGCCGCCGCCGCATGTTCCTGGTCAACCTCGGCCTGTACTCGCTGCTGTCCCTGCTCACCGCCTTCGCACCCGACCTTGGGACGTTCCTGGTGCTGCGGTTCCTCGGCGGTCTCGCACTCGGCGCCGAGCTCACGCTCGTCGACACGTACGTCAGCGAGTTCATGCCACGCCGCGGTCGTGGCCGCTACCTCGCCTGGGCGTACACGATCGGCTTCTGCGGGGTGCCCGTCGCCGCGTTCCTGGGCGGCCGGTTCGTCGCCGGGCGGCACCTGCTCATCGACGGCTGGCGATGGCTTCTGATCGTCGGTGCCCTCGGTGCCCTGATCGTGTGGGTGCTGCGCGGCCGGCTGCCGGAATCACCGCGCTGGCTGGTCGCCCAGGGCCGTACGGCCGAGGCCGAGCGGATCGTCGCCGCGGTCGAGGCGACCGTGGACGGCCCGCTGCCGCCGGTGGCCCAGGAGGCGGACGCGCCCGCCACTCGGGTCGGTGTCGGGGGGATGTTCGCGGGCGAGTACCGCCGCCGCACGATCATGCTGTGGATATTCCAGGTACTGCAGACCGTCGGCTACTACGGGTTCGGCTCGCTGGCGCCGGTGGTCCTGCACGCGAAGGGGTTCGACGTCGTGCAGTCCCTGGGGTACGCGGCGGTCAGCTTCGTCGGTTACCCCGTCGGGTCGGCGCTGTCCATCCCCGTCATCGAACGCGTCGAACGCAAGATGTTGATCATCGGCTCGGCGCTGGTGATGGCCGCGTCCGGTCTGATGTTCGGGTACGCGCGCGACGTCGCGCTGATCGTGGCGGCCGGGTTCGTGCTGACCTGCGCCTCGAACGTCTTCTCCAACGCCTTCCACTCCTACCAGGCCGAGATCTTCCCGACGGGCATCCGCAGCAGCGCCATCAGCATCCCGTACTCCCTGTCCCGGGTGACCTCGGCCGTCCTGCCGTTCGTCGCCCTGCACGCACTGCAGGACCTGGGCGCCGGGGTGGTCTTCACCGGTTCGGCGGTCATCCTGGTCCTGCTCTGTCTGGACGTCGCGATTCTGGGTCCCCGCAGCACCGGCCGCAGCCTCGAGACGGCCGCCCACCCGGCCGACGCCCACCCGCGGCGTCCCTCCGGTGACGCGTCCGCCTGACCACCTGCTGACGGCCATCCAGAACTGGTGGTAGGCGGTCTTGGTTTCTGAAGGTAGGTGGCCACGGAAGCGGCGGTGGGCGGACAGCGGGGTGGCGGCACGCAGACAGCGAAAGTGCAGGTCAGTCCGGGATCGCAGCGCGAGGCAGGCGTCGCGACGGTGGTTCGGTAACCGCTGGCCCGCAGCCGGATCTCCGTGTCGGGGAGACGGCAATCAGGTGGAGGCGCATGCGTCCGTAAGGGGTTAAGTGGGAGGCTGGCGGTCGGCGCCGACCGCAACCGGGTCCTCGCCACCGGGCATGAGCTCAATCTGATCTGGGACAACGGCCGCAACCGTGGGCGGCCGGATCTCGTCGAACGACCATGATCCTGCTGTCGTATCGCCCGCCCGCCCGGCTGATCGGTGCGCTGCTCCTCGCAGCCGTTCTGCTGGGGGCCGCCGTGGCCTGCAGCCCCCAGCAGCGCATCGGGCCCCCCGGCCAAGCCTGCCCCTCGACCAGTTTCAGCCCCGGCCTGGTGCCCGGGTCG
>JBJMIW010000162.1:0-9976 GCA_045806665.1 Actinoallomurus sp.
ACGCCGACGTTGACCACCTCGGTCGGCGTGAAGAGCGGCTGCCCGCCGGCGTCGGTGATCGCCGCGCGGTCGGGCAGGCTGCGGGCGAGCACCAGGTGCTGGCCCTTGTCGAGCTCGGGGCTGACGATCGTCGGCTCGCTGACCACCTTCCAGCTGTCGCCGGACTTCTGGAGGTCCAGCGTCGCGGCGTAGCTCCAGTCGGGGGCAGCGGCGAGGTCCCAGGTGGCCTTCCAGGCGACGGTGGCGGTGTCGTCCTTGACCGTGACCTTGCCGACCTTCGCCTTCAGGGTGGCGTCGGGCAGGTCCTCGCCGGTCTGCTTGAGCAGCGCCGTGGTCGCGGCCGGGTCGGTGGTCTGCTTCGCCGCGGCGTCGGGGTGCCCGCCGGTCCAGTCGTCGAGAAAGCCCTGGGCGGCGGCCTGCACGTCGTCCTGGGAGCTGCCGGAGCAGGCCGCCAGGACGGGCGCGGCGAGCAGGGCCACGGTCAGCAGGAGGACAGGTCGCCGCCGGTTGTGCACGGCAGCCACTGTCTCAGACGGAACCGACGCGTCCGGGAGTACCCGTGCACTCACCGCGCGTCGTCGCCGCGCCCGCCCGGGGTCAGGACCGGAAGTGCTGCGCCGGGGGGACCGTCGGGCGGCGCCGGCAGGGAACGGTGACCAGGGTGGCCCGCGACCCGCCGTCGGGGTAGCTCTCCCACGGGTCGTCGGCGGGCATGTAGTCGTTGCCGGCCAGCCACTCGCTCAGCGCCTCGTAGGTGAAGCCGACGGTGTCGTGGTCGCCCACGTGCGGTGCGATCACCATCGCGCCGCCCGGCAGGGTCGCCGTGGTCACCCGTCCCCCCGGCCGGATCTGCCCGTCGACCGGCAGGCCGGCGTCGACCTCCAGTCCCACGCCGGTCGCCCGGTAGCGGGCGAACGGCGGCCCCGCCGCGGACAGGTGCTGGTGCGCCAGGAGCGCCCGGACCTCGTCGAACGCGCCGGAGAGGAAGCCGTCGTACTCGGAGTTCTCCACGTGCCCGTGCACCACCGCCACCCGCTGCGGCTCGTGCTCGAACAGCTCGATCAGCCCTGTGGTCATCGCGGCTCCCGGAGACGGCCCGCGGCGGAGGCAACGCGCCTCGGCGCGAGGCAGGGCTCATGGTGGCCCTCGGCGCCCCGGGACGCACCCCCCGGCGCTACGGCATCACCAAGCGGGCGTCAGAAGAGCACGCTGGCGTACCGGCCGACCTCGCGGAAGCCGACCCGGCGGTAGGCAGCGCGCGCCGGGGCGTTGAAGTCGTTGACGTAGAGGCTGACGACCGGCGCGATGGTCGCGCGCGCGTACTCCACCACGGCCGCCGTCCCGACGGTGCCGACCCCCCGCCCGCGGTAGGCCGGCGCGACCCAGACGCCCTGGATCTGGCAGGCCGCCCGCGACACCGCGCCGATCTCGGCCTTGAACAGCACCTCGCCGCCCTCGATCCAGGCCAGGGACTGCCCGGCCCGTACCAGTTCGGCGACGCGGGCGCGGTAGCCGGCCCCGCCGTCGGAGCGCAGCGGGCTGACGCCGACCTCCTCGGTGAACATCGCCACCGCCGCTGGGCCGTCGATGGCGAGCAACGGCTGGCGGGGCCGGTGATCGCGGCACGGCCCCCAGTACGGGAGGAGCAGCTCCCACAGCGGGTCGACCGAGGTCGCGGGGCCGACGATGGTCGAGCAGCGCCGCCCGCCGCGGCGGGCCCGGTCGGCGAAGGCGACCGCGGCGGCCCGTTCGGCCCCCGGGGCGGCGAACGGGATCAGGTTGGCGCCGGCGAGGCAGACCGCCTCCAGCTCGCGGCCCCCGCCGAACCCCCACAGCGGCGCCCCGAGCGAGGCCGGCGCGGTCCCGGTGCTCTCGATCCGGCCGGCCAGCACGCATGCCGCGACCGGATCGGCGGCCAGCAGCCGGAGGACGGCCGGTTCATCGGCCTCGTCGAGGACCCTTGCGGTGGGAGTGCGGAGCACGGACGTCGGGGAGCCGCGGCGCCGTCAGCCGACGGTGACGACGGGCGGCCCGGAGGTGACGCCGTCGTCGGCCTGCTCGCCGGCGGGCGGCCACTCCCCCGCGATGCGGAGGGCCTCCTCGATGAGCGTCTCGACGATCTGCGACTCGGGCACGGTCTTCACGACCTCGCCCTTGACGAAGATCTGCCCCTTGCCGTTGCCGGAGGCGACGCCGAGGTCGGCCTCGCGGGCCTCGCCGGGGCCGTTGACGACGCAGCCCATGACGGCGACCCGCAGCGGCACCTCGAGACCGTCGAGCCCCGCGGTGACCTCGTTGGCCAGCGTGTAGACGTCGACCTGGGCGCGACCGCAGGACGGGCAGCTGACGATCTCCAGGCCGCGCTGGCGCAGGTTCAGCGACTCCAGGATCTGGGTGCCGACCTTCACCTCCTCCACGGGCGGGGCGGACAGCGAGACCCGGATGGTGTCGCCGATGCCCTGGGAGAGCAGCGCGCCGAAGGCGACGGCGGACTTGATCGTGCCCTGGAACGCCGGGCCGGCCTCGGTGACGCCCAGGTGGAGCGGGTAGTCGCACCGCGCGGCGAGCAGCTCGTAGGCGCGGACCATCACCACGGGGTCGTTGTGCTTGACCGAGATCTTGATGTCGCGGAAGTCGTGCTCCTCGAACAGCGAGCACTCCCACAGCGCCGACTCCACCAGCGCCTCGGCGGTCGCCTTGCCGTACTTCTCCAGCAGGCGCTTGTCCAGCGACCCGGCGTTCACGCCGATGCGGATGGGCACGCCCGCGTCCTTGGCGGCGCGGGCGATCTCACCGACCTTGTCGTCGAACTTCTTGATGTTGCCCGGGTTCACCCGGACCGCCGCGCAGCCCGCGTCGATCGCGGCGAACACGTATTTGGGCTGGAAGTGGATATCGGCGATCACCGGGATCTGCGACTTACGGGCGATCGCGGGCAGCGCGTCGGCGTCGTCCTGGGACGGCACCGCGACCCGCACGATCTGGCAGCCCGAGGCGGTCAGCTCGGCGATCTGCTGCAGCGTCGCGTTGACGTCGGCGGTGAGGGTGGTGGTCATCGACTGGACCGACACCGGAGCGTCACCACCGACCGGCACGGACCCGACCATGATCTGCCGCGACTTGCGACGCGGAGCGAGCGGCCTGGGTTTGGCCTGCGGAATTCCAAGATCGACGCTCATCGGCAACGCGGCGAGGAGTCCTGCTCCGGTACGCCGCGCCCTCCCTTCCAGTGGGTGCTCGTCAGTGCTTCCAAGAGTAGGCAACCGGCGGGGATGCTGCACACGCGAGGGCTTACTGGGGAAGTTTGAGTGGATTTATGAGGTCGGCAAGGATGAGCAGAACACCCAGGCCGACCAGGAGGACGACGAAGGCGTACGTCACGGGCATGAGCTTGGTGAGGTCGGCCGGCCCCGGGTCGGTCCGGCCCCGTATGCGGAAGATCCAGGCCTTGATCCGCTCATAACAGACCACCGCGAGGTGACCGCCGTCGAGCGGCAGCAGCGGAATGATGTTGAGCAGCCCGACGAAGAGGTTGAGCGACGAGACGAGCAGCAGGAACGTACCGATCTTCGCACGCCAGGTGTCGTTGGAGGAGAACACCTGCCCGGAGGCCTGGGCTCCGCCCACCACGCTGCCGGCCTGGCCGCCGGGGGTGCTGGCCCGCTCGCGGGAGAACAGCTTGGGAACCGCCTTCGGGATGTCGACGACGATCCCGCCGATCGCGACCGCCATCTGCCCGGTGAACCGGCCCGCGAACCGCATCGCGGCCACCGGGCCGAGCGTGCGCATGCGGGGCACGGGCTCGACCCCGAGATAGCCGTGGCCGTCCAGCCGCCCGATCCGGACCGGCAGGGTACGCCGGGCACCGTTCCGCTCGACCACCACGGGCACCGTCGTGCCCGGCCGGGTCCGCTGGATGAGGGCGGCCAGGCCGTTCCAGTCGCGCACCGGCGTCCCGGCGAACGCGACGACGCGGTCGCGCGGCCGCAGTCCCGCCGCCGAGGCGGGCGACACCGGGTCGCGGTCCGTGCACGTACCGGCGCTCACCGGCACGCATGGCGACACCCGGCGTACGACGGTGGTGGCGTCCCCGGCGGCCGGGAGGCCCACCGCCGCCGCGAGGACGACGAGCAGCAGGAAGGCCAGGACGATGTTGACGGCCACGCCGGCCACGATCACGATGGCCCGGCGTATCGCCGGTTGGCGGTAGAACGCCCGTGACTCGTCGGCGGGATCGATCTCCTCCAGCGGGGTGTAGCCGACGATCTTCACGAAGCCGCCGAGCGGGATGCCCTTGACCCCGTATTCCGTCTCGCCCCGGCGGCGCGACCACAGGGTGGGACCGAAGCCGACGAAGAACTGCGTCGCCTTCATGCCGAAGCGCTTGGCCGTCAGCAAGTGCCCCGCCTCGTGCAGCACCACGGTGAGGAGCAGCGCGAGGACGAAGGCCAGCGCTCCGAGCAGATAGGTCAACCAGACGTCAGCTCCCGTGCCCGGGTCCGCGCCCACCGATCGGCGGCGAGCACGTCGTCCACGGTGAGGCCGCCGCCGGGATCGTCCCTGATCAGGGGGCCCGGACCGTTCATGTGCTCGGACACTACCCGCGCGACCGTGTCGACAATCGCCGGAAACGCCAGCCTTCCGGCGAGGAAGGCGGCGACGCACTCCTCGTTCGCGCCGTTGTAGACCGCCGGGGCGGTGCCGCCGGCCGCGCCGACCTCCCGGGCCAGGCGCACGGCGGGGAACGCATCGTCGTCCAGCGGGTGGAACTCCCACGTGTGCGCCTGCGACCAGTCGAGTCCTGGCGCGGCACCGGGCACACGGTCGGGCCAGGCAAGGCCGAGGGCGATCGGCAGGCGCATGTCCGGCGGGCTCGCCTGGGCGATCGTCGACCCGTCGGTGAACTCCACCATCGAGTGGACGATCGACTGCGGGTGCACCACCACGTCGATCCGGTCGAACGGCACGTCGAACAGCAGATGGGCCTCGATGACCTCCAGGCCCTTGTTGACGAGCGTCGCGGAGTTGACGGTGATGAGCGGTCCCATCGCCCACGTGGGATGCGCGAGGGCCTGCTCGGGCGTGACGTCGGCCAGCTCCGCGCGCGTCCGTCCACGGAACGGCCCGCCGCTGGCGGTGACGACGAGACGGCGCAGCTCACCTCTGGTCCCTCCGCGCAGGCACTGGGCCAGCGCGGCGTGCTCGGAGTCGACCGGCACGATCTGACCCGGTTTGGCCAGGCGCTTCACCAGCGGGCCGCCGATGATCAGCGACTCCTTGTTCGCGAGGGCGAGCGTGCGCCCGGCGTCGAGCGCCGCGAGGGTCGACCGCAGGCCGGCCGCGCCGTCCACGGCGTTCAGCACGACGTCGCACGGCCATGAGGCGGCCTCGGCGATCGTGCCCGGCCCGGCGAGGAGCTTGGGCAGGCGGTACTCCCCCGCGGAGTACCCGCGCTTCTGTGCCTCGGCGTAGAGCGCGAGCTGGAGGTCCTCGGCCACCGATCCCTTGGCGACGGCGACCACGTCGGGTCGCAGGTCGAGGACCTGGCGGGCGAGCAGGTCGACCCGGCCGCCACCGGCGGCCAGCCCGACCACGCGGAAACGGTCGGGGTTGCGGCGGACGACGTCGATGGCCTGGGTGCCGACCGATCCGGTCGAACCGAGGATCACGACGTCTCTACGGACGGCTGCGGACGGGTTGTCGTCGGGCATCACACCCCCATTGTCCCCTTGCCCGGCACCGGCCGGCCCGCAGTACCCGGCGCAAACCGCAACAGGCCGTGGGATGTCGTGATTCCTGTCCGTAGTCAATCGAACACGCTTCGCGCTAGGGTTCCGGCGACCGTCTCACGATCGCGGCCGCGTCCCCCAAGGCGACCGCAGAAGGGCACCAGGGTCATGAAGAACTCCCCCCGCCTCGCGGCCGTGTCCGCGCTGACCGGCGCGCTCCTGTCCTTGTCCCCCATCCCGGCGTCCCAGGCCGGTGCCGCACGCCCCGGCCGCGGCGCGGACGGTCCCGCCCCGGACATGTCCGCCGCGGCCGAACCGCAGGCGACCCCCGGCCTCGGGCTTCGCAGCGCGTTGTCGGACCACGCACGGCCCGGCCGTGCACGGCACTCGCCTCTGGACCTGGACCGTGACGGCCTCTCGCCGGCCGTCCACCGCATGGCGGCGTCCCGTACGCAGCGGGAGCGGCTCGTACGGTGGTGGACGCCCGCCCGCATGCGCCGGGCGCACCCGCTCGACGGCCTCATCACCCTGGGCACGACGCCCGGGCTCGTCCCCGGCGGCCGGCCCGCCGAGACCCCGGCGTCGTCGCCGTCCTCCGGAGCCGCCTGGACCACCGAGGGCAGGGTGGCGCAGACCACCGGGCGGGTCTTCTTCACGTACCAGGGCCGTCCGGCGTCGTGCTCGGGCAACGCGGTCACCAGCGCGAACCAGAGCATGGTGATCACCGCGGGGCACTGCGTACGGCTCGACGGCGCGTGGCACACCGACTGGGTGTTCGTCCCCGGCTACCACGACGGTCAGGCGCCGCAAGGAAAGTGGACCGCGACACGGACGCTGACGACGGCTCAGTGGGAGGCCCGTGAGGACCTCAACTACGACGTGGGCATCGCCACGGTCGGGCCCCTCGACGGCCGGACGCTGACGAGCGTCGTCGGCGGTCAGGGGATCGCCTTCAACCAGCCACGGCACCGGCGGATGTACGCCTTCGGCTACCCCGCCGAGACGCCGTACGACGGCTCAAAGCTGGTCTACTGCAGCGGCACCGCCAAGGACGACCCGCAAAAGACCCACGATCTCGGGCTCACCTGCGACATGACCGCGGGTTCCAGCGGCGGGCCGTGGTTCCTCGGCTTCGACGAGAAGACCGGCACCGGCACGCAGAGCTCGGTGAACTCCTTCACGTACACCGCGACGCCGAACGAGATGTTCGGCCCGTACTTCGGCAACGCCGTCAAAGCCCTGTACGACAAAGCACAGAACACCTGATCGGGGGCAGTGCTTTACGCCAACTCACCGTCCGGGCACGCGCCGTCCTGCACACTTTCGACCCATGTCCAAGGCCGCCCGCATCGCCTCCGCCATGTCCGCCGTCGGTGCCCTCCTCGGCACGCTCGGCGCCGGGACGTCCCGGCCCGGGCCGGGCGTGGCGGGAGTGAGCGACCATGTGATCGCCGCGAAGCGGTCGGCGATCCTGCGGTACTGGACCGTTCAGCGGATGCAGCGCGCCCTCACCCCTCCCGAACGGGTGCGGCGCCGCCCGGCGGCCCGGCCGCCGCAGTTTCCGCTCGTCTCGGCCGGCGCCGCGCCCCTCGCCGACGCGGCCGCCCGGCAGACCGCCGAGCACCGCCCCGGCGCGCCCTGGGCCTCCCCCGGCGCGGTCCGGGCCACCACCGGCAAGGTCTTCTTCACCATCAACGGCGCCGACTTCCTGTGCTCGGCGGGCACCGTGACCGGCGCCAACCACGACCTCGTCGTCACCGCGGGCCACTGTGTGCAGGATGCCGCCGGTCTCTGGGCCCGCAACTGGATCTACGTGCCCGGGTACGACCAGGGCCGCCGGCCGTACGGCGCCTTCACCTCCCGGCGCGTCTTCGTGCCGAGCGCCTGGTCGGGGCGGCACGACGAGAACCACGATGTCGCGATCGTGGCGCTGGCCACCCTCGGCGGGCGCCACGTCGCCGACGTGGTCGGCGCCCAGACCATCGCCTTCGACCAGCCGCGGGGCGTCATGATCTACGGCTTCGGCTACCCCACGGGCGGGCACTACGACGGCGAGCGGCTGGCCTACTGCAGCGGTACGCCCCATCCGGACGCGCACCGGCTCACCCGGGACCAGGGCCTGCGCTGCGACATGTCCGAAGGCGCCAGCGGCGGACCGTGGCTGGCCCGGTTCGACGCCACGGCAGGCACGGGCGTGGTCACCTCGGTCAACAGCTTCAAGTACTCCGATGATCCGGCGACGATGTACGGCCCCTATTTCGGGGCCGCGGTCCGCCGGATCTACGAGGAGGCACAGCGTGCGTGAACGCCGATTCACCTCCGCACGTGCGGCGGATTCTCTACCCTGGCCCGGCATGATCGACAGTTCCCGCATCCAACTGGTCGAGGCCTCCTTCGACGACCCGATCGTGACCGGCCTGCACGTCGAGCAGGCGGCCGAGCTGGCGGCCCGGTTCGGCACCGACGCCGACCGGCCCGGCGCGGCCGAGCCGGGGATGGCCTTCCTCGTCGCCCGTGAGCCCGCGGGGTCGATCGGCTGTGCCGGACTCCGCTGGATCGGTGCTCAGGCGGCCGAGGTCCGGCACATCTACATCCGGCGCGAGTACCGCGGTCTGGGCGTCACCCGGCTGCTGCTCCGGGGGGTCGAGGATCTCGCTGGGCGGCGCGGCTGCCGGATCGCCCGGCTGAAGGCCACCGACCTCCGGGACGCGGGCCTGTACGAGGCCAGCGGGTACGTCCGCATCCCGCCCTTCGGGTCACACCCCGCCCGGAGCCTCTACTTCGAGAAGAGGCTCCGGGCGGAGACCGGCCGCTGAGAGCCTCCGACCCCGGACGGTTCTGATCAGGGGCCCGGCGGTCCTCATCCGGAGTCGCGGAGGGCGACCCGGGTGTGCAGGCGCCGCAGGGGGCTCGGCAGCCACCAGTTCGCGCGGCCGAGGAGTCGCATCGTCGCGGGCACGAGCAGCGCCCGTACGAGAGTGGCGTCGACGACCACGGCCACGAGCAGCCCGACGCCGATCAGCTTGATGAAGGTGATGCCCGACGTGGCGAACGCGGCGATCACGCGAGCCGCCCGCTCCGGCCGCCGATCAGAGCCCTTCGGCGAGCGCCGCCCAGAACGCCGCCTCGTAGGCGTGCAGCATGCGGGCGGCGCGCAGCGCCTCCCGCGGGTCCTCACCGGCCGACAGTCCCTGCTCGATCACGGCGGTCGCCTGCTCCTCGAAGCCGGGCGGCGGCGCGGCGAAGAACCGGAAGAAGGCGACGGCCTCCTCGGCCAGGCCGTACCGCGCCGTGAGCGCGTCCGCCGCTCGGCCGCAGTACGCGCCCCACTCCTGGAGGTTGGCCAGCATCGCCAGCGCGAGCCCGCTTCGCGTGCCGGACAGCGCGCTCCACGCCAGGTAGGCGGGATAGGCCTGGGCGAGGGAATCCGGCTCGTACGCGCTAAGGTCCTCCTCCGTCCAGCCGAGGGCGGCGGCGAACCCCGTCAGCAGGCCGAGCGCCTCGCCCTCGCCGCCCGCCAGCGCGAGAAAGAGATCGCCCGCAGGCGGCTCCGGGAACCGCGCGGCGAACAGCGCGAAGCTCCGCCGGTCGCTGCGCACGATGTGCCACTGCTCCCCCGCCAGCCGGGTCAGCCGCTCGCGTGGCACGGCGGCGGCCTCCAGCAGGTCGAGGAAGCGGTTGCCTCCCGGCGGGTTCTCCTCGCGGGCACGACGGACCAGGTCCTCGGCGTCGGTCATGCTCCCAGGCCAGCACTCGCCGGGACCCGCGTCAATCGGACCCCCGGATCGGTCCGCGACGCCCGGGCCGGTCACTCGGAAGGCCGGTCCTCGTCGACGGCACCCCCTCTACGGCACCGTTCTCGGCGAGACGGCCGTCGCCAGGCCGGTCGTCCTCGACCGCGCCGTCCTGCGCGGGCCGGGCGGGACGCCGCTCGTTGAGTCCGAGACACGTGCGGATCTCCCGCTGCACGGTGTCCGGATCCCGGCCGGCGTCGACCACGAAGACGTACTCCTTGCCCCGGAACAGCTCCAGCACCGGGTCGGCCTTGTCGTGGTAGTCGTGCAGGCGGGTGGCGAGCGCTTCCGGGGTGTCGTCCTCGCGGGAGACGAGCTCGCCGCCGCAGACGTCACACCGGCCGGGACGCTCGGGCCGGTCCTCGATGAGGTTGTAGTCCATGCCGCACACGGAGCAGAGTCGCCGGGACAGGACGCGGCGGCGGACCTCCGAGTCCGGCAGGTCGAGATGGA
>JBJMIW010000163.1:0-31031 GCA_045806665.1 Actinoallomurus sp.
CCTTGCCCCCTGCGCGGGCTGGGGTTGGTGAGCAGGCTTGTGGGGCTACGCCCCTACACCCCCTGCGCGGGGTCGGCTTTGGGGGGTTCGCCGCTACTTGGGGTGGGGCTGGGGGAAAAGATTTACTGAGCGATGACCGTTTCGGGCTTGGGGGGCTGGTTCTGTACGGCCGCTTGGGGGTCAGGGCTGGCGGTGTTTGTCGCGGGCGTAGACGACGCCTGGTTTTCCGTCGCCGGGGCTGCGGCGGTCGAGTTCGAAGAGCTCTATGGCGGCCATCAGTTCGCTCAGCTTGGGGTAGCCGTAGTTGCGGGAGTCGAAGTCCGGGCGTTGCTTGATGACGATGTATCCCACGTTCGCGAGGTTGGCCCAGCCGTCCTCGTCGGATGCCGCCTCAACCGCATTGCGGAGTTGGTTGAGCAGCCCGGTGTCCGCCATGAGGGCCGCGGCGGAGGAGGGCGCGGTGGGCACGGGGATCGCGTCGGCGGGCGCGGCGGCGCTGTTGGGGTAGCGCAGGTTCTCCAGGTAGATGAATTTGTCGCACGCCGAAACGAAGGGCTTGGGGGTCTTGCGTTCGCCGAAACCGTAGACAGTGAGGCCGGATTCCCGGATTCGGGCGGCCAGGCGGGTGAAATCGCTGTCGCTGGAGACGATGCAGAATCCGTCGAATCGCCCCGTGTAAAGAAGATCCATCGCGTCGATCACCATCGCCGTGTCGGTGGCGTTCTTGCCGATGGTGTAGGCGAATTGCTGGATCGGCTGAATCGACTGGGAGAGCAGCTGATCTTTCCAGCCCCTCAGGCTGGTCCCGGTCCAGTCGCCGTAGGCCCGTTTGACGTGGGCGGTTCCGTACTTGGCGACCTCGGCCAGCAACCCATCGGTGATCGTGGGCCGTGTGTTGTCCGCGTCGATGAGCACCGCGAGCTTGGCGGCGTTCTCACTGACCATCGCTGCTTCTCCTCTCACGACCCGTTCGGCGGGCCGGTGTTTCGCCCACCTTGTTGGTCCGGACCGTAGAGCAGGCAGACGTCCGAGTACAGCGGCGCTCCCGGGTCGCCGGCCGTCCATATGTGCGATCCGGGGCCTCTCCCTGGTTCATTCGTGCGTGCACCGAAGCAGCGGCGGTCGGTCCGCTCGTCAGGTGACGCCCAGAAGGCTGATGCCGAGACCCGAGGCCGCGCCTCGCTGTCGACGATCGTGCGGTCGCAGAACGCCGACGGATGGAGCAACAGGCCTTGGCCTTGGCCCTCTCCCCCGGGGAGACCGCCGGCTCGACCGGAGCGGGCGATCGAGGAAAGCAGCTCCACTTCGCCGAGGACATCGTGGCAAATACTGATCGTGGGCGCTGATGGACCGGGGTCATTCCCCGGTGGGCGCCGGTGGCCGGGTGCCGAGGCGGTCGCGGAGTTCGTTCTTGCGGACCTTGCCCAGCTCGTTGCGGGGCAGCGCGTCGACGCACTCGAGGCGGGTGGGCAGGTACCACTCCGTCATGCCGGTGCTGAGAAGGTGCTCTCGCAGGCCGTCGAGGGTGGGTGCGGGCCCGTCGGGCACCACGACGGCGCACACGGTCTCACCGCGGTCGGGACTCTGGCAGCCGACGATGGCGACGTCGGCGACGGCGGGGTGTCCCAGCAGTTCGTCCTCGACCTCGAGGATCGGGATGGGGTGCGGGCTCCCGATCCGGTCGGCGACCCGGGAGAGATAGCGCAGACCACCGCGTCCGTCCTCGCCGACCAGGTCGCCGGTGTCGTACCAGCCGTCCGTGGCCGCCGGGTCCCACGTCGGCCGCCGATCGCGGAGCCGGAAGGTGCCCGCGCAGACCGAGGCTCCGCGTACGTGCAGGCGGAACGCCCTGCCCCCGGACGGCGGCTCGTCGGCCACCAGGCGGATCTCGCAGCCGGGGATGGGACGGCCGATGCTGCGGCCGGCCCACTCGGGCGGGTCGTCGACGGATGTCGCCGTGATCCCTCCCGTCTCCGTCATGCCGAAGCCGTTCACCAATCCTGGGCACAGCCACGTGCGGATCGGGGTGACGAGGGAGGCGGGGAGCGGGGCCGCGGTGCTGGTGACCATGTGCAGGCAGGGCAGGGAACGGCGCCGTCGCCGCTGGGCCTGGACCAGCCGGGTCAGCATCTCGGGCGCGCCGAGGAAATGGGTCACCCGGTGCCGGGCGAGGAGGTCGAGCCAGACGTCCGGGTCCCTCGTGTCGGCGAATACCGACGCACACCCGGTGACCAGGGGCACCAGGACGTTGGTCCGCATTCCCACCGAGTGGGTCAGGTTGGCCGGGGTGGCCGTCCTCGGCTCCGGAACATCGCGTACGGTGCCGCGTCTCGGCCGGGTACAGGCGTACTGGGTGTTGGGAGTGTGCAGGACGCCCTTGACCTCGCCCGTCGTTCCGGAGGTGAACAGGACCAAGGACACCTCGTCCGGTCCGCGGGCCGGACCGTTCGGCTGCGCCGGGTGGGCTCCGAGGAGGTCGGTGAACGGGACGGCGCCGGTCGCCGCGGCGTCCCCGATCACCACGCGGTGGCGGAGCCGTGGCAGACGGGTGTCGAGGTCGACCAAGAGCCTGGCGGGTCGCCCGGTCTCCCATTGGTCGACGACCACGCAGGCGTTGGCCTCGGTGCCGGAGAGGATGCGCTCCACCTCGCGCGCGCCCAGGGTCACCATCATCGGAACGGCGATCAGCCCGGCCTCCAGGCAGGCGAGGCCGAGCGCGGCGGTCTCCCACCAGTTGGGGAGCTGATAGGCGACCACGTCACCGGGGCACAGCCCGAGGTCGCGCAGCCCGGCGGACAGGCGGGCGACGCGTGCGGCCAAGTCGCCGAAGGTCAGGACGACCTCCCGCCCCAGGTCCCGCCGCCAGGTGATGAATGCCGTACGGTCGGGCATGGTCGAAGCCGCGGAGTGGAGATCGTCCACGAACGACTGCCGGCGCCACCGGCCTTCCGCGTAGTAGTCCCCGGTCCGTGACGGGGGTGGTTCCAGTGACGCGACCAGGTCGCGCATGGACTGACCGCCGTACCCGTTCATCGGACGGCCGTGCGATCGCTGGAACCGAGAGGACGCAGCGTGAGCAACCGCCGGCGCCGCCGAGCCGCCATCCGGCGGAACGCGTCCGTGTCGTTCAGGTGCGGGAACGGCTCATCGGGCATGGGAACGCCGAGGAACTCGCACAGCGGCCCCCAGCCCTGGCCGACGTCGTACACCAGGAGCCGATCATCGGGTATGACCGCCCGTACGTGAGCGTTGTGCCATTCGAAGACCTGGATGGCGAAGTCGGGGTCGCCGAACCGGGAACCGAAGGTGCCCTCCCAGATGACGCGTTCGCACATCCGGCGGCGGACGCGGAGTCCCCGGGAGACCCGATCCTCCAGCCACATCGCGAGACCGGCCCATCCCGGCTGCCGGTGGCTGGAGCGGTAGATCGTGTCCCGCACGCTCGCGTACCACCGGGCGGGGTCTCTCACGGTCAGGATGACCCGTGCGTGGCGGTAGGCGGCCGCGAGTTCCTGCCAGAAGAAGCACGCGGGCCAGTCGACGGTCGCGCGGTAGCCCTGCAGCAGGTCCTCCCACGTCACCGGCTCGCCACGGGCGGCCGCCTCCCACCGGTGGATCCGGTCGAGGTTTCCCCCGAGCGAGGACATGTGGTGACAAGGGCCATGGCCGAGGAGTTCCAGGGCCGTCTTCAGCGAGTAGGTGCCAGTCCGTCCCATGCCGGCCCCGATGACTTCCAGCATGTGTTCCCCCCGTCCGGTCAGGCTCTACGTCCGGGCCGGCGGCGCTCGGGTCCCAGGGCTCCGGCTCCGCCGGCTACCGATATTCGGAAAGGGGGGTTTCTACCAGTCTGACATGGCGGCGATTCCGTCTTTATGGCCCGTCCCAGGAGTCCCCCGGGCGGGATGCTCGGACGAGGGCGGCCTGGGACGGTGGACTTCGCCATCAATGTCAACCCCGGATCCGTGCGGGGCGATGTCCCTGTTTTAGGCTGAATGTCCTGGATCGAGAGATGCTCTAGAGTCGCCGACCATGAGGTCCCCCGATCGCCGGGCCATGATCGGCCTGGGCCTTGTCGTACTCGGTGTGGGATGCGCCGCCGTATTCGGTCTGTCCGCGCGGCCGTGGGCGACGCTCGCCGTGTTCGCCGCGGGGCTCGCGGCCGGGACCATCAACACGATCGTCGGATCCGGGTCACTCATCACCTTTCCGACGCTGCTCGCCGTGGGACTGCCGCCGATCACGGCGAACGTCTCGAACAACGTCGGTCTGGTGCCCGGCGGCGTCACCGGTGTGCTGGGGTACCGGGCCGAGCTCGCGGGCCAGCGAGGCCGTCTCGCCCGGCTGGTCCCGGCCTCGGTGCTGGGCGCGCTGGTCGGCGGGATCCTCCTGCTGACCTTGCCCGAACGCGCCTTCACCGTCGTCGTGGCGGCGTTGATCGGGCTGTCCTGCGTGCTCGTGCTCACCCAGCCCCTGATCAGTCGCCGACTCACCGGCCGGCCCCGCCGCCCGCACGGCGGGCCCTGGCTGTGGCTGGGCGTCTTCGCGGGCGGCGTCTACGGCGGCTATTTCGGCGCGGCGCAGGGCGTGCTCCTGGTCGGTCTGCTCGGCATCTTCCTCGACGAGGACCTGCAACGTGTCAATGCCGCCAAAAACCTGCTGACGATGCTGGTCAACGCTACGGCGGCGGTCCTCTACGTCGCGGTCGCCAAGGTCGACTGGTGGGCCGCCCTCCTGGTGGCGCTGGGCTCGATGCTCGGCGGTCTCCTCGGCGCCAGGCTGGGGCGCAGGCTCCCGCCCGCCATCCTGCGCGGCGTGATCATCTGCGTGGGCGTCGTGGCGGTGGTCAAGCTCCTCGCCGGTTGACGGGCGGTCGGTCGCCTGCCCGGGTGGGCGAGGGCCGCGGGTGGGGGGATGTCACCTGTTGTCGGCACAACCGGTGATCCGGCTCCCCAAGGTGCGGCTCACCGCTGCTCGGGGTTGTCGCTGCCGTGCGGGGGCCGCAGCCGGAAGGGGACATGGCGACGGGGGCGGAGGTGCTCGGCCGGCTCTTCGCCGTTGACGACAGTGGGTCCGGTCGCCGGTTCGATGCCGATCGTGCGGTGGAGCAGGGCCCACAGGTGGTGGTTGACCTCGGCGGCGCGTTCGAGGGTCAGCAGGTGGCCGGCGCCGGGGACCACCACGAGGTCGGCGCCGGGGATGTGTGCGGCGAGGGCCTCGGCGTGGCGTACGGGCGTGATCAGGTCCCGGTCGCCGACCATGATGAGGACCTGAACACGGCCGAGGGCGGGCAGTGCCGTCCGCTTGTCGTACGCGATCAGCTCCGCGTAGAAGTCGGCGATCACCTCGATGGGCACGGACGCCATCAGCCGGGTCGTCACCTCGGCGACCTGCTTCGAGACGTGCGCTCCGAACAGGTAGGAACGGGTCAGCAGGAAGGACATCCCGCCGAGCGGCCGCCGAGCGGCGTCCACCAGCCGCGCCCGGTGGCGGAGCGTGGCCAGCGTGACGGGCACCATCCGGTGCAGGACGCGCGCCGTACGCTCCGGGAGGCCGATGGTGACCGAGGAGAGGTCGCCGGAGGACGTCGAGGCGAGGAGGACGCCGACGATCCGGTCGCCGAACAGCTCCGGGTGCGCGTCGGCGAGGCCGAGGATCGCCATGCCGCCCATCGAGTGGCCGACCAGGACGACGGGCCCCTCGGGCGCGGCGGTCTTCAGCACCGCGTACAAGTCATGGCCGAGCTGGTCGATCGTCGCGTTCGGCGGAGTACCCCATCCGGATCGGCCGTGCCCGCGAAGGTCCCACAGGACGACGCGGATCCGGCCGGCCAGCGTGTCACGCTGGACGTGCCAGCTGGTGGAGTTGAGCAGGAATCCGTGGCAGAAGACCACGGTCACCTTGGCCTCGGGAGCCTCGCGTACCTCGACGTGCAGCCGGACTCCGTCGTCGGCCGTGACCGTCAGCGTACGAAGATCGGTGGCGCCCGGATCCCGGCCACCCCGGATCTCGCCCGAGGATCCACTCATCCACCAGTTGTGCTTGCTCAGCACCCTGGTGATCTCGGTGAACGACATGGCCACCTCCGCCCGTTGCCGCTCCCAGTCCTTTTACGGTGGCCCCTAACTCCAGTTTGAGTCATGGTGAAGCCATCGTCAAAACCCGGGGCGTGGCCGAAGGACCTCACGGGGATCCGGGGCACGCCACCGCCAGCCGTCCGTTCTCGTCGGTGACCTCCGTCCCGAACGCCGCACAGGCGGTGGTGAACCGGTCACGGATCCAGGCACGGTCGGTACCGGTGGCGATGCGGGTACGGGCGTACTCCAGGGTGAGAGGAACGGCCGTGACGCCGGCGATCGCGGATCCGGAGAGGGTGACGAAGAAGACCAGGCCGAGATCGTTCCGCAGGGCCGGGTCCACGGCGTAGTCGTCGAGGAGATCGCCCAGGTCGTACAGCACGCGGCCCGACATGCCGTGGAAGACGTGCGCGGAGTGCCCGGCGACCAGAGTGGCGCCGGCGTCGACCAGCGCTCGGGCGGCGGTCCGTACGTGGGCGGGGGGTTCGGTCGTCATGTTGGGACCCCAGTGCGCCAGCACGAGCACATGGGCGCCGGCGGCGGACAGCCTGTGGATCCGCTCGGTCAGCCAGTCGGGGACTCCGTGAGGCAGGTCCGCGTACGCGACGCCCGGCCGGTCCTCGCCGGCGGCGAAGTCGGCCGGATGGTCCGTGACGCCGAGGACGGCCACGCGCCCGTCCGCCATGTCGAACAGGGCCGGTTCCCGTGCCCGACGCACGTCGGGTCCGGCGCCGACGGCCCGGATGCCCGCACCGGCCAGGTGACCGATCGTGTCGGTCAGGGCCTGAGGACCGTAGTCGAGGGCGTGGTTGTTGGCCAACGTCACGCAGTCGACCCCCAGGTCGGCGAGGGTGTCCGCGGCCGCGGGCGGCGCGCGGAAGTGGAACGGCTTGCCGGGGGCACGCCACGGCTCGCCGCGCGCGGAGATACAGCACTCGAGGTTGACCAGGGCCAGATCGGCGGCACGGAAGATCTGCCGGACCTCGTCGGCGAACAGGCCGTACGGGCCGCACGCGGCGATCCGTTCCGCGACCCCGCGTCCCAGCATCGTGTCGCCGCCCAGGGCGACCGTCATGGTCACGCCGAACTCCCGCCTCCAGGATCGCCGTCCGACCGCGTCCGGCCAAGGGACCAAGGTCCCCGGCCGTGATCGTCCACAGCCTGTGGACAGAGCCGTACTCTTGGACCATGCCGGAGCTGCCCGAGGTCGAGTCCCTCGCCGCCTTCCTCCGCGAGCACGCCGTCGGGCGGGCCGTCGCGCGGATCGACGTGACCGCCATTTCGGCACTGAAGACGTACGATCCGCCGATCACCGCGCTGAACGGTCTCACGATCACCGGCGTCGGACGCCACGGCAAGTTCCTCGATCTCGACGTCGACGGACTGCACCTGGTCGTCCACCTGTCCCGGGCGGGCTGGCTGCGATGGAAGGACGCGCTGCCTCCCGCGCCGCCCCGGCCCGGCAAGGGCCCGCTGGCCCTACGCCTCCACCTCGACGACGGCTCCGGGTTCGACCTGACCGAGGCGGGCACGCAGAAGCGGCTCGCCGCCTACGTCGTGCGGGACGCCACGGAGGTCCCGGGCGTCCGGTCGCTCGGCCCCGACCCACTAGGCGACGGCTTCACCACCGAGACGCTGAAGGGGATCCTCGACGGGCGCCGCACCCAGATCAAGGGGCTGCTGCGCGACCAGAGCGTGATCGCCGGGATCGGCAACGCCTACTCCGACGAGGTGCTGCACGTCGCGCGGATGTCGCCCTTCAAGCGTGCCGCGAGCTTCACGGACGAGGACGTCACGACGCTGTACGACGCGATCGTCCGCACCCTCGGCGAGGCCGTCGAGCGCTCCCGGGGGCTGGCGGCCAAGGACCTCAAGGGCGAGAAGAAGGGCGGCCTGCGGGTCCACGGCCGGGCAGGGCAGAAGTGCCCGGTCTGCGGCGACACGATCAAAGAGGTGTCGTTCGCCGACTCCGCCCTGCAGTACTGCCCGACGTGTCAGACGGGCGGCAAGCCCCTGGCGGACCGCCGGATGTCCCGCCTGCTCAAGTAAGCCGCCGGGGTCGAGCGAAGGGCGGTGGCCCGCCCGGGGCGGCCACTCGCGCCGCGCGGCTGAGCAGCGTACGGCCGGCGCCGGGCGGTGAGCGTACGGGCGGTGACCCCGCGCCAGGCGGCGATCCGCCCTCAGCCGCCACCCGGGCCGCGTGGCTGAACGGCCGCCGCCGAGCGGCGAGGCTCAGCGCGGTGCCCGAGCTGAGCGGACGCCGGTGCTCAGCGGGCGGGCGGCACGGGGCCGAACAGTAGGGCGAGGGTGCCCCACCGTTTGATCTCGCAGCCGTTCTTCCGGTTGAACGTGGCGTCGACCTTCTTGCCGTTCCAGGTGCCGGTGACGGTGGCGGTCTCCGGGCCTCCGTAGATCTGCGTGCACATCTGGTCCTTCGGCGTCGGCGCGAACGGGTCCTGCCCCTTCGCGGCCGCCGCCGCCAGTGCGGCGCACGCCTCGTTGGCCTTGGCGAGGGTCCCGCCCACCGAGTCGCAGGTGAGCGTCCAGGTCTTCGGCGCCGACGTCTGCGACGCGCGGACGGTGATGGTCAGCCGGGTCCTGGCCGACCCGGTCTGCCCGGGGGCGGACGAGCCCTCGCTCGGCCGAACCGTCGCGGATCCGTTCCCGTTAGCGCAACCGCCCAGCGCAAGGGCGGCGACGATGCCGGGGATGGCGACGGCCGCTGGTCCCAGTCTGGAGAGAGATTGCCTCATGACGATTCGACTCCGGGCGACGGCTCGTGGTTCCTTTGAGATGTGAACTCTTTCAGGGAACAGGTTCCCGCGGTGGAGGTCGCCAAGGTTCCGGACGACGCGTTTCTCCTGGACGTGCGTGAACTGGACGAATGGCAGGCCGGCCACGCGCCTCGTGCCGTGCACATCCCGCTGAGCCAGCTGGGCGCCCGTGCGTCCGAGGTGCCCACCGGTGAGGACATCTTCGTCATCTGCCGGTCGGGCGCCCGCTCGGCGTCGGTGGTCGTGGCGTTCAACAACGCCGGATGGAAGACCGCCAACGTCCAGGGCGGCATGCACGCCTGGGCGACGGCGGGTCGCCCGATGGTCAGCGAATCGGGCGGGGAGCCCTACGTGGCCTGACGAGGTACATTAGCGGCGGAAAAGTTCAGAACCCGCGGGAGCTCGGACGACGACCGGGCTGAGAGGGCGGCTACCGCACGTGCCGCCGACCGCTCGAACCTGACCGGGTAATGCCGGCGTAGGGAGTGTGCCTTGAGCGTCGCCGTCGACGAGCGTCCGAGCAACGAAGCCCCGTACACACTCGACGAGCCCGCCCCGAAGGTCCTCAGCTTCTGGGACCAGAGTGCTTTCTGGGCCAACCTGGGCGTGAGCCTTCTCGCCTTTTCGGGCGCGTACACCGTGCTCGCCCCGGACGCCAACGGCGTACCCCGGCTCCCCATCGTGGCCGGGATCGTCGCCATGATCGTCGGCACCGCGATCGGCGGGATCATGCTCGGGCTGGCGGCCGTGCCGGGCACCCGTGCGGGCGTTCCGGCGATGATGCTGCTGCGGGGCCTGTTCGGCACGCGCCTGTCGTACGTCCCCACTGTCCTGAACATCCTGCAGATGGTCGGCTGGGGCACGTTCGAGCTGGTCACGATCGCGAGCGCGGCCGAGCAGCTCGCCGGCGGCGGCCCGCACTGGGCGTACGTCGTCGTGGCGGGCGTGGTCACGACCGTGTTGACGTTCTGGCCGCTCGGGTCGGTCCGGGTCCTGCGCCGGTACGTCACCGTCGCGGTCGTCCTCGCCCTCGCCTACTTCTACGTCCAGCTCGCCCGGCAGCCGCTGCCGAACCTCGACCACGGGTCGTGGAGCCACTTCTGGATCGGCGCGGACGCCGCGCTGGCCGTCTCCATCTCCTGGGTGCCGATGGCGGCCGACTACACGCGGCACTCCCGCTCCGAGCGGGCGGCGTTCGGCGCCGCGAGCGTGGCGTACGGTCTGACGCAGGTCGTCGCGTACGTTCTGGGCCTCCTGGCCCTCGCGCTCGTCGCCGGCGACTCCTCGAAGGTCTTCGGCCCGTTCCAGCACGTGGCCCTCGGCACGCTGTTCTTCGCGGTCTTCGTCCTGCGCGAGGTCGACCAGTCGTTCGCCAACGTCTACTCGACGGCGGTCTCGATCCAGAACCTCGTGACCCGCGCGGACCGGCGGGTGCTCACCGTCGCGCTGGGCGCCCTGACGACGGTGCTGGCCCTCGCGCTGAACATGAACAATTACGCGGGCTTCCTGACGCTGATCGGGTCGGTGTTCGTGCCGATGCTCGGCGTCCTGGCCGTGGACTTCTTCTGCTTCACCGGACGGCGCGGCTGGGACGTGTCGGACCGCGCGCCCGCCCGCTGGGGGATGGTCGTCGCGTGGGCGGCGGGCATCGCCACGTACCAGCTCGTCAACCCCGGCCAGGTCGGCTGGTGGTCCCGCCTGTGGACGCACGCGCAGAGCGCGCTGCACTTCACCCCGGCGGACTGGATGAGCGCCTCGCTCCTGTCCTTCGCCGTCGCGGCGGCGGTGACGGCGGCGGTCGGCCTGCTCCGTCGGCGAAGACTCCCTGAATATCCCGTCACGTCGGCGGTATGCCGTCATGATGGGAGTACGGGAGCGCGGGGAGGCGATCACGATGGCCCAATGTGATCACGACTGGATGCAGACGGCCCCCAACCAGAAACGATGCCGGAAGTGCGGATTGGTGCTGACCTTCGCGTAGGTGCGTCCCGCGGGTGGCACTATGGGCCCCGTGGGCTCCTCGGATGCGGTGATGCGTGCGGCGGTGGCCTCCTCCGCCGACGCGATGATCGCGGTGGACGCCGACCTGACCGTCAGTCTGTGGAACCCCGCCGCCGAGCGGATGTTCGGCTGGGCCGCGGATGAGGTGCTCGACCGGCCGCTGCGCATCGTCCCTGAGGAGCACACGGCGGAGCACCGCGCCGTGCTCGAACGCGTCCGCGAGGGCGGCCACACCTCGTTCCTCACCCGGCGGCTGCACCGCGACGGCCGGCTGCTGGACGTCCGGGCGGTCGCCAGTGCCATGCGCGACGAGGACGGTGGGCTCCTCGGCTGGGTGGGCCTCTACCGCCCGGTGCGCGAGGACGAGGCGGTCCAGCACCAGACCGCCGAGCGCATCCGGCTCGTCCGGCGGCTCAACGACGTGGTGGCCGACCTCAACGCCGAACTCGACCTTTCAGCGGTCCTCGACCGGGTCACCTCGGGCCTCATCGAGCTGACCGGCGCGGACGCCGCCGGCTTCGTGGTCATCGAGCAGCACAATAACGCCCTGCGGCTCGTCAGCATGACCGGGCTGCCCCGGAGCCTGCGCGACTCGACCTCCAACCTTCGCTCCAGCCTCGTCGGTGAGCTGCTCCGCTCCGGGCGCACGGTCATGCTGGCGACCTCCGACACCCGCCGGCTCGGCGACCTCATCTGGTCCGAGCTGGAGGGCCTGCACACGATCGCCGTCGGCATCTCCAACGTCCAGGGCAGCCCGTACGGCGCGCTGTACGCTCTGTTCTCCGGCCGGAAGGCGGGGCATATCGAGCTGGAGCTGCTGGAGCTCTTCGCCGGCCACGCCGGCGTGGTCATCGGCAACGCCATGAACTACGCCGAGGTGGTCCGCCAGCGCCGGCACGAGCGGGCGGTGATCGAGGCCAGCGCGGACGGCATCGCGGTGCTCGACCGCGACGGCGTCGTGCGGCGGTGGAACCCGGCGGCACATCAGCTCACCGGCCTGGCCCCCGAGGACGTCATCGGCCGGCCGCTGCCGTTCGCGCTGCCGGCACCCGGTGCCGAGCCGACGATCCAGCTGGAGTCCGGCACGTGGCTGAGCGTCCTGCACACCGAGATCGAGGGCCATGACGAGGTCGTCGTCGACTTCCGCGACGTCACCGAGGCCAAGTCCCTCGAGGCGGCCAAGGACCTCTTCCTGTCCATGACAAGCCACGAGCTGCGGACCCCGATCACGGTCGTGCGGGGGTTCTCAAAGACGCTGGCCGACCGGTGGGAGAAGCTCGACGACGCGGATCGGCGGCGGGCGGTCGCCACGATCGCCGACCGGGCGGACGCCCTCGGCCGCCTCGTCGACAACCTGCTCTACTCCCGTGCGGTGCCGGACGGGCTCATCGTGACCAGCGAACCCTTTGACCTCGGGGACCTGCTGCGCGCAGCGGCGTACGGCCTCCGCGGCGTCTCCGAGCGCCACACCGTCGAGCTGGACGTCGCGAACGACCTGCCGCAGGCACTCGGCGACTCCATGGCCACGGACATCATCGTCGGCCAGTTGCTGGAGAACGCCGTCAAGTACTCCCCGGACGGTGGCGTCATCACCGTGCGCGCCCACCTGGAGGGCGACGTCATCGCGGTGACGGTCGAGGACGACGGGATCGGAATTCCGGCCGGCGACCGGGAGCGGGTCTTCGAGCGCTTCGTGCAGGGAGAGGCGGGGGACCGCCGCCGTTTCGGGGGCCTGGGACTGGGCCTCTACATCGTGCGCCGACTGGCCCGCGCGCAGTGCGGCGACGTCTCCGCACACCCGCGTCCGGACGGCCGGGAGGGCACCAGCATGCGGTTTACCCTCCCCCGTTCTGGTCACATTGGGTAACCGGTCATACTTGGGCATACTGCCCAGATGGGCTGGACCTTCACGGCGTGGCGGAGGTCACAGTTACACGTGGTGTTGGTAACAGATTCCTGTGGCGCGGTTTCCGCGTTTTTTAAGTGGGCATTTCGGTCGTTACCGGGGTGACCAAGTTACGGGGAGTATCCGGGAGTCGACCGCCCGGGAGGTGAGGGTGTCGAGCGTCGTGTTCCTGCCACATGCGCCGTCCAGCGTTTCGGGGGTGCGTAAGCGCCTGTGTGCCGAGCTGCGTGCGTCGGGTGTGTACGAGGAGGTCGCCGACGACGCGGCCGTCGTCATCAGCGAGCTGATCAGCAACGCGCTGCGGCACGCACGTCCTCTACCGTCCGGCGAGATCCGGGTTTCCTGGAGCCACGAGGGCGACCTCATCCAGCTCGCCGTCAGCGACGGTGGCTCCATGACCGAGCCGCGCCGAACGCGCGCCGCCCTGTCCTCGCTCGGTGGCCGCGGCCTCAGCATCGTCGAGACACTTTCGGACGGATGGGGCGTCGCCCATGACGACGACAGCACCACCGTCTGGGCGAACCTCCGCGCCGGGCAGTCATCGCCCAACGGCCACGCCGCGCCCCTGATCCAGCCGATACGGACCGCCCACCACTCCGCCTGAGGATCCATCAGCACGCGATACGCACGACCGGTCGGTACCGGTCGTCGTCGCCTACGCCCTAGACCCGGTCGCGGAGGATCGGGCAGGACATGCAGCGCGGGCCACCGCGGCCGCTGCCCAGCTCGCTGCCCTGGATCCGGATGACCTCGATGCCCGCCTCCTCAAGGCGTGCGTTCGTCTCGATGTTCCGCTCGTACGCCACCGTCAGGCGCGGACCGATCGCCAGGGTGTTGTTGCCATCGTCCCACTGCTCGCGTTCGGCGGTCACCGGGTCGAGGCCGGTGTCGATGACGCGGAGCCGATCGATGCCCATCGCGTCGGCGGCGGCCTCCAGGAACGGCCGCGCCCGGGAGACGCGCAGGTCACCGTTGTCCTTGGTCACCGTGTAGGCGACCAGGGAGTAGGCCACGGCCGGGTACATCACGATCTTGTCGACGTCGACCATCGTGCAGATGGTGTCGAGGTGCATGGTCGCGCGCTCCTGCGCGATCGGTACCGCCAGCACCGTGTGCGCCAGGCCGGCGTCGAACGCGCGGCGGGCGATCCGCTCCACGCCCGCCGGGGTCGTACGCTCCCCGGTGCCGATGGCCAGCACGCCAGGCGCGAGCAGGAGGACGTCGCCGCCCTCGATGTGCTCCAGGCCCGGGTCGTACAGGTGCCGGGTGCCCTCGAACCGTGGGTGATGCCGGTAGATCACGCGGGTCAGGGCGGTCTCGCGGCGGCGCGCCTTCATGGCGAGGCTGGTCACCGCGACCTCGTCGCCGACCCACACGCTGGAGTCCCGCGTGAACAGGAGGTTCGGCAGCGGGTCGATGACGAAGTCGTGCCGGTCCATCAGCTGGTACACCAGGCCACGGCCGGTCTTCAGCTCCTCATGGGCGAGGCCGGCGACGAGCACCTGGGTGAGGTCCTCGGTGGTCAGGTCGGCGAGGTGGCTCTCCAGGATGACGCGGAGCTGGTCACCGAGCCGCTGGTCGGTCAGGACGTCGGCGATGGCCTCGTCGCGCGCGTCCTGGTACTCCAGCGTGTCCTGCAGGAGCTCGGTCAGGTACAGCACCTCGACCCCGTGGTCGCGCAGGGCCTGCGCGAAGGCGTCGTGCTCCTGCTGGGCGCGGCCAACCCAGGGGATGCCATCGAAGAGAAGCTGATCGTTGTTGCGGGGAGTGAGTCGCTTGAGTTCTGGGCCCGGCCGGTGCAGAAGGACCGTGCGGAGGCGACCGACCTCGCTGTCGACGCGGTGCACATGAGTCACAGTAGTGAGCCTAACTGGATATTCAGCCTCTGACCTCTTCAGACTGTCTTCAACAGGCCAAAGACTCTGTAATCGGGCGTGCTGGGATGGACCCGCCTGCGATGCCTGATCGGCAGGTCGGCGATCTGAACCAGGTGACGCCCTGAGTCACGGCAGGAAGATCCCGTACTCCGCGATCTCGGGCAGGAGGTCGGGGTGCAGGTCGGCGGTGGCCGCCAGCTCCTCCGCGGAGGAGAAGCCGCCGACGTGGTCCCGGATCTGCGCGATGTGCTCGGCGAGTTCCGGAGTCACGCCCGGGAACAGGGTGAGCGCCTGCGCGGGTACGTGGTTCACGTCGATCAGCCCGCCGTCATCGAACTGGCGGGGCAGGTCGGGACGGCCGATCCGCAGCTCACGGGCGAGGACGATGTCGGCCGCGGCCTGCTCCCGTGCCTTGCGGCGCATCTCACGCCGCAGGTTGGCGGCGGCGACGGCCTGGGCGTTGACGTTGCCGGGCGGCGGCCCCGGGAGGGGCCCCACCGGACCGATCGGGGCCACCGGGCGGCCATTGAAGAGCACCACGCCGTACGGGTCGACCGTGATGCTCAGGCGTTTCTCCGTGCCGGTGATGGCCAGGATGACCCAGACGGGCAGCCAGAGCCCGCACATCAGGAGCGTGATCAGCAGGTGCAGGACGTGGTTGACCTGGCCGCCGCTGACCATGACCGCCTGCGTGTCGAACTGCGCCTGCAGGCGCCAGCCCAAAGACGTCTGACGCATGATCGCGTTGCCCAGGATGGCGCGGAGCTGCTCGGGCGGAAGCGGCGGCCGCATCGGGGGCGGCGCTCCGGGCGGACCCGGGGGCAGCCCGAACGGGTCCGTACGGACCCGAGGGGGGGTCCGGCGGGCCGGACTGGGGGTGGGGCGGGCCCGGTGGCGGCCCTGGCGGGAACGCGTTCATATCTCCCCCTCGAGTGCGCTGTCGGCTGCACCGTTCGGCGTCGGCTGCCGGCTCCCCCCTCGCTCGCGCCGGCGGTCCTCCGCCGTCCTGTCTCAACGAACAGCGCGGCTCTCGTTCTCCCAGTACGGTCGACGAAGCTCGCGCTTGAGCACCTTGCCGGTCGGGTTGCGGGGGATGGCGTCCGTCCACTCGATCGACGTCGGGCACTTGAAGTGGGCCAGCCTGCTCCGGCAGAAGTCGATGAGCTCGCGTTCGCCGAGCTCGCCGTCGCGGACGACGATCGCCTTCGGCGTCTCACCCCACGTGTCGTCCGGCACGCCGATGACGGCGCAGTCGGAGACCGCCGGATGGCTCATCAGGACGTTCTCCACCTCGGCGGGGTACACGTTCTCGCCGCCGGAGATGATCATGTCCTTCATGCGGTCGTGGATGTGGAGGTAGCCGTCCTCGTCGAGGTAGCCGGCGTCGCCGGTGCGCAGCCAACCGCCGGGGAGCAGGGTCTCCCGCGTGGCCTGGCCGAGCGACCAGTACCCCGCCATGTTCTGCGCGGAGCGGCAGACGATCTCGCCGACCTGCCCGGCGCGTACCGGTTCGGCGGTCGCCGGGTCGATGATCTTGAGCTCGGTGCCGGGGTTGGCGATGCCCGCGCTGCGCAGCCGGGTGCCGGTGGGCACGTGGTCGGCCGGAGGCAGGTGGGTGATCGCCCCGGTGGTCTCTGTCAGGCCGTACACCTGCATGAAGTCGCAGTCGGGCAGCATCTCCATCGCGCCCCGCAACACCTCCTCGCTGATCGGCGAGGCCCCGTAGATGAGCAGGCGGAGGCTGGACAGGTCCGTCCGGCGCACCTCCGGGAGCTGCTGCATGAACAGCAGGAGGACCGGGACGAGGAAGATGTGGGTGACCTTGTGGGTCTCGATGCCGCGGGCGATGCCGACCGGGTCGGGCTCCCGGACCAGCACGCAGGGGATGCCGTCGTACACCGCGCAGACCGTGAGGATGCACCCGGCGATGTGGTACATCGGCATCGCGACCATCAGCACGCTGTCCGGGCGAAGGTTCCAGATCTGCTCGCTCATCGAAACCGCGGTCAGGAAGTTCTCGTGGGTCAGCATGACCCCCTTCGGGCGGCCCGTGGTGCCCGAGGAGTAGAGCTGGACGAACACCTCACCGGACTCGTCGCCGTGCCCGGCGTCCCGATCGGTCCACGCGTCATAGTCCGTGTAGCGGTGACCGGTGCCGCCCACGACGACCAGGTGCTCGGTGTGGTCGAGGCGCTCCGCGATGGCGTCGAGTACCGGAACGAATTCCTGCCCGGCGATGAGCACCGGCGCCTTCGCGTTGTCGACGATGTAGGCGATCTCGTCGGCGGACGACCGGTAATTGATCGGGACCTGCACGGCTCCGGCGCGGGCCGCGCCGAACAGCAGCTCGGCATAGGCGAGGGAGTTCTTGTCGAGCACGGCGACCCGGTCGCCCCGGCCCACTCCGGAGGCATGGAGGGCCGCCGCGACCTGGTCCACCCGGCGGTCGAACTCCGCGTACGTGACGCGCACCCCTTCGTAGAGGAAGGCGGTCGCGTCCGGCCGCTCGGCTGCCCGGTCCCGCAGGATGCCCGTCAGGTTCATGACGGAATCATCCGCGCGATCCCCATGGCGGCACAAGGCCCGCTATCAGCTCTTCGCCATTTTGCTGATCACCGTGACGACGATGGCGCCGACGACCGCCAGAACGCCGATCCAGATCAAGAACTTCAATGCGGCCACGAGCATTCCGAGGACCGTGAAGAACAGCCAGATCGCCAGCAGGACTCCGATGATGTTGAGAATCGTCCGCCCCATGGAGGCGAGCCTACGCGCTCGGCCTTCGATGGCAGGGCGGATCCTCCCGATCTTGGTCACGACCGAGTATCGCCGGCCGTCCCCCGTCGGCCGAGGTCCCTGTGGACAACCGGTGGACAACTCGTGTACGAGGGCCGCTCATGATCGGGTTCCCTGCCCGGGCAGGCCCTAGGATTACTGGTCAGCGTGATGTTCCCCGCGCTGGAGGTCCTGTGGACGACGGAACCCACACCCTGTGGACAACTCGCCGCCGGGCGGCAATGCGTCCGAGATCGGCGAGGTCCCCGGGCCGAACTCGTACGGGCGGAGTGAGCCCGTTCTTTCCGCCGGGGGTTTCCGCTGGGCCGAGACGCAGGGACGGCCATTTTCGCCATTAGTTACTCATAGTCAAGTAGCGAGAAAATGGCGTGCCGATGGGCGGTCAGGAGCCCGGGGCCCGGTCGACGGCGTCCTGGATCGTGCGGAAGGTCGGGCACGGCCAGCGCCACATGCAGGTTCGGCACCGGCACAGGGGGTTACCGCTGTCACTGGTGATGCCGCCGGCGTCGCGCGGCTGGTGCAGGTCGATCAGGCGGAGCGTCATCTCGCAGAAGGCGATGACCTCGTCGCGGGCGGAGGCGAGGAACACGATGTCCTCGCGGGCCAGGCGGGCCTTGACCGGTACGAACCCCTCGCGGTTCACCAGGCGGGAAAGGTATTGCGTGATGGACCGCCATGAACTGGACTTCTCGGATCTGGTGCGGATGGTCTCCAAGCGCTCACGGACACGGCGATGTCCGAAATCGCCGGACATGTGGGCGGTCATCGCGCGTCGTGTCACCATCCCAGCTTCTCGCATAGCGACGCGCCGGTGGACGGATTCGCGGACTTCGGCGACGATAATTGAGAAGATCTCCCTGTCGCCGCGCGGTGGCCGGAATTGCCGGGACATTTCCCCCGTAAGCCGCAGAAGTCCCGGGCGCGATGGCAAAGCGCGGACCACAGCCCGGCAATGTACGAGCCCTAATCCTGCTCGGCTCTGGTTCGTCCGCTCGGAGAGCGCTAGTGTGCGGCACGTGGAGCTAAAGGTCTCGACCGCGTCTCAGGGGGGTCACGCCGTCGTATCGGTCTACGGCGAGGTCGATCTCTATACGGCGCCCAGATTGCAAGCCGAGCTGGCCTCCCTCGTCCGCGACGGAGCCGGCCGGGTCGTGGTGGACCTGAGCGGGGTCGAGTTCTGCGACTCGACCGGGATGAACGTCCTGCTCTCGGCCATGAAGCGACTCCGTGAACACGGCGGCTCGCTCGAGCTGGCATCGCCGCGTCCAGCCGTCCGCCGCATCCTTCAGGTCACGGGTCTCGACACGGTGTTCTCCGTGCACGATGCCCTACCGGCCCTCGAAGGCACCTGACCGCCACTACCATCGCCTTCATGCAGGCGGACACGGCCGTCATCATCGCGGCCAAGGATGAGCAGGACCGGATCGCCGCGACGGTGGAGGCCGCGGCGTCGCTGCCCGGCGTGGACCTCGTCGTCGTCGTCGACGACGGGTCCACCGACGCGACGGGCCGGCTGGCCGAGGGCGCGGGTGCGAAGGTCGTACGGCACTCGCGCAATCGGGGCAAGGGCGCCGCGATGGAGACGGGTGCCGCCGCCGTACGGCTGCTGGACGGCGACGTCCCGCGTCACCTGATGTTCCTCGACGCCGACCTGGCCGACACGGCCCGGCAGGCGGGGCCGCTGATCGAGCCGGTCCGGGCGGGTACGGCCGCCATGACGATCGCCGTCTTCACCGAGCGGGTGAAGCTCGGCGGACACGGCTTCGTCGTCCGGCTGGCCCGCGACGGCATCGAACGCCTGACGGGCTGGACGCCCACCCAGCCGCTCAACGGTCAGCGCTGTCTCACCCGCCAGGCCTTCGAGGCGGCCCTGCCGCTCGCGCCCGGCTTCGGGGTCGAGACCGGCCTCACGATCGACCTGCTGCGCAGCGGCTTCAAGGTCGCCGAGGTCGAGGTCCCCCTCGCGCACCGTGCCACCGGCACCGACTGGCGCGCCCAACTGCACCGCGCGCGCCAGTTCCGCGACGTCGCGCGGGCCCTCGCGGCCCGCGAGCCCGCCGTGGCCCGCCAGTTGGCCCGGCTGCGCCGTGCCCCGCACTGACCGACTGGGCTTCGCGGGGCTGTCCACTGCCGCGCTGGGCCTGGCCTGCTTCCTGACCGTCGCCCTGCTCGGACCCTCGGTGATGGAGCCCGCCCTGCCCGGAGGCTCCGGACAGCCGCCGTACTCCCTCGACGCGCACCCCTCCCCGCACCTCATCATCACGCTCACCGCGGCGGGCGTCGGGCTGTCGGCCCTCGGCCTCGGCCTGTGCCTCTACGCCTCCCGGCGCGGCTGGTGGATCCGGCCGCGGATCCTGCTCATCGCGGGTGCCGTCGCGGCCGTGGCCTTCATGTTCATGCCGCCGATCGGCTCGGCGGACCACCTCAACTACGCCGCGTACGGCCGCATGGCGGTCACCGGCAACGACCCGTACGCCACGGCGGCGCGTGCCCTGCCCGGCGACCCGGTCATCGGCGCGGTGCAGGACTGGCGGGACGCCCCCACCCTGTACGGCCCGATCGCGACGGCGCAGCAGACCTTCGCGTCGTTGATCGGCGGGCGTTCCGTCCGGCTGACCGTCTTCGTCATGTCGGTGACGGAGGTCATCGCCTTCCTCGCCGTCGGCCTGCTGCTGGCGCACGCCGCGCGGGGCGACCGGGACCGCCGGCTGCGCGCCGCGCTGCTGTGGTCGGCCAACCCCCTGCTGCTGTACGCGCTGGTCGCCGGGGCGCACAACGACGTCCTCGCGCTCGCGTTCGCGGTCGCCGGGCTGGTGATGTTCGCGCTGCCCGACCCGCCCTGGTCCCGGCAGTCGGGCGCCCGGACGCTCGGCCGCTGTGTCGCCGCCGGGATCCTCATCGGCGCCGGCGCGGCGGTGAAGATCAACGTGGCGATCCTCGGTGCGGGACCGGCCTGGATCCTGCTGCGCGACTGGTGGGAGGCCCGCCGTGCCACCGGATCCGTACGGACCGGCGCCGGCGCGGCGGTCGCGCGGCTCCTGGCGCTGCCCGGCGCGGCGCTCGTCGTCACCGGCCTGGCGTACCTCATGGCCGGGCACCACTCGTTCGACCAGTTGAGCCGGGCCTCCCGGGCGGTGGCGCTGGCCACGCCCTGGCACCTGTTCGCCGGGACGAACGGCGGGCTCCTGGTCACGCTGCCGCGCGTGGCCGTCCAGCAGTCGGCTATCGTCCTGACCGCCCTCCTGGCGTTCCTGCTCCTGCGCGCCGAGCCCCGCCCGCGCGTACGGGACATCCGCGTCGCCGCCGATCCGGCCGGTGAGGACGCGCTGCGGATCACCGCCGTCCTGGCGATCGCCTGGCTGTTCGCCGCGCCGTACGCCCTCCCGTGGTACGACGGCCTCGGCTGGGCGATGCTCGCGCTCGTGCCCTGGTCGCGCCTCGACGGGCTGCTCCTGGCCCGGACGAGCGTGCTGGCCCTCGCCTACCTGCCGGCCCGCGACCCGCGGCTCGCCGGGCTCCCGCGCTCCCTGGACTGGCTGATCACCGACGTGCGCTCGCGGGTCACCCCTTGCGTGCTGACGGCTCTTCTGACCGCTCTGGTCGTGGTGGCGCTTCGTGCCCGGCGAGCTCCAGCGCCCGTACGCTCGCGGCGAGCGCCAGCGGGACCGCGACCGTGAACGCCATCGCGGGGATCGCCACGCCGGAGTCGTTCACGAGCATGCCGACCACCGCCGTGACCAGCACGGCGGTGAGCGTGGCCTGCAGCGCGGGGGCGCGCTCGTAGGCCATGTGCAGCGCGGCGGCGCGCCAGGCCGACGGCCGCAGCAGGGCGAAGAACAGGAACCCGACGCCGACGACGATGATCACCGACAGCTTCCAGTTGCCGAACGTGCCGACCATGCCGAGGAACTTCCGGAAGATCACCGTGCCGGCGTCCCCGCTCGTCAGGCTGTCCCAGAACTCCCCGATGTGGGTGGGGTTCGCCCGGAGCGAGTCGAGGAACGAGACGCCCAGCACGAGCACGGCCCCGGCCGCCAGCACCGCGACCACCCGGGTGGGCCGGATCCGGCGACCGGCGAGCATGAACGCGAAGACCGTGAAGCCGGGGATCGCCGCGATGATGCCGCCGAAGTCCGCCCCCCACATCGGCCCGCCGTCGATGACGAGCGCGGCCGCCCCGGCGGCGATGACGACGGCGATCGGGACGAGGCGGCGGTCGCCTCGCCTGGCGATCGACCCGCCCGCCAGTGCGCCGGCCAGGATGATCAGCCCGGTGATCCACAGGGCCCAGGTCGTGTTCCCGAAGCCGTAGAACCGCCCGGCGACGACCGGCGTGTAGCCGAGCATGCTGCAGTTCTGCAGGTGGTTCCCGGTCATGACGTCCAGGCTCAGGAAGAGCGCGGTCGCCCCGGCGACGACCGCACCGGGTCCGGTCACGGACCGGCGCCACGGCCCGGCCATCGCGGCAGCCGTGATCACTACGACGCCGGCCAGGATCAGGAGCGTCAGCGTCAGCGCGGGCTGCCCGCTCCTCCACCACGGGGCGGCGTTCGCCAGGAAGGACGCCACCGGCAGCGCCCCGGCGGCCAGCGCCAGCATCTTGGTCGCCGCCAGCCGACGGTGGCTCTTGCGGCGCAGCGCCACGGTCGCGAAGGAGTACAGCGCGACCTGCACCACGATGAGCGCCATGTAGAAGGGAAAGACCAAGCGGCTGTACGTCTCCGCGAGGGCGTCCCGGTCCTTCATCGCGCGCACGACCCGGGACACGGAGGCCGACTTCCGCCCGTCGGGGCGCCAGGATGAGCCCACCGCGTCCTTCGGCTGGGCGACGCCGAGGGTGTGCAGGATCGTGGACGTCACGTCGGTCAGCGTGACGAGGCCGCCCGTACGCGTGGAGTTCGCCGTCAGGTAGCGCGGCCGGTACCCCGGGCCGGTGGCCATGGCGACGTGCAGACGCGGGCTGTGCGTGTTGTCGGACAGCCCGGCCAGCAGCACGGTCGTTCCGGCGGGAGTCGCGCGGAGGATCCGGCCGACCCGGGCGTCGGCGGCGGAGACCGCCGCCGCGCGGCCCGTCGGGGTCACCCGGACCTGCCGGCCGTTCACGTCGACGCCGGCGTTGATGTACGCCCGGGCGACGTCGTCCACATCGACCACGGTCAGCGCGCAGCGCGACCAGGCGTCGGCCGGCGCCTGGCCGACCGAGGGCGCGTACCCGTCGACCCGACCGGTGCCGTCCGCGGCGCCGACCGCCGCGCCCGGGCCGATCGCCATCGTGCAGCCGCCGGCCCGGTGCACCGCGTCACCGAGGAGGCCCAGCTTCGAGCCGTACTTATTGTTCGCGTTGTCCTTGCGCAGGCCGGGGAAGCCCGGGACCGTCGTTCCGGTCGGCGCGGGCGGCAGGCCGCAGCTGCCGTTGCTCAACTGCGCCCGCTGGCCGGCCGACACGGTCAGCCAGCCGTCGATCGGGCAGGTGTGCCCGGCCACCGTCTTGACGGACAGTGTGCCCACGGCCGCCCGGCCGGTCAGGTTCCAGAGGTTCGGGGTGCCGGTCCGGCGGATGTCCCCCCAGCGCAGCCCCGGGATCCCGACGAGGAGCACCCGTCCCCGGGTCTTCGCGGCCGAGCCCGGCCCCGATGCCGGGGCGGGCGACGGCGTGGCCGGTCCGGAGGTCGGCGTGCCCGGGGTGGCGGCCGACGTGACGAGTGTGCCGGTCGTGGCGGCCGGTGCGGCGGTGGCCGTGTCCGGCAGCAGGCCCAGCAACGCGGCGGTGAACCCCACCAGCGCTGCGGCCGCGGCGCTCCAACGGTGACGTTCCGCCTTTCGTGGCCGTGCCACGATCACCTCCGGAATCTTGGGACGTCCCCAGGCTAGTGTCGTCCCCGCCGTGCTCGCCGGTGTACGCGGCATTGCGGATCTTCGGTTCACGGCCGACGTCGTCCGTCTCTCACCGGTCTCGTTCGGCGCCACAGCAGTACCCGGCGTGGGACAGGATGGACCCATGGCTGAGCGAAGGGCGAAACGCGAGATCGCGATGGTCGTCGCGGGTCTCGTGATCGTCGTGGCCGCCGTGGGGCCGCTCGCGCTGCAGTGGCTGACCAACCCGCCCGACCAGCGGATGGTCGACCTCGACGTCTATCGGTCGGGCGGCCAGGCGGTCCTGCGGGGCGCACCGGTCTACGACTTCATGACCCAGCCGCCGCAGTTGCTGCCGTTCACCTATCCGCCCTTCGCGGTCCTGCTGGCGGTGCCGCTCGCCTTCGTGCCCTGGACCGTCGCCCAGTGGGTGTGGGTGGGGTTGATCCTGCTCGCGCTGACCGTGACGGTGCGGTACGCCTTCCGGGCTCTGCTGGACCGGTTCGGCACGTGGGCGCCGGTGCTCACCGGGATCCTCGTCGCGCTGTGCGCGTACCCTATGCCGCTGCGGGACCAGTTCCGGTTCGGGCAGGTCGACATCTTCCTGGTGGCGATGTGCGTGGCGGACTGCGCGGCGCCGCGGCCGCGCTGGCCCCGAGGCCTGCTCGTCGGGCTGGCCACCGCGATCAAGCTGGTGCCCGGCGTCTTCATCATCTACTTCCTGCTCACCGGCCGCCGACGGGAGGCGGGCACCGCCGTCGCCGGCGCCGCGATCGCCACGCTCGGGACCTTCCTCGTTCTGCCGGCGGACTCGGCCGACTACTGGTTCGGCGCCCTGTTCGACAGCGAACGGCTCGGGTCCAATACCGCGACGACGAACCAGTCGATCCGCGGCATGCTGCTGCGGGCCTACCTGCCGAACTCGCTCGCGGCGGTGCTCTGGCTCGGCTGCGCCGCGGTGATCGCCTACTTCGGGTTCCGCGCCGCGCGGCGTAGCGCGCTGGAGGGCGACGAGATCGGCGGCATCGCGATCACCGGCCTGGTCGCGGTGCTCGTCTCGCCGGTCTCGTGGATCCATCATCTCGCCTGGCTGGTCGTCGTCCTCGGGGCGCTCGCCGGGGCCGGCCGCAGCGGGAGGGCGCTCGCCCTGGCGGCCGGAGTGTGGGTGTACTACGTCCTCACGATCCCGTGGTGGGGGACCAACATGCTCGCTCACCACGTTGGTCCGCGGGTGCTCGGGCGAATCGTCCAGGATGCGTACGGTCTGGCAGCGCTGGGACTGCTCCTCGTCTTCTGCCGCCGACGCCCTGCGGGGACGGCCGCCGCACGGCGACCACAACGTGATCGCGTGGATACGTCGCGTGAAGGGTCTCGAGTGAGTACGCTCGGACCGTGATCCTCATCACGCTCGCCCTGGCCGGTGTCGGCATCGGGGGACTCGGTCTCTATGTCGGGCTGACCGCTCGGCGCCGTGCCGCGCAGGCCGTCGAGGAGTGCACCGAGATCATGCGCCATCGCCTGCAGGCCAGCGCCGGTGTCACCGACAACCGTGCCATCCGCGACGTCGCGATCGTCCACTATGATGCGCTCCGGGAGGACTCCGGCGGCCTGTCCTTCTCGCTGGCCCTCCTCAACTCCGCCGGTGACGGCGTCGTGCTGACCTCCATCAATGGGCGCACCGAGACGCGCACCTATGCCAAGATCGTTCACAGTGGCCGCAGCCTCCAGTTGCTCTCTCCGGAAGAGGACCAGGTCGTACGCGCGGCCAGGCTCGGTCAGGGGCCGCAGATCCGGCTCGACGACGGGCGCGACATGGGCGTGGACGGATGATCCTCCCCGTCCACGTGATCCGCGCCAATGGTGCATTCCAGGTAGAGACCCTCCGTAACCTGGGATGACGCCGGACCTTGTACAGCAGCGGCATGAGGGGACTCCGTGACCGACGACAGCCCGCGCAACACCGCGACACCGGTCGACCGGCCCGAGAGGTTCGCCTACTTCGGCCCTGAGGGGACGTTCACCGAGGCCGCTCTGCTCACCCTGCCCGAGGCGCGCCAGGGCACTCGCGAGCCCTTCACGACCGTGCCGATGGCCCTGGACGCGGTCCGCCGGGGCGACGCGGACGCCGCGATGGTGCCCCTGGAGAACTCCGTCGAAGGCCCGGTGCCCACGTCCGTCGACGAGCTCGCCGACGGCGACATCCTGCTCATCACCGGTGAGGTGCTGCTGCCCGTCGAGTTCGCGCTGCTCGTCCGCCCGGGCACCGAGCTCGAGGACATCAAGAACATCTGCACCCACCCGCACGCGCACGCGCAGTGCCGCCGCTGGCTCGCCCGTACGCTCCCGCACGCCCAGGTGGCGACCGGGACGTCCACCGCCGGCGCGGCCATGGCGGTCGCCGACCCGACCTCGGGGTACGACGCCGCGATCGCCGCGCCGATCGCCGGTCAGCGGTACGGCCTCGTGGCCGCGGCGGAGAGCATCGCCGACCGCCCCGGCGCGGTCACCCGGTTCGTGCTCGTCCGGCCGCCCGGCCCGCCGACCGCGCCGACCGGCTTCGACCGCACCTCGCTGATGGCGTACCTCACCGACGACCATCCGGGAGCGCTGCTGGAGTTCCTGACGGAGTTCGCGGTCCGCGGCGTCAACCTGACCCTGATCCAGTCCCGGCCGACCGGCGACGGCTTCGGCCGCTACCGCTTCTGGATCGACTGCGAGGGCCACGTCGCGGACGCGCGGGTCGGCGAGGCCCTCATGGGCCTGCGCCGCATCTGCTCCGACGTGCGCTTCCTCGGCAGCTACCCGCGCGCCGACCACGGCCGCACCGAGATCCGCCGTGGCACCCACGACAGCGACTTCACCGAGGCGTCCGCCTGGCTGCACGCCATCCGCTCCGGCCACGACGTGTGACCCCGGCGCCCGCCTGGGGTCACGGCCTGCGCTACTTCACGTCGACGTAGTCGCCGCTGGTGGCGATCGGCAGGTACGGGTCCTTGCAGAGGGCCGTGGCGTACCAGGTGCCGTCCTTGGCGGCCTTGAACTTGTTCTGCCACCGCCCGTACCGGTCGGAGGTCACCGTCGCCGCCTTGATCAGGGTCTTCGCGCCGGACCGTCTGAACGATATGGCCACCTTGACCCCCTTCAGCGGACGCCAGGTCTTTTACGCATGGGTTGTTCCTCCGGAATGTCGCGTGGCCCGTGCATCTTCCGCCATCGGCGAGTGGAAGACCAATTCGGTTCTCCCAACGGCGAGGGAAGGCCGACGCCCGCGTCCCTGGCGCACCAGGCCCGGTGGGAGTGGGACGCGGGCGGCCCCGGTCACCCCGTTCGGCAGGCCGTACGGGGTGTGTCGTCGCGATCGTCCTCGATCGCCGACGGCGGGGCAACCCTTTTCGTCAGGGCTGAAATCCGCGGGTATCGCCAGCCGGTGTACGGAGCCGGGCCAGCACGTCGTCGTGGAGGAGACCGTTCGTGACGACGGCGCAGTCCTGGTCGATGCGCGGCTCGCCCGCCAGGTCGCTGAACTGCCCGCCGGCCTCCTCGACGATGACCTGGATCGGGGCGTTGTCCCAGAGCTTGGCCCGTGGGTTGAGGCTGACGTCGCAGCGGCCCTCGGCGACCAGCATCTGACCCCAGAAGCAGGCCGGGGCGAACTCATAGCGCGCGGCCTTCGACAGTTCGACGACGGCGGGGACGAGGCCGCGCCGGTCCCAGTGATCGAGCGCGGCGTACGAGAGATGGACGTCCGCGAGATCGTCGACCGCCGAGACGCGGATCCGCCTTTCGGCGCCATCCGGGGCGTCCAGGAACGGCGGGCCGCTGGTGTAGGCGCCCTGACCCCGTGACGCCCACCAGCGGCGGCCCATGGCGGGGGCCGAGACCACACCGACGGTGATCCGCCCGTGTTCCTCCAGCGCGATGAGGGTCGCGAAGACCTCGATGCCCCGCGTGTAGTTGTCGGTGTGGTCGACGGGGTCCAGGATCCATCGCCGACCTTCCCCCGGCGTCTCGTCGAACTCCTCACCGATGACGCCGTCGCCCGGCCGATGCTCGGCGATGAGCGACCGCAGCGCGCGTTCGGTCGCCAGGTCCGCCTCCGTCACCGCGGACCGGTCCGGCTTGGTTCGCACGTCCAGGTCGGCCCTGCGGAAGCGGCTCATCGTGACGGCGTCCGCCCGGTCGGCGAGGAACAGTGCGAATGAGAGATCATCCATGCCGGTGACTCTGCCATCCGTGGCGGAGCCGCCCGGCCGTATCGGCTGCCGGATGATCGGTTATCGGGTCGGTGCGGGGCGGGTCGGGCGGTAGCCTCGTCTCTGTGATTGACCTGCGAGCCCTTCGAAACGATCCCGACCGGCTGCGCGCGAGCCAGCGCGCCCGGGGCGAGGACGAGGCCGTCGTCGATGAGCTGCTCGGCCTGGACGAGCGGCGCCGTTCCGCGCTGAGCGTCTTTGAGTCGCTCCGCGCGGAGCAGAAGAGTTTCGGCAGGTCGGTGTCGAAGGCGCAGGGCGAGGAGCGGCAGCAGCTGCTCGACCGGGCCAAGGAGCTCGCCCAGCAGGTCAAGGAGGCCGACGCCGAGGCGCAGCGGCTCGACCAGGAGCTGCAGACCGTCCTCCGGACCGTGCCGAACATCGTCGAGGAGGGCGCGCCCGCGGGCGGCGAGGAGGACTACGTCGTCCTGGAGACGGTCGGCACGCCGCCCACCTTCGACTTCGAGCCGAAGGACCACCTGGAGCTCGGCGAGCGGCTCGGCGCGATCGACATGGAGCGCGGCGCCAAGGTCTCGGGCGCCCGGTTCTACTTCCTGACCGGGGTGGGCGCGCAGCTGCAGATGGCGCTGCTCAACCTGGCGATGGAGCAGGCGATCGAGGCCGGGTTCGTCCCGATGATCCCGCCGGTCCTGGTCAAGCCGGAGTCCATGGAGGGCACCGGGTTCCTCGGCGCGCACGCCTCGGAGGTCTACCACCTGCCCGAGGACGAGCTCTACCTCGTCGGCACGTCCGAGGTGCCGCTCGCCGCGTACCACCGCGACGAGATCGTCAATGCCCTGCCCCGGCGCTACGTCGGCTGGTCGTCATGTTTCCGGCGGGAGGCCGGCTCGTACGGCAAGGACACCCACGGCATCATCCGGGTGCACCAGTTCGACAAGGTGGAGATGTTCTCCTACTGCGATCCGGAGGATGCGCATGAGGAGCACCTTCGCCTGCTGAACTGGGAGAAGGAGATGCTCGCCAAGGTCGAGGTGCCCTACCGCGTGATCGACGTGGCGGCGGGCGACCTCGGGACCAGTGCGGCCCGCAAGTACGACTGCGAGGCCTGGGTGCCGACGCAGAGCCGGTACCGCGAGCTGACCTCGACGTCCAACTGCACGGAGTTCCAGGCGCGTCGGCTGTCCGTGCGGTTCCGGGACGACGAGGGCCGGACCCGGCCGGTGGCGACGCTGAACGGCACGCTGGCCACCACCCGATGGATCGTCGCGATCCTGGAGAACCACCAGCAGGCCGATGGTTCGGTGCGCGTTCCCGAGGCGTTGCGCAAGTACCTCGGCCGTGAGGTGCTCGAGCCCGCGACGCGATGACTCCCCGGGTGGTCGCCACGGACCTGGACGGGACCGTCGTCCGCAGTGACTACACGGTGTCCGAGCGGACCGTGGCGGCCTTCGCCCGCGTCGAGCGGGCGGGCGCGATGCTGGTCCTCGTGACGGGCCGCCCGCCGCGCTGGATGCGGTCCGTCGCCCACGCGGTCGCGCACCGTGGGCTCGCGATCTGCGCGAACGGCGCGATCATCTACGACCTGCACACCGAGCAGGTCGTCGACACCCACCTCATCCCGGTGGACACGCTGCACGCCGCGGTGGAGGTGCTCGGCGAAGCGCTGCCGGGGCTGGGGTTCGCCGTGGAGCACGGCGAGGGGATGGTGTACGCCGACGGCTTCGAGCTGTCCTTCTGGGACTCCCAGACGCCCCGGACCCCCGTCCCGGTCGCGGACCTCGTGTCCCGGCCGGCCGCCAAGCTGTTGGCGCGGCACCCCGAGCTGGAGGCCGACGCGCTGCTGGCCGAGGCGAGGCGGCTCGTCGGCGACCTCGTGCTGCCCACTCATTCGAACGGCGACCGGCTGATCGAGATCAGCGCGGCAGGGGTGTCCAAGGCGAGCACGCTCGCCGAGCTGTGCACCCGGCACGGCGTGGACGCCGCCGACGTCGTGGCCTTCGGTGACATGCCGAACGACCTGCCGATGCTGGCCTGGGCGGGCCGGTCGTACGCCGTGGCCAACGCGCACCCCGACGTGCTGGCCGCCGTCCACCACAAGGTTCCCGGCAACGACGAGGACGGGGTGGCCCGGACGATCGAGGAGCTCTTCCCCGACTGAGCGCATCCTTGTACGGAGACGGCGCGGGGACCGGTGTCGCGCCGGTCCCCGCGCCGCGCGGGCTCTTACAGGTACGGGCCGGGGGAGCGGCTGTGGCCCGACTCCTCCTGCTGCGGGATGACGCCCGGAGGAAGCGCCCGCCGCATCTGCTCCAGCTGGGCGCGGGCCGCCATCTGCTGGGCGAACAACGTGGTCTGGATGCCGTGGAACAGCCCCTCCAGCCAGCCGACGAGCTGCGCCTGGGCGATGCGGAGCTCGGCCTCGCTGGGAGTGGTGCCGGTGTTGGTGAACGGGAGTGAGATCCGCTCCAGCTCCGCGATCAGCTCGGGCGCGAGGCCGTCCTCCAGCTCCTTGATCGAGCGCTGGTGGATCTCCGCCAGGCGCGCCCGGCTGGCCTCGTCGAGCGGCGCGGCGCGCACCTCCTCGAGAAGCTGACGGATCATGCTGCCGATGCGCATGACCTTGGCGGGCTGTTCGACCATCTCGGTGACCGGTCGTTCCTCTGACTCGCCTTCGCCCGTGCTCTCACCTGGGGGGATGGGCATGCCGTTCGGGCCGACTACGACGACCTGCGGGTCTTCGCTGTTCAGTGGATTGTTCATAGATATCCCAGTCTCACACCGTTAGAACGATCTTGCCGATGTGCGTGCTGCCTTCCATCACGCGGTGCGCCGCGGCGGCCTCCGCCATCGGAAGCGTACGGTCCACGATCGGGCGTACGGCACCGGACTCGATCAGCGGCCACACGTGCTCGCGGACCGCGGCGACGATCTCGGCCTTCTCCGCAGGCGGCCGGGCGCGCAGCGAGGTTGCGTGGACCGATGCCCGTTTCGTGAGGAGCCTGCCCAGATCGAGCTCTCCTACCCGACCGCCCTGCAGTCCGATGACGACGAGCCGGCCGCCGGTGCCCAGCGTGTCGACGTTCCGGGCGAGGTACGGGCCGCCCATGTTGTCGAGGATCACGTCGACGGGGCGCGCCGCCTCGACGAAGTCCTCCGTGCGGTAGTTGATCGCGACGTCGGCGCCCAGCTCCCGGCAGCGCTCGATCTTCTCCGTGCTGCCGGCCGTGCACAGCACCCGCGCCCCGTGCGCCGTGGCGAGCTGGATGGCCATCGTTCCGATCCCACTGGAGCCGCCGTGTACGAGGAACGACTCGCCCGGACGTAGCCGGGCCAGCATGAACACGTTGGACCACACGGTGCAGGTGACCTCGGGCAGCGCGGCCGCCTCGACCAGGCTCAGGCCGCGGGGGACCGAAAGCAGCTGGCCCGCGGGCACGGCGACGCGTGTGGCGTATCCGCCGCCGCTGAGCAGCGCGCACGCTTCGTCGCCGGCCTTCCATCCGGTGACGCCCTCACCGACCGCCGCGACGCGCCCGGAC
>JBJMIW010000164.1:0-17289 GCA_045806665.1 Actinoallomurus sp.
CTGGGTCGGTCGGCGATGTGATCTTCAATTTCTGGGATTAGATGTGAGGAACTGGTCCACTCGACGGGCCGTAGAGCGCCTCGTCGGCGTACGTACGCCACAGCCCCCCTCCGCCTGGTCATCCCCTCCGTCGTCGTCCCACCCGGCGGGGAGCGGGCCAGGCCACGGTGGTGAAGGTGGAGCACTCCACGACTGAACGACCTTCGCCACCGTGGCCTGGTCTGCTCGGCTTGGCCTAGGGCGACGGCGACGGGATGACCAGGAGGAAGTCGCACCGTGCGGACGATCCACGGACTCTTACCGCCGCTGGCAGGCCGTCGGCAAGTGGGGCGGCAACCTCGCACTGGGAGCGGTGATGACGTCGTACCCTGGACCAGGACCGCCGGAGCCGCCGGAGCGTCTGATCGGAGCCAGTGCAGTATGTGTGCAATGATCGCACCGGGCCGCAGACGGCCCAGCAGGTCCGCTAGGCTCTGACCAGCGTCAAGCCCTCGTAGCTCAGGGGATAGAGCAACGGTTTCCTAAACCGTGTGCCGCAGGTTCGAATCCTGCCGGGGGCACCCACCTGATCAAGGAAAACCCTGGCTGACCAGCACGAACACCGGTCACCGGGGTTTCGTGTGTGTGCAGCTATGCGCCACCGAAAGCAACCCTCAGCCGGTGGTCGCGGGATATACGCGGGATGAAACCGGGGCGTCGGCCCAGGTCAGCCCGAGGAAAACGACGGGCCCAGGGATGAACCGGAGCTCACGGACGGCCGCAAGGGGCTTTGCCTGCTGTCAGGCGAGAGGCTGACGACACGGGCGCACGCCAGGGACCCGCCTCACCGTCGCAGGACAGCGCAAAACAGCCGGTTCAGGCCGCATCATGCAGGTCGGTGGCTGTCAGGAGTGACAGCAGACCGATCCCCGCGGCGGAGAGCGTCTCAGCGCCGCCCTGCTCGCGGTCGATTACACACAGCGCCTGACTGATCTGCGCACCCAAGCCGCGAAGGTCCGTGGTGGAGAGCACGATTTGGCCGCCGCTGGTCACCACGTCCTCGACCACAAGGACCCGCCGCCCCGCGACATCGGCGCCCTCCGCCAGGCGGCACGTCCCGTACGGCTTTGCCTGCTTGCGGACGAACGCGCACGGCAGACCGGTTTGCCGGCTCAGAGCGGTGACTACGGGGATGCCGCCCATCTCCAGCCCGGCCAGCACTTCAGTCTCCGGGGGTACGAGCGGAGCCATCGCCCGAGTGATGTCGTCGAGCAGAACGGGGTCGCTCTCGAACCGGTACTTGTCGAAGTACTCAGTAGCGGTCTGTCCTGAACGGAGCACGAAGTGGCCTGTCAGGTGGGCTGCGGAGTAGATCCGCCGAGCCAGTTCCGGGCGCGTCACAGGCAACCAGTCTTCCAGCTAAATACTGATCTTGATGCGGATCTCACGGGCCCTCGAAGAAGCAAGAATTACCTGCTTTCTTTGTCGGGAGCTGGATCAAGCCGGGTTCAGGAGGATGCGTTCGTCGAGGTTCCGCTCCACGGACTCGCGGCTGTAGAGCAGCGGGAACGCCTCGTCGGCGGCCCAGCTTTCGAACAGGTCGTGGTGATGAGGACTGTTCGGGACGCCGGACTGGCCCGGGGAGTTCATCGCCACCGACGCGTCCCAGGCCCCCACATCGATGACCAGCCTGAACGTCGCGCCGCCCGACTGACGGAAGTCGGGCGTGTACGGGGTGCTGCCAACGGTGTCGCCGCTGCCGCCGCGCGGCACCGGTCCGACCGACGGCCCGTATTCTCCCAGCGGATGGCGCGGTTCGGCCTGGTGCAGCCGGCCCCACGCCCAGGACTCCATGCCGCCCAGCAGCCCTTCGACCTCCGCGACCGCGTCCGCGAGCGTCGAGAGCATGATCTTCGGCAGCGTGCCGGGGGGGCCCAGGCGGTCGCCGGGACACAGCAGGAGGCGAAGGTCCACACGGGCGTCCGCGGCCTCTTCCCCGGCGGGAAGGATGCGGGCGAGCGCCTGGGCGCGCCGGTCGGGCGGGACCAGGCTCGTCAGTGCCGCATCGAGCACGGCGGGCCGCAGGTGCCGCCAGTACCAGACCTCGAACAGCGCGGCCGCGCCCGAGTCGGCGGACAGCGTCGCGTCCCATTGCCTCAGCAGGCCCAGCGCCTTGGTGATTTCGGCGTCGTCGCTGGTCAGATCGGACAGCAGCGGCTGGATCCGCCGCGCGGGCAGGCTGACGTAGTCGGTCTGCAGGCGGACGCAGTCGGCGACCGTCCAGCCGGTGCGCGAGCCGAGTTCCTCGGCGATGCGTTCGTGCCGGAACGGGGCGTACCAGTCGTGGGTCACCGTGTGGGGATAGCCGTCGGGCAGGTTCAGCTGGTTGGCGGTCGCGAACCAGCCCTGCTCCGGGTCCCGTACGGACGTCAGGTCGTCCATGTGATGGAAGCCGTCCCATTCGTACCGGCCGTCGCCGGGCACGGGCAGGCTGCCGTCCCAGTTGACGCGTCTGGGTACGAGGCCGGCGGGACGCCAGCCGATCGTGCCGTCGGGCGCGGCGTACACCTGGTTCTCCCCCGGCGCGCCCCAGCGGCTCATCGCGGCGACGAACTCCTCCGGCCCGCTCGCGCCCATGTAGTCCATGCTGCCCAGGTAGGGTGCCATGCCCGGCTCAAGCCAGGCCGCGCGTACGGCGAAGGCCGTGTCCCGATCGTCCCGTTCGTAGATCACCGGACCGTGCCGCGTGAACCACAGCTCGATCTCCACCGGTTCGCCGCCCCGGACGGGCACCGTCTCGCGCACGCACTCCATCCGCTCCCAGTGCCCCTGGTAGGCGTACTCGCGGCGATCGGCGGGGTTGGTCCGGTAGACGTACAGATCCTCCTGATCGATGGGAAAAATCGTCAGCCCGAAGGCGATCCGGCCGTTGTGCCCGATGGAGATGCCGGGCAACGCCGGCTCACCCCCGCCGATGACATCGAGGCCGGGGGCGGACAGGTGGGCGATGTAGCGCAGCGCCGGAAGGGTGACGGCGCGGTGCGGGTCGTTGGCGAGCAGCGGACGCCCGGATGCCGTACGGGACGGCCCGATCACCCAGTTGTTGCTGCCGTCGAGCCCGCTCGGCCCTTTCGCGCCGAGGCCGGTGTTGGTCGCCAGGTGGTACACGCGCAGGACGTCGTCCGGGATGACGGAAAGGTCTAGCCCCTCGGGCACCCGAAGGTCATGCGCGGGTTCACGTACGCGCCGCAGGTCCTCCACGTCCGCCCCATGGTCGCGCAGGGTCAGCGCCCTCGAGACCTCCTGCGCCAGGTTGGAGAAGAGCCCGTGACTGCGGATCCGCGTGACGTCGGCCGGATCCCAGTACTCGGGGAGGTAGTCCATCGCGGTGAACTCTGGCGGGAGAAGGCTTCGGTCCTGTCGGCACAGAGCGACGAAGGCGTTGATGCCCCGCACGAACGCGCTGGTCACCCGCTTGGTGTCGGAACCGTACGCGAGCCATTCGGCGTGCATGTCGCCTCGGTAGAGGAAGAGCCGCGCGGCGCGGTCCTGCTCGACGTACGTCTCGCCGAAGACCTCCGAGAGCAGCCCGAGCCCGCGCCGGCGCCACAGGTCGATCTGGAACAACCGGTCACGGGCGGCGTTGAAGCCCTGCGCGACGAACAGGTCATCCCGCGACTCCGCGTACACATGCGGCACACCCCACCGGTCGATGAGGATCTCGACGGACGATGACAACCCGGGAACGACGTACGTAGTGGTCACCTTGCCACACTAGGCGCCAGATGGCACTGAGGTCTGGTCCATTTCCATGGTGGACTCCCGGGCCAATTCGGCGGCCGCCCGGCTCCGCGTTCGGTACCGACCTGCATCGGGAACTGTACGGAGCACCGCGACGACTCCTTCAGCCCGGCTCGTCGTCTATCGTCCGGTCCCGACCCGCGATCACACCTGCCACCATCTGCGGCACGAGCAGCCCCGCCATCAGCGCGAGTGGCAGGTCACAGACCTTCCGACAACACGCCGCACCGTGACCCAGTCGCCGTGTGACCTCCCTTCGATGGCGCATGCTGGCGTGCAGGAGCAGTGTCGCGCCGGTGTACCGCAGGGCGGCTCGGCGTTGAACTCGCCAGAGAATCCGCTTGACAACGCCTTCCTTTTCAAGAAGTTCTTCCTCTGAGTTCTTCCAGGTCAACCGGCACGGCCCCCGCCCTCCATCGGTCGTATCAATTGATCTTGGTCTGCTGTAGTCCTACTCGGCGAGTGGGTGGACTACGGCCATCAGACGGCAGCCCCTGCTTCTGTGATCATGGATGCTGTCGAAGATGCCTCCGGCGGGGGCGCTCCGGCTCGGGGATGGCCCAAGAGCGCACGGTGCGCAGGTGGACAGTGGTTGAAGTGGAAGCCGGGTCATCCCCTCTACCGCCGCCCCAGGCAAAGCCAAGCAGACCAGGCCCCAGGGGCGAAGGTCGTTCGTCCGGTAGGGCGTTCCACCTAATGGCACCCCTGGGGCCTGGCCCGCTCCCCAGAGGATGGGACGACGGCACAGGGAGACCTGGCCGGGAGAAGTGTCTGCGGGCCGCAGTAACCGCTCGTGTCGGTTCCGGAAGGTTTCCACGCCGCTGTCGACGAACACATCCGCTGAGTCACGGCCCTGGTCGTAGTGGCACCTACCTCGACCGATCTCCTGGGTGGGCTGCTGACGGGTGCCAAGCCCGACCTATCACGTCCAAGCGAGTGCGCACTAACCGAGCTGAGCCAGCCGGATGTGATTGCCGGACGGGTCACGGAAGGAGGTGTCGATGCCGTACGGCTGCTCGGTGGGCTCCTCGACGAACTCGACGCCTCGGCCGCGGAGGTCTTTGTACGTCGTGTGGACGTCATCGGTGGTCAAGAAGATGGTTCCGGCGAAGCCCTTGGCCATGAGGCCGCGTACCTGATCGGCGGTTTCGGTGTCCATGACCGGCGCGCCAGGAATCGCCATCAGCGTGATGGCGACGTCGGGCTGGCCGACCGGGCCGACGGCGAGCCAGCGGAAGCCGCCCATCTCGGCCATGGTCACGTCGGCGCGTACCTCCATGCCGAGCTTGTGGGTGTAGAACTCGAGCGCCGCGTCCTGGTCGTGCACCCAAAGCTGCACGGTGCTGATCTTGATCATGGGGAGTTCTCCCAGCTAGACGGTTTTTTTGCCGCGTTCAAAGCTAGCCAGGCGGCAACGCGGCGTCTTCTCGAAACGTCCGGTTTCATCGTGAGGTCGGTCGGCGCGGGTTGGTCGGGGCATTACGAGGGCGCCCGAACACCCGCAGCACGCACGCCGGGACCATCGCGTACGTGGCGGCGGGCGGGAACGCCGTGCGATACGCCGTCGGCGACATCCCGTACGTGCGGGTGAAGCTGGTGGTGAACGAGCCGACACTCTGCAGGCCGACGGACACGCATATGTCGGCGACCGACCGGTCCGTGGTGCGCAGCAGTGCCGCGGCGCGTTCCAGGCGGCGGGTCAGCAGGTACGCGTGCGGGGACTCGCCGAACGCGCGGCGGAACTCCTGGCTGAAGTGGGCGCGCGACAGCCCGGCGGCGCGGGCGAGGTCCACGACGGTCAGCTCCTCGAAGTACCGCGCGTCGGCCAGATCCTTGGCGCGCAGCAGGTGGCGCGCCGGTGGCACGGAGCCCATGGTGCCCCAGTATCGCCGGTTCACGCGCTGACGTGGCCAACCTTGGCCCCTCGAATGTCTTTTGCGAAGATCGCCCGGGTTCTACGATCCGCACACGTCGTGGTCTACGAATCTCCCCGGAAGACCCCTGATGCGACAAGGACGTCTTCTCATATCACTGGTCGCCGCCGCGGCCTTGGTCGGCGGGGCGGTCCCCGCCCTCGCGGCGCCGTCTCCAAAACCGTCGCTCCTGCCTCACTCATCCAATCGCCGGTAGTCCCTGCGACCGTACCGATTCGTGGATTTATTCACGATCGTGTAATGGTCGGCCCCGATAGTTCGCACGGTCAGCCCACCGCCTGCAACCGCGGTCCAGTCCGCGATGACCCGCGCGTGATCCGCTCTGTCTTCCGCGAGCACCAGAAGAGACGGCCGCGCTTTGATGGCGGACGCCCTACGCCGGTTCGTCCCTGGCCCCACACCGGTGGAAGTCGTGACCTTCGGTGCTGATCACCCGAAGCGATCACCAGCGGCTCTTGCCGTCCATGATCACGATGCTGTCAACCCCTGCCAACGGCGTGCCATTAGCGTGCCAGTAGTGGCGGTGATCAAGAGGGAAACAGGGGAACAACGGATCATGAAACGAAACGGCCCCCACCCGCGTTCGTGCAGGTAGGAGGCCCTCCGATCAGGTGGTGGCGGGTCCAGGATTCGAACCTGGGTAGGCTGAGCCGACGGATTTACAGCCCGTCCCCTGTACGGCCGGAGTTGTGGCCGAAGGTCGAGATTTTCTGCCCGGCGGCCGAGCCCGATCACAGCACATACTGGCAGATCGACAAGCAAGCGAGCACGCTCATGGCGCTCCGGCGTCCACAGGCCGCCGCGTACGGGAGCGCTTCACTTACTCACACGGAGATCACCGTGACCGCAAGCATGCGACTGTTCGTTGTCGGGGGCGTTCTGCTGCTGGCCGGCCTGGGTGTCGGGTTCTTCCCACTCCAGAGTGCCGGGCTCAACTGCGGGCCGGCGTTCGGCGGGGCGAGCGGCAGCGATGGCACAGACATCCCCATTGAGGGGGCGCGGATATCGGGCCGCCTGGGGCCGGACACCTGTGGCGATGACCGCGGCAATATGCGCATGGCGGCGATTGGGCTTCTCGTCGCAGCCGGCGTGTCGGCTGCCGGTGGTTGGGTGGTCGCCAGTGCGGGGAACGAACGCGGCCGCAAGTAATCGCCGTCCGTGCAATTAGCTACGGTGATCAAGGGACAACAGCGGTCACTCGCGGGCACATGCCCGCCCAGGTCAGCCCCCCATATCGACAAGAGCGGCATGCTTTGCATTTGCAAGCAGGAAGTCAGAGGTTGGAGCGTGCTGGTTATCGATGGCTGCGACCAGGAGGCTTGACCACCCGGAAGCGCTGGGCGACGACGACGAGCGTGGCATCGTCAATCACGGCGGACTGCCAACGCCACAGAAGCTCGGAAGCCAACTGGGGCGGTGTGATCAACTTGGGTGTATGCAGGGCGTGCTTACTGGCTTGTTCGCGGTTGTGGGAACTCTCGTTGGATCCGTGGTGACCCATCTCCCGCAGCGCCGGAATGCGGAGCATGCCGAGCGTTCTGCTCGGGAGCAACGCCTCTGGCAGGAACGGTTGCAGGCGTACAGTGCCTTCGCTGAAGCGGCGATCGAGTTCCGGCGATCGCAATACGACCGGTGGCATCGTCATGACGAGGATCCGTCGAGTTCGGCGTACGTGGAGGCAAGAACTGAGTCCTATCGGTTGAAGGCGGTCGCCAGACAGGCGATGTTCCGCGTCAAGCTGCTGAGCGGCGATGATGTTCTCATCGCGCAAGTTGACGAGATAATGAAGATCACCGAGGACCTTCACCACGCGTCGGACAGCAGAGAGCTGACGGCGCGCGGCGGCCAAGCGCAGCAGATCGTGGACATGTTCATCAGCGCAGCATCCGCAAAGGTGCAGGACACATCTGCCGTGGGAGTGCGCCCTGCGGATCCTCTGTGGCGGTGACCCCTGGGAGCCACGGCGGGAGCCACCGGGCCGAACGATCACGAGTGTCTCCGCACGGGTTCGAACAGCCATCGCGGAGTTCGCCCAGCGTGCGGACGGATTCGAACGACCTCGGAGATCATTTGGGTACCTACGGATCCGTAGCCGACGGTCGTGCACGGCTGACGCTCGACGACCGTCGGCCGACGGTGTCTGGTGGACGGCATCGTGTGGCGTTGGTTGTCGTCGTTGGCGACGACGAAGGCACAAAAAGGGGCGGCCGAAAGACTCTCGTAAGGGTGGTCCGGGTCTCAGCGGGGTGAACCGCCGTACTCAAGCGTGGTTGGCACGCAGATGGTCCATTGCCATGGCCAGGGCGTCGCGCAGTGGCGTGATGTCGTTACGCAGGTGAGCGAGCATCAGGCCGCCCTGGAGTGCCGCCATGGCGGTGGCGGCGAGCCGGGCTGGATCGGCATCGCCGCGTAGTTCGCCGCGTTCTTGCAGCCGGGTCAGGCCGCGGGCGAGGTAGGACTCCCAGGTACGCAAGGCGGCATCGAGTTCGACGTGCAGGGCGGAATCACCGTCGAGTTCGCCGGCCAGGCTGCCGAGCGGGCAGGCCAGCGGGCCCCCCGGGCCGACGTGCATCGCGAGCAGGTCGGTGGCCCAGCCGTCGAAGTCCTCCCAGGTGCGCAGGTCCCCCAGCCGTGGCTGATTGGCCATGACCCGCTGCAGCTGATGGTCGATGACCGCGGCGACGAGCTCCTGCTTGCTTCCGAAGTAGTGGTACAGCTGCGACTTGCCCGCCCCGCAGGCGCTCAACACGTCATCCAGGCTGGTGGCGGCCACTCCGCGCTCGAGCATCAACCTTCCGGCCGCCGCCACGATCGCGGCTCTGGTGCGGCGCCCCCGCTCCGTTGTCGGCCGAGGTCGGCCGGCCACCCGACCCGTGTGCGGCGCGGTTTGCAGATTCATGTACTAAAAAGTACAGTCCTTGCACTGTACTGATTGGTCCACCGTTGGGATCGGACCTTGTCGCATGGACCCTGGTGCGCTGCCTGGGGGCCGTTGTGATCTGCCGTCGCGGCGCATGCCTAGTGCGACCTCGCCCCGACCGTTCCCGCATGCATCCTCGGAGGTTTTCGCGTGCAGTTGAGCAACCGCAAAGCTCTGATCACCGGAGCGGGCAGCGGCATCGGCCGCGCGCTGGCTGTGCGCCTGGCCGACCTCGGCGGCACCCTCGCCCTGGCTGGCCGGCGAGCCGAACCGCTGTACGAGACCGCGCGGCTGGTGAGCGAGCGGGGCGGGTCCGCTCACGTGATTCCCGCCGACCTGGCCGACGCCACCGCCCCCACCCGCCTTGTGGAGCAGGCCACGGCCGTACTCGACGGGCTGGACCTGTTGATCAACAATGCGGGCAACGTCCGCGCCGGTGAGCTGGAGTCCATCAGCGAGGACGACATCAATGCCATGGTCGCCGTCGATCTGCTCGCCCCGATCCTGCTCGCCCGCGCCGCCCTGCCGCATCTGAAGGCGGCGACACGCCGCGCGCCCGGATCGGCCGCCATCCTTGGCGTCTCCTCGGGAATCGCCCTGGTCGGGCTGCCGTACTACTCGGTCTATGCCGCGGTCAAGGCGGGCCTGGCCAACTTCGACGAGGCACTGCGTCGCGAGTTGCACGGCACCGGCATCCACGTGGCCACCGCCTACCCCGGCGCTACCGCCACGCCGATGATGGACTCCAGCCAGGCAGGAGACGACCTCGGCTTCGGGCGGCGCACCGTGGACGAGGTCGCAGACGAGATCATCGCCGGCCTTCGCGAGGACCTCATCGACATCAACACCGCCCCGGCCACCCGCAGGGGCATGCAGGAACTCAACCGCACCGACCCGGCCGCGGTGGACGAGAAACTGGCCCCGCTGCTGCCCCAGCTGCGTGAGGCCGTGGCCGGGCACCGTTCCATCTGACCAACGGAATGCTCCGGAGCACGCCCTTTGCCGATCAGTGCGGGACCGGTTTCTCCCGCGGGGACATGCGCCCAACGGTGCATCGAAGCCCTGGGAGGTGCTGATCGACCTGCTGCGCATCGACGATCAGCTCACCGACGAGGAGCGTCTGGTACGGGATACGGCGCGCGCGTACGCCGCCGAGCGGATCGAGCCGCACGTCGCGGGAGAAGAGCACCAGCCGGCCGTCGTCGGACCAGGATCCGTGCAGGTCCTTGCCATCCAGCGCGATCGCCCAGCCTTCCCTGTCGCAGGAGGCGTGCTCGCGCAGCCACGCGCCGCCCACCGCATCGAGTTCGTCGGCGTCCAGCTCGATCAGCACCCGCCGCAAGGTGCCCGCGCTCGGCGCCTCCCACCGCCGCCGGCCCCGGTCCCATCGGACGTCCAGCAGCCGCAGCAGCCGCTGCGGCAGATCAGCCGCGACCGAACCCAGCTCCCGGTAGTTGACCGCCCCGGCCAGCGTCGTCACCACCGCGACCCCCAGCACCGCTAGCAGGGGATGCCGGACCCCACGGGGATCACGTGGGTCGATGATCCCTGCCAGCATCTCCAGCAACGACGAAACCTCAGCCCGAGCATGCGAAACTGGCACCGATGACCTTCTTGTCGTGATCCTGGCAGCGTGAGAACTCCATGATTGCGGACAGAAGGTCATCGCCGTTTCGGCGTCACGCTACGTAGCGACGACCGAATCGGGATCAGGTGACAATCACCCCAGACGGGCGACTTTGAAATCGTCCTAGCCAGGACCTGGGGAATTACTTGAGCACCGGACTGGGGAATTACGTGGCGTTCGACAGATGTCACTCCTGAAGCGGAAGGCCGGCGGTTCGACCCCGCCCCTGCCCACCACCATTGACCTGCAAAAACAGCCCCGAGACCTCATGTCTCGGGGCTATCTTGTGACAGTAACGCCGCAGGGGACGACCGTCCGCTTCTACCGTTGCCATCGCGGATAGCTCTAATGCAGCCCAGACAGTAGGTAGCGCGACCAGGGATAAAGACCGCATCTGGAGCAGCGGGTTGCCATGACCATTGGTCGTGGCGCTGCCGTTTGCTGCCGGCCGGCGCCGACGGGCCGTCAGATCGGTGATTCGTGGAACCCTGCGGCCGAAGCCTCCTCACGAGAACAGAAGAAACGATCGTCAAGGGGCGTCACCTCGTACGCCGGACTGACAGGGACCCTGTACGTGTAACCGGCGGCGAAAGTCGTACCCACCAGCGGCAGGTGGCCGCAGCGGATGATGTGCAGGGGGTACCGCGCCATCCCGGAGGCCAACGGCACTACCAGTGCGACTAGATAGACGACCACGGCGGCGACGGCGGCGCGCGGGAGCGGCGGTATCACCCAGAGCAGCGCCACGACCGGGAGCGCGGCCAAGAACCACACCAGGACGAAGACCCCGTACCAGGAGGCGAAGGTCGCCGGGGGCCGCGGGCGTGACACAAGCAGCACCAGTAGGTACGCGAGCGTGGGGAGCACGAAGACGAGCAGCGCCAGCCAGCCCATGGCCTGCAAAAAGCGCATCACAGCCCGAACGTACCTCCTCACGAGGGGGAGACCCTGCGTACTTCGCACGGTACCAACCGGAATTGACCCACCCCGGGTTCGTCGGAGGCTCGATCAGAAGGGAAGATCAAGTCCATGGCAGCGAAGTTCCCCTACTCCCCGGAGCTGCGCCGGCGTGCGGTGACGCATGGTCGGTGAGGTTCGTCCCCGGTACCCGACCGACTGGGCCGCGATCACCGCGGTGGCCGAGAAGCTGGGAATCGGTACGGCCGAGACGTTGCGTACCTGGGTACGCCGGGCCGAGGCCGACGCGGGTGAGCGGCCGGCGGAAAAAATGACTCACCAGCCCCGCTCAGGCTCCGGGCCGGTCGGTTTAGCGCAGAACTACTCGAGTTCTATCTGACGACAACGGTGACGACAACGACGACAACCAGCGGCACACGATCCCGACCGTCGGCCACCGTTCTCCCACGCTCATAGGGCGTCGGGCGTGCGCCGCCGTCAACTACGGATCAAGTGGTCACGCCTCCGGCGGGGGCCTCCGTCTCGGGGATGGCCTATCTCGGTGCGAAACCGGGGTGTTGGTTCACGACGGATCATCCCCTGCACCGACGTCCCAGGCGAAGCCAAGCAGACCGGGCCTTATGGGCGAAGGTCGTTCTTCCGGTCGGGAGCTCCACCTTCGCCCATAAGGCCTGGCCCGCTTCCCAGGGGGTGGGACGACGGCGCAGGGGAAGGCACGGCAGCATACATCCGCCGCGGCTCCGGCCCAGTCCAGCGGATCAGTTGCTCGCACACCAGCCGCACGCCGAGCGCCCACACCAGCCCGCCGGCTATTGAGATTGGGACGCCCATCCAGAAGCCCCAGCCCGCCCAGCTCGCCAGCCACCAGGACATGAGCAGCCCGAACGACGTGACCGCGCCGACCAGCACGAGTGAGCCGACATACAGTCACTGCACCAGTATCGGCGCGAAACGACGCTCGAACCGTTCGTCAAGCAGCTCCACCAGCCTCGAACGTGGCTGACCATACTCCGGCGGACCGGCTGGCGGCCCCGCATGCCCGGCGTGGAAGGTCATGCGTCCCAAGGTCCTCGACGCCGGTGCTCACGTCACTTATGACCAGCTGACGCCTGCCGAACGTACGCGCGATCTGACGGCGACGTTGACGGCAACGTCCCCTTCCAGAGGCACACGCGGGCACACGTCGACCACCGTCTGACCTCGGCAAGCAGACCGTGATCAGGGGTGATGTCACTCCTGAAAAGCGGAAGGTCGGCGGTTCGACCCCGCCCCTGCCCACCACGTGACCTGCAAAAAGAGCGCCGGTCTCCCTCGGGCTGGTCATCTTGAGCTGACGCGCTGTAGCCCATCGGCGTATGGCGGCATGACACCACAGCCGGAACGTATGTCCCGCTGCACGTGAATTGCGGAACCGGCTCGCACGTCATCGGTCTTCCGCTGCCGTCTGGGGTGTCGGCCTTCCCGATGGCGGCGAGTCGGATCATCCATATGCCGTCCACCGCGTGTGGCCTGCGGTTCTGCTGTTGATCTCGATGCCTGTGCGAGCTCTGGTGTGAAACTGCCACTACGTCACGGTATGGTTTCGGTCCGTTAGAACCTGCAGACGGCCGGAAGCTATCCTTGCCGGCTTTGCGGTCAGATCGGCGGTGGTGTGGCGCGGACGGGCACGAACGCGTCCGGGCGCCGATGTAAGCCACGAAGGGGTCCGGTAGAAATGTGCCTCCGACGGAGTCGATACCACAGGACGGTGAATGTTCGATATGGGTGAGAGCCTCCGCCGCCGCTTGGCCCGGTGGTTGGATCCCGAACTCACCGCCGTCCCGATCACAGTCCCGGCCCCCGCCTCCGAACCACCACCGGCGCCACCGCCGGCCGCCCGACCATCGCACAACGCGTGGCCCGCCGTATGCGAGCGCTTCGCCTTCCAGATTCTCGGCCACGCCGAGAGCCTCCGGCCTGCGCTGGACCGCCTGGAGGCCGACGAACAAAACGAGGAGCGGCTGCGGCTGCTCTACCAGGTGGACCACTCCTTGACGCGCATGCGCCGCGCAGCACGTGACCTGTGGATCCTCGCCGGGGTAGAGGACGGAGACGTCGGGGGTCACACCTCCTCGCTCGTCGATGTGATCCGGGTGGCGGAGTCCGCGATCGAGCAGTATTCCAAGGTGGTCATCGGCAGAGTCGTCGACCTTGCGGTCGTGCCGTATGCCTCCGAAGACCTCGCCTCGCTGCTCGCGGCGCTGCTGGACAACGCGACGAGCTACTCGCCGTCCATGGTGAAGGTCAGCGCCCATCTGCTCGACAGCGGCAGCGTCATGCTGCGCGTCGAAGACAATGGCATCGGCATTCCACACGCCCATCTGGAGATCCTGAATGCCACACTCACCGGACCGGTACCGGAGATCGACGAACGGGCCGGGAAGCACACGGGATTCCCTGTCGTGCACCGCCTGGCGCGCAAGCACGGCGTCGGTGTGCGGTTCGCGTCCCGCCCGCAGGGCGCCGCGGGCGGTGGGACGGTCGCCATGGTGACGATCCCGCCGGACCTGCTTTGCGAGATCCCCGACGACGAGCCCCCCATCGGTGGGCGCGTCGAGCCGGAATCCCCCGCGGCCGCGTCCGGCGCGGTTCCTTCCGGTGTGTCACACGCGAACGCCGTCGCCTCCTCGCACCTGAGCGTGGCCCGCCCCTCCCCGTTCGCGGAGGCAGGCCAGGGGTCGCGGCCTCTGGCTCACGTCGAGCAGTCGGGCACCATCAGCGATCTACCCCGGCGAACGCGTACGAGCCTGCGCGGCGCCGCCGGTCCCCAGACGCGGCCGGTGGAGCATAACCGCGTGACGGACACCTCCGTGACCGCGCGGTCGTTCGCCGAGGACCTGAACGCCTTCACCGCCGGAGAGCGGGCCGGCAGGCAGACCGCCACCGGCGACGATCACGGGCCGGAAGGAGAGGAACGGTGACGACACCCGGCGTCCACCCCGCCCCGCCGCGGACCCCGACGGAGTTCGGGTGGCTGGTCAACAACTTCGCGGCGTCCACGCCTGGCGTCAGCCACGCCGTGATCGTGTCCTCCGACGGGCTCTTGTTGTTCGCCTCCGGCTCGATGTCGACGGACATCGCCGACCCGTTGTCGGCGATGACCAGCGGCATGATCAGCCTCGGGAACAGTCTCGCCAATCTCGTCGGCGAGGCCGGCTGCGACCAGATCATGTTGAAGTTCCCGGCTGGACACTTCCTCTTCATGTCGATCGGCAGCCTGGCGGGACTCGCCGTGCTGGTCGGAGAAGGCTCGAACCTCGGGTTGGTCGCCCACCGAATGGCCCAGCTCACGGAGAGCGTCGGTCACGTGCTGACTCCGAAGATGCGCGACGATCTTCGCCGCATGTCGGCCGGTGGGAGAGTCTCGTGAGCCGAGTGCCTGGGAGGGGCGAGGAGACATGACGGCCAATCCATGGGTCCGGCCGTACGTGCTCACCGGGGGACGGACTCGGACACGGCAGAATCTGTTCGTCCACACGCTGGTGTCGGTAGAGCACTATGACCCGTCATTCGCCGCGCGCCTGCTGCCGGAGGCCCGGTCGCTGTACGAGCGGGCGCACGCCGGTACGCAGTCGGTCGCCGAACTGTCCGCCCACTGCGTGGTCTCGCTCGGCGTCACGCGTGTGCTGCTGGGGGACATGGCCGCGGACAACCGGGTGGTGATCAACTTGGATACCTACGCGTCGCCGTACGACACGAGCCTCTTGGAGAGAGTCATCGATGGCCTTCGCCAACTCGCCTGACAGCGTGCCGCGGCTCACCTCGGCCAAGCTTGTCGTCGCGGGTGGATTCGGTGTCGGAAAGACCACCATGGTGGGCGCGGTCTCGGAGATCCCCCCGGTCAACACCGAGGCGTGGATGACCCAGGCCAGCGAGTCGGTCGATCGGCTCGGTACGGGCAGCGAGAAGACCAAGACCACGGTCGCGATGGACTTCGGCCGGATCACCCTGTCCCCGGACCTGATCCTCTACCTGTTCGGTACGCCCGGGCAGCCGAGGTTCTGGCCCATGTGGGACGACCTGTGCCGCGGCGCCAGCGGCGCGGTGGTCCTGGTCGACACGCAGGAGCTGGACAAGTCGTTCCCGGCCATCAACTACTTCGAGAACGACTCGGACGTGCCGTTCATCGTCGCCGCCAACCTCTTCAACGGACGGCAGCTGCACCGCCTCGAGGACGTCCGGTACGCGCTGCGGCTCAGCTCGGACATCCCACTGATCACTTGCGACGCCCGCGACCGTGTGTCAGTGGTGCAGACCCTCATCACCGCTCTCACCCACACGATGAGACGCGCCGCGTCCCGCGGATCCGGTGCGCTCGCGACCCCCTAACCCCCGGGAGAACACAATGCGGAAGATCCTCATCATTGGCGCTGGACAATCGGGCCTCCAGCTCGCACTCGGCCTGAACGCCGAAGGCTATGACGTAACGGTCATGTCCGCGCGTACTCCAGAGGAGATCCGGAACGGGCGCGTCATGTCCACGCAGGTCATCTTCGGGCCGAACCTCCGGCTGGAGCGCGAGCGGGGGCTCAACCAGTGGGAGCGAGAGACGCCGAGGATCCAGGGGCTGCAGGTCACGGTGGCCGGCCCGCCCGGCAACGCCGCCCTGACCTTCAAGGCGCCGCTCGACGAGTACGCCCAGTCGGTGGACCAGCGCGTCAAGATGGCCGGCTGGCTGGAGCTGTTCGAGTCGCGCGGCGGCAAGGTCATCTACCACAGCGTCATGACCTCCGACCTCGAGGGGCTCGCCGCGCAGTACGAGCTGACGATCATCGCCGCCGGCAAGGGGGAGCTGGTCGAGCTGTTCGACCGCGACGCGAGCCGCTCGCCGTTCGACCGCCCGCAGCGCACCCTCGCGGTCATCTACGTCCACGGCATGGCGCCGCGGCCGGGCGGCTCCCCGGCGCCGCACATCGGTATCAACGTCACGCCGGGCATCGGCGAGCTGTTCACCATTCCCGCGTATACGACCAGCGGCCCCTGCGACATCCTCTTCTGGGAGGCCGTCCCCGGTGGCCCGCTGGACCGCTGGGAGCGCCTGCTGAACCCGAAAGAGCACCTCGAACGCTCCCTCGAGCTCATGCGGGAGTACGTCCCCTGGGAGTACGAACGCTGCGCCGCCGTCGAGCCCACTGACGCGCGCAGCGCGCTCGTCGGCGCCTACACACCGGTGGTGAGGCACCCGGTCGGCGAGGTGTCCACGACGACGGCCGTCCTCGGTATGGCCGACGTCGTCGTGGCCAACGACCCGATCGCCGGGCAGGGGGCCAACAACGCCGTCCGGTGTGCGGCGATCTACCTGCAGTCCATCCTGGCCCGGGGCGCGCAGCCGTTCGACCGTGCGTGGATGCAGCAGACGTTCGACGCGTACTGGGACTACGCCCGGCATGTCACGAACTTCAGCAACGCGCTCCTCGGCCCGCTGCCCGAGCACGTTCAGAAGATCCTGGGAACCGCAACGCAGAACCCCACCGTCGCGCACCGGTTCGCCTACGGCTATGCCAACCCGACCGATTTCGAAAACTGGCTCATGGACCCGGCCAAGTCCGAGGCCTACCTCGCGTCCGTGGCGGGCAACGCTCGCTGATCTCCATCCGGAGGCCATCGCGATCAGGGGCCTCGCGAGCGGGCGTGGTCGATGCGACCACCGTCCGTGAGCGAGACCCTGATCGCGCCGTTCCGACGCATCGACACCCGCCGCTGACAAGACAGGTCGCGCGTGCCGGCGCGCATGACGGTGCGAAGCACGGTACGCCTGGGAAGCGCGCCGTTCAGTCCGATCCCACGCCCCGGTGATCCGGCCGGTCGCGGAGTCAGCATGTCCTTCGTCATGACGTCCATTTGACGGTGTGAGGCCTCGAGACATGCTTAACCGTTCGTTCTCAGGACACGGTTGACCATCGCACGGCATGATGCCCGCCCGAAGTAGCGGTGGCGACGGGGCTTGTCGGCGGCGGGTGCGGACCAGCAGGCGCTGGTGGAGTACCGGTATCGGGCGGTGCGTGAAGTGCTGGGCGGCTCGCCGATCGGGGAGGTCGCGGCCCGGTACGGGACCTCGCGGCAGTCGGTGC
>JBJMIW010000165.1:0-8385 GCA_045806665.1 Actinoallomurus sp.
CCGGCGGCGAGCTCGTTCGCCAGGGTGCTGATGATGTTGTCCAGGTCCACGGCGACGTCGGAGCGGACCTCCCGGGCGGCCATGCCCTCGTCGACCGTGCGCCGCATCCGCGTGAGCGCGTCGATGGGGTCGGGCGGGGCCGGCGCCGTGCGGTCCCGGGCCTGGCGGGTGGCGGGCGGCGGCGAGGGGGTGGGGGCCGTACGGGTCGCCGAGGAGGATCCGGCGGACGTGATCCCCGGCGTGGCGACGGGCGTGACGGGTCCCGCGGTGCCGGACCTCGCGGAGGATCCAACGGGCCCGGACGGGCCGGTCAGCGCCGCCTCGGGCCCGGCGCCGCCTGAGCTCAGCACGATGCCGATCACCGCCGCCGTCACCGCGGCGGCGCCGGCGGCCAGCGGCACCCGGCGCCGGCGGATGACCGGTGCGGTGAGCACCCGCGTGATCGGGTGTGAGGCCCTCCTCAGCGTGGCGGCGTCGGGGTCAACGGCGGGGTCGTCGCCCACGCCGAGCGCCTTGGCTACCTCGGCGGCGGCCGGCCGGTCGGACGCGGCGGGGACGACACAGCGCGCCTGCAGGCCGCCGAGGGTCTCCCCCGGCTCGGGCCGGCGGCCTTTCACCGCCTCGAACCAGACGATGCCCAGGGAGTACACGTCGGCGGAGGGCGACAGGTCGTTCTCGGGCGGCAGGTAGTCCGGCGTGCCCATCCGCGCGTCACCGGCGATGCCGAAGTCGAGGACCTTCACCCCGGAGGCGGTGAGGAAGACGTTGTTCGGCTTGATGTCCCGGTGGACGATGCGCGCGGCGTGCGCGGCGGCCAGCGCCGAGGCGATCTGGCCGATGACCCGCTCGACGTCGGGCACCGGGTACACGTCGGCGAGCGTCGAGCCGGTCAGCAGCTCCATGACGATGTACGGCGTGCCGTCCGACTCGCCGTAGTCGTGCACGGTGACGATGTGCGGGTGGGACAGGGCGGCCGCGGCGCGGGCCTCGTCCCGGAACCTCGTCCGGAACTCCGGGTCCCGCGCCAGCTCCGGGTCGATGAGCTTGACCGCGACCTGCCGGACCAGCACCTCGTCCCGGGCCAGCCAGACGGACGCCATGCCACCACGGCCGATCCGCTCGCGGAGGCGGTACCGGCCGGCCAGAAGCGACTGCATCGGCTCAGTGTTCCGCAAGTCTCGGGTGTCGCATGAGGTTTCTAGTGTGCCCCCGAGTTGGCACCGCCGAGTGAGGACGCCCGGGCCACCAGGTGGGTGTCCAGGATGACGACGGGGCGTTCGATCTCCTCGCCGCGGATGCGGGCGATCAGCAGCCGCGCCATCTCCCGGCCCATCGCTTCGAGCGGCTGGTGCACCGAGGTCAGGGGCGGGTCGGTGTGCCGGGCCGTCGGGGAGTCGTCGAATCCCACGACCGCGACCTCCCGGGGGATGTGGACCCCGCGCTCCTTCAGCGACCGCATGGCGCCGACCGCCATCGGATCCGAGGCCGCGAAGACGGCGTCCAGCTCCGGGTCGAGGGCGAGCAGCTCGCGCATCCCGCGCTCCCCGGACTCCTCGCTGAAGTCCCCGTGCACGACCGGACCGGTGAGCCCGGCGGCGGCGAGGGCGTCGTGGTACCCGTCGAGACGGTCGACGCCCACCTGCATGTCCTGCGGGCCGGTGATCGTGCCTATCCGGCGGCGTCCCAGGCCGATGAGGTGCTCGACGGCCTGGCGCGCGCCGCCTCGGTTGTCGGCGTCCACGCAGCTCACCGGCAGGACACCGGCGGGCCGGCCGCCGAGCACGGTGGGCACGCCGGTGTCCTCCAGGTGGTGGGGCAGCGGGTCGTCACCGTGCAGTGAGATCAGTAGGACCCCGTCCACGTGCTGGCCGGTGAGGTACCGCTCGAACCGCGCGTGCTCGTCCTCCGACTGGGCGATCACCAGCAGCAGCTGCAGCCCGGTGTCGGCGAGGCCGGCGCTGATCCCCCGGATGATCCCGGCGAAGTACGGCTCGCCGAAGACGCGTTCCTCCGACTCCGACACGAACAGCGCCACCGTGTCCGTACGGCGCGTGACCAGGGCGCGCGCCGCGCGGTTAGGGACGTATCCGAGCTCGTCGATGGCGCGCAACACGGCCTCGCGCGCCTCAGGGCTGACCTTCGGGGAACCATTGATCACTCGGGACACGGTGCCGCGGCCGACGCCGGCCCGCGCCGCGACGGCCTCGAGGGTCGGTCGCCGCCCGCTCGTCACGTGGCCTCCCGCCGATGCGGCGGGAGTGCTGGTGACGGCGGGCGACGCGATGGTCGGTCGACAGTGTTCACGCGTTCATTCTGCCGAGCCCGCCCTGCCCGATGACCGAGGAGTACCACTGGGCGCTGGTCTTGGGGATCCGGGCCTGGGTCAGGAAGTCGACGTAGACGAGTCCGAACCGCTTGGCGTATCCCCAGCCCCACTCGAAGTTGTCCATCAGCGACCAGGCGAAATAGCCGCGCAGCGGGACTCCCGCGCTGATCGCCGTGTGGCAGGCGCGGAGGTGGGCGTCGATGTAGGCGACGCGGTCGGGGTCGTCGACACGGGGACCGTCGCCGTTCTCGCCGTCGGCCACCACGTCGTCGAACGCCGCGCCGTTCTCCGTCACGTACAGCGGCACGGGCGGGTAGTCGTCGGCGACGCGGGTGAGCACCTCGGCGAGCCCGGACTCGTCGATCTCCCAGCCCATCGCGGTGACCGGCCGGCCGACCTGGACGAAGCCGACGTGTTCGCTGCCCGGCCAGGGTGACGCCTCGGCGAACGGCGAGGTGATCGCGCGCGCCGCGCCCTCCTGGCCGGTGACGAAGAACCGGTTGGAGTAGTTGATGCCGAGCTGGTCGACCGACCGGCGGATGACGTCCAGGTCGCCGTCCTGCACGCCCGGCTCGTGGCCCCCCAGGTCGGCGAGGACGTCCTCGGGGTACCGGCCGAGCAGCAGGGCGTCGAGGAAGAAGCGGTTCTGCAGCCCGTCGATGCGCCGGGCGGCGTCGACGTCCTCGGGGGCGTCGCCGGCCGGCGACACGGCGTACAGGTTGACCGAGGCGCCGACGTTCCTGCCCTCCCCGCGCAACGACTGCGCGGCGAGGCCGTGGCCGAGCAGGAGGTGGTGGGCGGCGCGCACGGACGCGCCCGGCTCGCGGCGGCCGGGCGCGTGGTCCCCGGAGGCGTACCCCAGGAAGGCGGCGCACCAGGGCTCGTTGATCGTGGTCCAGTTGACGACGCGGTCGCCGAGGGCGTCGCAGACGAGCTGGGCGTACTCGGCGAAGCGGTACGCCGTGTCGCGCTCCGGCCAGCCTCCCGCGTCCTCAAGGGCCTGCGGCAGGTCCCAGTGGTACAGCGTCGGCCACGGCTGGACGCCGGCGTCGAGGAGGGTGTCCACGAGGCGCCGGTAGAAGTCCAGGCCCTTGTGGTTCACCGGGCCCGTGCCGTCGGGCCGTACGCGCGACCAGGAGATCGAGAAGCGGTACGCCGTCAGACCGAGCGAGGCCATCAGCGCGACGTCCTCGCGGAACCGGTGATAGTGGTCCGTGGCGACGTCGCCGGTGTCGCCGCCCAGCACCTTGCCGGGCGTGTGGGCGAAGGTGTCCCAGATGGACGGGCCGCGCCCGTCCTCGGCGACGGCGCCCTCGATCTGGTAGGCCGCGGTGGCCGCGCCCCAGACGAAGTCGGTCGGGAACGAGATCTCGGTCTCCGCCTGTGATTTCTGGATCGTCATGCCTTGACGGCCCCTTCCATGATTCCGCCGATGATCTGGCGACCGAACACGACAAAGACGACGAAGAGCGGGATGGTCGCCACGACAGTGCCGGCGAACATCAGCGTGTAGTCGTTGAAGTAGGCGTTGTTCAGCAGCGCCAGGGAGTACTGCACGGTCGGGTTGTCGGGGTTCAGAACGGCCCTCGGCCAGATGAACTCGTTCCAGGTCGACATGAAGGTGAACAGCGCCAGGACGGACGCGGCGGGACGCAGCGCCGGCAGCACCACGCTCCAGAAGATGCGGAACGTCGAGGCCCCGTCGACGCGCGCCGCCTCGATGAGCTCGTCGGGGATGGCCTGCGAGGCGTACTGCCGCATCATGAACACGCCGAACCCGGTGACGAGGAAGGGGACGATCACCGCCTGGAGCTGGCCCGTCCAGTGCAGGTGCACCATCACCATGTAGAGCGGGATGATGCCCATCTGCACCGGCACCATCATCGTCGCGACGATGACCAGCAGCAGCGCGTTGCGGCCGCGGAAGCGCAGCTTCGCGAAGGCGAAGCCGGCGAGCGAGGCGAAGAACACCGTCGATGCGGCGACGACGACCGAGGCGATCCCGGAGTTGACCAGCGCCTTGGCGAAGTGCGCCTGCTCGTTGTCGAAGAGCCGGCGCAGGTTGTCGCCGAGGTGCTGACCCGCGATGAACGGCGGCGGAACCGCGCCGACGACCGCGTTCGTCCGCGTCGCGACGACGAACATCCAGTAGAGAGGGAAGGCCGACAGGACGATCGCGAAGATCAGCACGATGTACGTCAGCGGGCTGGCCTCCCACAGCCGGGCTGAGCCGGCGACCGCCTTCCGAGAGCGGCGGCGAAGGGTCTCCATCACTTCTCACCACCTCCGGCGAAACGGCGGATCAGCAGGAAATTGAACAAGGAGAACAGCAGGATCATCAGGAAGTTCATCCAGGCGACCGCGGATCCGTAGCCGTACTGGAAGCGGTTGAAGGCGTTCTCGAACATGTACATCGTCACCGTCTGCGACTGTCGCAGCGAGCCGCCCTGCATGTAACCGAAGTTGAACAGCAGCGGCTCGGTGAACAGTTGCAGGCCCCCAATGGTGGAGATGATCGACACGAAGACGATGGTCGGGCGCAGCATCGGCACCGTGATCCGCCAGAACTGCTGCCGCCGGGCGGCGCCGTCGATCGCCGCCGCCTCGTACAGGTCACGCGGGATCGCCTGCATGCCCGCGAGGAAGATCAGCGCGTTGTAGCCGGTCCACCGCCAGTCGACCATGGTCGAGACGGCCACCCACGAGGCCCACCGGTTCGCCTGCCAGTCGATCTTGTGGACGCCGAAGAAGTGCAGGACCCAGTTGGCCATGCCGTAGTCGCGGCCGTACAGCTGAGTGAATACGATCGCGACCGCCGCGACGGACGTCACGAGCGGCAGCAGCACGCCCATCCGGAACAGCGTCTGGAAGCGCAGCCGCCGGTTCAGCGCGTTGGCCAGCCACAGCGCCAGCAGCAGCTGCGGCACGGTCGCGAGGACGAACATGCCGAAGGTGTTGACGACGGCGTTCCAGAACTGGTCGTCGGTCAGCAGCCGGGAGTAGTTCCGCAGGCCCACGAATTGATGGCCGCCGATGATCTCCCAGTGGTGCAGGGAGACCCAGAACGTGTAGCCGAGCGGGAAGAGCCCGAAGGCCAGGAAGAGGATGTAGAACGGCGAGACGTAGAGATACGGCGAGACCTTCAGGTCCAGCCGGGAGAGCCGGGCGCGCCAGCCGCGCCGCCCGGGCGGCGCGGCGCGTGGCGCGGCCGGGGCGGGCCGCAGGTCGACAGCCATGGAGTGAGGTCCTTTCACGGGGACGGGCGGGCGTGGAGACGGGCGGCGCCGGCCGACGCGTCCTGGGGGAGGCCGACGCCACCCGCCGGTCTCAGAGCCCCGCCGCCTTCTTGGCGTCGGAGACGGCCTTGCTCCAGCCCGAGGACGCGGACAGCTTCCCCTGCGCGATCGCGCGCATGTCCGCCTCGACCGCCTGCCGGACCTCCTGGTTGCCGGCGCCGAGGAAGACGGGTTTGAGGTTCATCGCCGTCGGCCCGTAGATCTGGCCCACCGGGGCGTTGTTGAAGTACGGGTTGTCGGACGCCTTGACCGCCGGGTCGTTCAGCGCCTGCGGAGAGGATGGCAGGTTGTTGGCCGCCTTGAACGCGCCGATCTGACCCTGGGGGCTGGTCAGGAACGTGACCAGCTCGGCCGCCTCCTTGGGGTGTTTGCTCTGTGTCGGCACGGCGAGCCAGGAGCCGCCCCAGTTGCCGCCGCCGCCCGGCACGCCCGCGACGTCCCACTTGCCCTTCTGGGCGTCACCGCCGAACTCCTTGATGAGGCCGAGCATCCACGCCGGGCAGGGCGCGGTGGCGAAGGCGTCCTTCTTCAGCGCCTGGCTCCACGGGTCGGACAGGAACTGCACGCCGTTGGCCAGCCCGGCCTGCGACATCTTCACGGTCTCGTCGAACGCCGCCTTCACGGCCGGGTTCGACTCCATGACGAACTTGTTGCTCTGGTCGAAGTACGTCTGGTTGGAGCCCTTGCCGGCCTCCTGCATGAGGATCGTGTTGTAGTAGGTCTCGGGGCTGTCGATGAACTTGGTGCTCCCGCCGACCTTCTTGGTGAACTGCTGGCCGACCTTGATGAAGTCGTCCCAGGTCGGCCAGAGCTTGGTGACCTCGTCGCGCTGCGAGGGCAGGCCGGCCTTCTTGAACAGGTCGCTGCGGTAGCACAGCGACATGCTGCCGACGTCCGTGCCCAGGCCGATCAGCTTCGAGCCGTCGGGGCTCATGCCGCCCTGCCACTTCCAGGGCACGAAGTTGTTCTGCAGCGAGGACGCGCCGTACTGCTTGAGGTCGACGAACTTGTCGGGCTGGGCCTTGAACTTGACCATGATGCCCTCTTCGATCGCGACCACGTCGCCGGCGCCGGCGCCCGCGGCGATCCACTGCTGGAGCCGCGGCAGGTAGTCGTCGAGCTTCGGGACGTTCCGCTCGTTGATCTTGACGTTCGGGTGCCGGCTCTCGAACTGCTTGTACAGCTCTTGGTAGCCGAACGTGCCGAAGTCGTCGACGTTCAGGGTGATCTTCTCGTTGGACGAGGTCGAGCCACCGGTCTTACCGTCGTCGCCCGAGCACGCCGTCGCCGCCGCGAGCGCGGCGGACAGCATGATCGCCAGGGCACCGACTCGCCCGCGATGCATGTTGACCCTCATGACGGACCCCTCTCAGGTCGTCTTCATAGGCGGGGTTCTGCCGGGCCCCTCGGGGAGCCCGGGTAAAAGTGTGGGAGCGCTCCCACGAAGCGAATCCGGCAGGCATGGTGGGTGTCAATAGCCCGCAACACATTCGTTACGCGGACGTCATGGCGTCCTCCCCGCGACGACACGGTCGGCCCGGCGCACGCCGCCTGACGTATCGCGGCGCACTACCCGTGGCAACCTGGAACTATGAGGCTTCCGGAGCAGATCGCGCGCGCCCGCTTCGCCTCCGCGCGGGCCGTGCGCATGGCGACCGTGGACGAGACGGGGCGTCCGCATCTGGTCGTCATGACGTTCGCGGTCGACGGTGACCGGATCTACTCGGCCGTCGACTCCAAGCCGAAGCACACCCGGGACCTCAAACGGCTGCGTAACATCCAGGCCGACCCTCGCGTCGCCGTCCTGGCCGACCACTACGAGGACGAGTGGTCCCGCCTGTGGTGGGTCCGCGCCGACGCCACCGCTCAGATCATCGAGGACCCGGCCGACATGGCCCGGCCGATCGCCCTCCTGTCCGAGCGCTACCGGCAGTACCGCGCCCATCCCCCCGCCGGCCCGGTCATCGCCATGACCGTCGACCGCTGGACCGGCTGGTCCGCCTCCTGACCGGCGCCATCATCCACTCGGTGGCCTGAAACGCCGGATTCCGTGCCCCTACGAGGCGGCGACCAGGGCGCGCACCTGCTCGATGGAGCGGAAGACCTCGGCTCGCATGCCGACCTCGCGGGCGGCCACGACGTTGACCTCGGTGTCGTCGATGAACAGGCAGTCGGCCGGCGCGACGCCGAGGCGCTCGGCCGCGATCTCGAACGCGCGGTGGTCGGGCTTGGCCACGCCGATGGCGCAGGAATACGTCAGCGCGTCGAAGTGCGCGAGCCAGGACCCGTGTCGCTCCTCGAACACCGGGACCAGGTCGGCGATGATGTTCGACAACAGGCCGAGCCGGCGCCCGTCACCCGCGAGCCCGCCGACCAGGGACACCATCGCCGGGTCGGCCTCGGTCCAGCTCGCCAGGTCGGCCGCGATCAGCCCGTCGACGGTCTCCGGGGCGAACCGCACGCCGAGCCGCTCGGCGACCGCCGCCCAGTACTCCGCGCTCGACTGTCCCGCGTCGTACGGCTTGCGGAGCGCCCAGTAGGCGTCCCACAACGCGTCGGGGGCGATGCCGGCGATGTCCTCGATCCGGCGCTTGGCCTGAGGCGTCTGGGGCAGCGCGATGACGCCGAACAGGTCGAACACGATCGCAGCCTGCATGCGGTCCTCTCCTCAGGCGGTGGCCAGGGATGCGAGCCTAACCTCGCACGCTGAGGGCTCGCGCCGTCCGACCCCTGGCAGGGCATCGCTCCACCAGTTGAACAAGC
>JBJMIW010000166.1:0-12896 GCA_045806665.1 Actinoallomurus sp.
ACCGACCCCCGGTCGCCCGCGCTCGTCTCCCACCACGAGTCCTACGTCACGATCGGCCTCCGCGCCGACGCGCTGCGGCCCGCGGCGGACGGCCTGCTCTCGGGCCGGGTCCGGGCACTGGAGTTCCACGGCTCGGAGTGGCTCGCCTACGCCGAGGCCGGCCTGCCGCACGTCGACGCGGAGGCCCCGTACGAGAACGAGCCGACACAGTCCGTACGGGAGCGGCCGAGCGGGCAGGGCGATGGCATGCTGCGCCGGATCCTGCGGACCGCCGGCATCCTCGCCGAGGAGCCCATGCCCGAGCGGGCCGCGCACGACGGCACGCACCGCCGGTCGGACGTGGTGTTCCGGCTCGAGTCCCGGTCCGGCGTGTCGGCGGGCGACGTGATCCGCCTCGCCGTCGAGACCGACCGCATCCTGCTGTTCGGTGAGGACGGCCACCGCGTCGACCCCGTACGCCGATAAGACCGTCAACCCGTCAACGGGCCACCTCCGTGCCGGCGAGAGGACATGCGCGGGCGCCATGCCCCAGTTCCGTGCAGGGCGCGCCGTCCATCGGGCAGCGCGCCCGCTCTCGCGGTGTCAGTCCCGCTTGGGCGGGTGGGTGTGCATCGGCGCGGCGATGCGGTTCCACATGTTGATCTGCGCGACCTGGGCGACGAGGTACGCGGCCTCACCGGGCTTGAACGCCTCGGTCACCGCGTTCCAGATCTCGTCCGAGACGCCGTCGGGCTGCTCAGTGACGGCCTCGGCGTAGGCCAACGCGGCCGCTCCGCCTCGGTGTAGAGCTGCGACTCCCGCCAGGCGGGCAGCTGGAAGATCCGGTCCAGCGTCTCACCCAGCGTGAGCGCCTCGTGGGTGTGCATGTCGATGCAGAACAGGCAGCCGTTGATCTGCGAGCTGCGGATCTTGACCAGCTCGCAGATCGTGGCGGCCAGCGGCCCCTTGCGGATGGCCTGCTCCGCCTGCATGAAGGCCTGGTAGACCTCGGGTGCCAGTCCGGTGACGTTCAAGCGCGACATCGCGTGATCCCTTCTCGTGACCGGCGGGCGGCGACGGTCACCAGCCACGCGCGGAGGTCCGCCACCTCGGACAGGTCGGCGGCCGCCATGCGCAGCCACACGTCCTGGACCACGTCCTCCGCGTCGGTGACGGTGCCGAGCAGCCGGTAGGCGACCCCGAACACCGCCGGCCGATGCTCCGCCCACCCCTCATGGGTCACACCGCGACCGTACCGGGCTCGCTCAGAGAAGATCGGCGATGGGCACCGCCGGATCGGCCAGCCGGGCGGCGTCCACCGGCCGGCCCGACCGGATCAGCGCCTGGATGTCCCCGGCGACGTCCCAGATGTTGACGTTCATCCCGCCCACGACCTTGCCGTCCGACAGCCAGAACGCGATGAACTCCAACTCGTCGGTGTCGCCGGAGACGTAGGCGGCGGGGTCGGTCCCGCGGTAGACGACCTGGTCGTACGCACCGGCCCAGGCGCCGGACGCCTCCATGCCCAGCTCGTACTGGTCGGTGTAGAAGTACGGGACGCGGTCGTACACGACCGGCTGCCCCAGCATGGAGCGGGCCGCCGCCGGGCCGCCGTTCAGCGCGTTCGCCCAGTGCTCGACGCGGATCCGCCGGCCGAGCAGCGGGTTGTCGGCCTTGGCGACGTCCCCGGCCGCGTAGACGTCCGGGTCGGAGGTGCGCAGCGACGCGTCGACAAGGATGCCGTCGTCGACCTCCAGTCCCGCCTCCTCGGCCAGCGCGGTGTTGGGTACGGCGCCCACGCCGACGATGACGACGTCGGCGGGCGTCTCCGTGCCCTCGGTGGTGACCACGGACGACTCGGTGATCTTCGCGACGCTCCCGGGGACGAACTCCACGCCGTGCCGGCGGTGCAGGGCGGCGAACACCTCGCCGAGCTCCGTCCCCAACGACCGGCGCAACGGCGTGGAGGGTGAGATCACCCGCACCTCGTCGTCGTACCCGCGGGCGGCGGCGGCCGCTTCCAGCCCGATCCAGCCGGCGCCGACGACCGCGACGCGCCGGTCCCCGGGCTCCAGTGCCGCCCGCAGCCGCTCCGAGTCGGACGCGTCCCGGACATAGTGCACGTGGCCGAGGTCGGCCCCGGGAACGTCCGGCCGCCGGGCGGACGCACCGGTGGCGAGGAGGAGCTTCGTGTAGCCGATGCGGTCCCCGTCGGCGAGCCGGACCTCACGCGCGGCGCGGTCGAGACCGGTGACCCGGACGCCGAGCCGCAGCTCGACGTCGTTGTCGGCGTACCAGGACTCCTCATGGACGTACGCCTTCTCCAGGGGGTCCTTGCCGGACAGGAAGCCCTTGGTCAGCGGCGGCCGCTCGTACGGTCGCAAGGTCTCCTCGCCGACGAGGACGACGCGTCCGGTGAAGCCCTCCTCCCGCAGCGCCTGCGCGGCCTTCGCCCCGGCCAGGCTCGCTCCGACGATGACGTACGTCTCGGGGATGGGCATGTGGACCTCCACGTTCGGCTCAGCGTCAGCCCAGTATCCTCCGCGCGGTCGGCGCCGGTGGGCTACCGCGCGGAGCCGTCAGCCGAGGAGCTCGCGGTGCCAGGCCAGCGCCGAGGTGTCGGTCAGCGAGGCGATCTGGTCGATGACGACGCGCAGCCGCGCACCGTCGTCGGCGGCCTCGGCGTAGAACCCGCGGAACACCGGGTCCAGGACCTCTGGGGCCTTCCGCCCGACCGCGTCGGCGAGTTCGGCGACGAGCTCACGCTGCCGGGCCTGCCGCGCGCCGTGGTCGGCGCGCCCCATCACGTACCGGGCCGCGACGCCCTTCAGCACCGCGCACTCCAGCCGCTCGGCGCGCGGCACGACCAGGTCGCCCGCGTACCGGGTGAGCGGGCCGGTGCCATACGTCTCATGCGTCGCCCTCTCGGTGGCCCGGCAGAACCGGCCGATCAGCTCGCTGGTCAGGTTCTTGAGCGCGGCTGCGGCGCGGAGCGTGCCGTCGTAGGCGCGCGGCCAGTACGGCTCGGCGAGCAGCACCGCGAACCGCTCCTCCAGCTCGGCCACGTCCGCGTCGCAGTACAGCCGAGCGGTCAGCTCGCACACGGCCCGGCGTTCGGCGGGGTCGGCCAGCCACTCCAGCCCGATATGCCCGGCGTGCAGCCCGTCCTCCAGGTCGTGCACGGAGTACGCGACGTCGTCGGCCCAGTCCATGACCTGCGCCTCGAAGCACGGCCGCCCGTCCGGCGCCTCCTCCCGCAGCCACGCGAAGACCTGCCGGTCGTCCTCGTAGACCCCGTACTTGGTGCCCGTCCTCTTCGGCCAGGGGTACTTCATCGCCGCGTCGAGCGCCGCGCGGGTGAGGTTGACGCCGACGCTGCGCCCATCGGCCGCGAACGACTTGGCCTCCAGCCGCGTCAGGAGCCGCAGGCTCTGCGCGTTGCCCTCGAATCCGCCGCACCCCGCCGCGACCTCGTCGAGGACCGTCTCACCGTTGTGGCCGAACGGCGGATGACCGAGGTCGTGTGACAGACAGGCCACCTCCACCAGGTCGGGGTCGCAGCCGAACGCCTTCCCGAGCTCCCGGCCGATCTGCGCGCACTCGAGCGAGTGGGTGAGCCGGGTCCGCGGGCTGTGCTGGCCGCGCTGGTCGCCCGCCGCGGGCTCGACCACCTGCGTCTTGGCGGCGAGCCGGCGCAGCGCCGCGCTGTGCAGCACCCGCGCGCGGTCCCGCTCGAAGGGCGTGCGGCCGCGCCGCTTCGGCGGCTCGGGCGCCCAGCGCGCCAGATCGTGCTCGGTGTAACCGGTCATCGGAGTCCGAGCGTATCCATCTAGGGCCTGTCTCAAAGTCCCCGTCCGTAGCGAGCGGTGTCCAGGCGGCGCGTCGCAAGGCGGAGGAGGGAGACAGCCTGGGTTTGGCTGTCGACCGACGACAACGCGGCGAGGCGCCGCCTGGGCGCCGCGCAGTAGGACAGCGGGGCTTTGAGACAGGCCCTAGAGTGCGGCACATGCCCGACGGACCGTACCGGCGCCGCAGCGCCCGCGTGCTCCTGCTGGACGACGCCGACCGCGTCCTGTTGCTCCGCCTCTACCACGATCACCGCAGACCCCGGCACGGTCACTACTGGCTCACGCCCGGGGGAGGCGTCGACGACGGCGAGACGCTTCCCGAGGCGGCGGCCCGGGAGCTGCGCGAGGAGATCGGACTGGTCGTCGCCCCGGACGACCTCGGGGCACCGGTGGCGAGGACGTCCGGGTACGCGGAGTTCAGCTGGGCGAAGGGCACGTTCCGCGACGACTTCTTCTTCCACCGGGTCACCGCGCACGACGTCGACACCAGCGGCCTCCAACCGTACGAGCTGAAGCAGGTCACCGGGCACCGGTGGTGGACCGTGGACGAGCTGGCCGAGACCACGGAGGTCGTCTATCCCTTCGGCCTCGTGCCTCTGCTGCGGGACCTCGTCGCCGGGCGTGCGACGGCCGAACCCGTCCTGCTCCCCTGGCATCACTGACCCCGATCTTCCGATGATCACCCGGCGGCCCCGTGGGTTAGGGTCCTCTTCACCCCTGTTCGTCCGTCCTGAGGCCAGCCGATGCTCACCACGTTCCGCGCCGCGGTCGCCGTCGTCCTGCTCGCCGGCTTCTACGTGCTCGTCACCGCCATCACCGCGGGAACGGTCGTCTTCGACTTCTACGCGGTGAAGTACAGCCACGCGGGAGGCTTCAAGGTCGCGGCGCTCGCCACGTTCGGCGTGCTGGCGATGCTGCGGGGCGTCTTCGTCGTCGGCCGCCGTACGACCGAGGACGAGCCCGGCATCGCGGTGACGCCCCGCGACGAGCCCGAGCTGTGGCGCACGGTCGCTGAACTCGCCCACCGGGTCAGGACCCGGGTGCCCGACGAGATCAGCCTCGTCCCCGAGGTGAACGCCGCCGTCAGCGAGAACACCCGGCTCCTCGGCCTCATCCCGGGCCGCCGGTCCATGTACATCGGCGTCCCGCTGCTGCTCAGCCTCACCGCCGACGAGATGCGCGCGGTGCTCTGCCACGAACTCGGGCACTACAGCGGCTCGCACACCCGACTCGGCGGCATCACCTACCGGGGTCGCGCCGCGCTGATCCGGACCATCGAGCGCCTGCGGGACCACGCCATCATTCGTACGATCTTCCTGCTCTACGCCACGCTCTACCTCCGGGTGTCGCAGGCGGTCTCACGGCGGCAGGAGCTGGAGGCCGACGCCGCCGCCGTCGCGATCGCCGGGCGACGGCCGATGGGCGAGGCCCTCCGGAAGGTACGCGCGAGCGCGGCGGCCTGGGACTTCTATCTCGCGTCCTACTGCTCGCTGATCGGGCCCGCCCAGGCCCGTCCCGCGGACCTGTTCGCCGGGTACTACACGCTGCTGCGGGAGCCCAGCCGGCAGGAGGAGCTCGCCAAGGTGGTGAACGCCCCCGAGGAGCGCTCGCCGTACGACTCGCACCCGAGCCTGTCCGAGCGCCTCGCCGTGATCGCGGTCCTGCCGGAACCGGCGGCGCGTCCCGACCCCCGACCGGCGCTGGCCCTGCTCGCCGACCCGCAGCGCGCCGCGCTCGCGACACAGGCGTCCATGCTCACCGACGAGGCGATGCGCCTGCCCCTGCTGGAGTGGCCGCAGATCGTCGAGCGCGGTCTCTACGCCGGAGCCAACGCCGAGGCGATGAAGGACGTCTTCGCCGCGGTCGCCCACACGACCGGCACGCCGCAGCCGACGGTCGACACGGTGCTGCGGGTCCTCGCCGGGGGCGGCACCCCCGACCTCGGCACCCGCCTGCGGATGGCCGGCTGGCAGGGCGACGACACTCCCGCCCTGGTCGCGCGCATCGTCGCCCGAGCCTTCGAAGGGCTGCTCATCCAGGCGGGCCGTGCCCGCTACACCTTCTCCTGGTCCGACGTCGCCCGCCTGGTCGACGGCAACGGCGCCGAAGTGAACCTCACCGACCTCGTACGGAGAGCGGTGGACGACCCCGGTCAGGTGAACACCCTGTACGAGGGCCTCCTCCGACTCGGCATCACCCCGGCCACCGCCCCCGCACCGGCTCCGGGTGGCGCGGTTCCCGTCCCGGTCCAGGGTCCGGGTGGCATGATCCCTGGCCAGGCCGGCCCGATCCCGGGGCAAGACGGCACGGTCCCGGGCCAGGCGGGTGCGGTTCCAGGGCAGGGCCCGATCCCGGGGCAACCCTCGGTCCCGCACGGCATGGTCCCGGGGCAAGGCGGTATGGCCCCAGGCCAGGGTCCGGCGGCGGGCGGCAGGGTCCCCCCTCCCGTGCCGAGCGCCGGCCCGCATGGCTGACCGTCCGTCCCCGGCCGGGCCGTACCAAAGGCTGCACAGAACAGGACATAGGCCACGAACAACCACCCCGGCCCCGGCCTTTACCGAGCTTTCTGTCCAGACCCTCGCGGCCCACCCCCTTGAGACATCTCCTAGAGCGGTGGCGCCCGACGGCCGTTCCCGCCCTGGCGGGGGCGGGAACGGCCTTGGGGCTCTCCCTCCTGGTGGCTACGCTCCGGTGTCAGCCCGTGAAGGCCTTGAAGATGTTGGTGAACTCGTATGTGGTCTGGCTGATGCCGCTGCAGGTCGGTGAGACGGAGCCGTTCGGGCAGCCGCCGTTGTCGCGGCCGACCGACCAGAAGCCGATGTAGCCGACGTGGTTCGTCTGGGCGTAGCTCAGCACCTGGCGGGCGATGGCCTGGGTGGTGGTCGGTCCGGTGTCGTTCTTGCCGATCATGGGGGTCAGGCCGAGCATCCGCTTGAGGTCGGCGTCGCTCTTGCCGGTCCAGATCTGCTTCATCTGTCCCAGCGTCGCGTTGGCCGCCGAGATCAGGGCGTCGCCCCACGAGCCGGAGTAGCCGAAGTCCATCAGCATGGGGTTGACGGTGACGTTCAGGCCGCGGGAGGCGGCGTCCTGCAGGATCTGCACCGAGAACGGGTCGACGCCGTAGTCCTGCGCCTGGACGCGCAGCGTGTACGTGACGGCGGTGCCGCGTTCGCTCTGCAGCTGCTTGAGCGCGGTGTTGACCTGCGCGACCGGGATGGACGCCTCGACGTCGACGTCGAGGCGGTTGCTGCCGACCGCGTCGAGTGCCTTCTTGTAGGCGGCCAGCAGCGCGGAGGAGCTTCCGCAGGTGTTCTCCAGGTACGGCCCGGCCGCGCCGCCGGTCGCCACGGTGACGTCACCGCCGACGCTCTTGAGGTCGTTGACCTCCCCGATGATGCGGGAGTCGTTCAGCGGGATGGTGCCGCCCCAGGACGGGTTACACCCGGTGCTGTCCGCGAGGGCGAACGCGAGCGTGAAGTGCTTCTGCCCGGTGGCCGTCGCCACGTCCTTCAGCATCGGACCGGCCATCGTGATGTCGATGTACGGCGAGAACATGCCGCTGCCGCTCCCGCCACCGCCCCCACCGCTGCCGGCGTCGGTGGTGGCACTGACCGAGGCGCTGAAGGCCGACAGGTTCCCGGCCGCGTCCTTGGCCCGCACCTTGAACGAGTACGACGTCGACGCCGCCAGACCCGACACCGTGGCACTGGTCCCCGAGACTGTGGTGGCCAGCGAAGAGCCCTGGTACACCTCATAGCCGGTGACGCCCACGTTGTCCGTCGAAGCCGTCCAGGACAACGACACGCTCGACGACGTGTGGCCGGTCACGGTCAGCCCGGTCGGCGTGCTCGGCGGCTGCGTGTCCGAACCACCGCCACCCCCGCCGTCACAGGCCGCGCCGTTCAGCGTGCAGCCGGTCGGCGTGCCGCTGCCCGACGCCACGAACCCGAACGACACCGACCCGCCCGCCGGAACCGACGCGTTGTAGTCCCGGTTCTTGAACGAGTAATGCGGCCCCGACTGGGTCAGCAACGCGTCCCAGTACGTACCGACCGACGACCCCGACGGCAGGTCGAACGCCACCGTCCAGCCATTGATCGCCGATGAGCCGTCGTTGCTGATCGTGAACTGCGCCTGATAGCCGCTCCCCCAGTCCGAGGTCTTGGCGAAGGTGGCCGTGAGCGGGCCGGCGGCATGGGCGGCCCTGCCCGTCAGGACGCCGAGTGAGAGAAGGCAGGCGGTGAGGATGGTCAGGGCACGCGGGCGAACACGCACGGGTCCTCCTTGCGGGCACCCGCGCACAGCGCGGGCGGGGTCGCGTCCGGCAGTAGGAACCCTGTCGCTGTCGTCGGGCGAGCCCCCGGAGGCTTCCGCCTACGCCGTGCTGAAGCGGCAGTAGGTCTGAGTGGACCCGATATGAACGGCAGCCGTCAATATTCTTAATAAAGTTTCTTATCAGAAGGACGGAGGACCGTGGCGGGCTGCTCGTCAGCGCCTAGACCAGGCGCTTACCGGTTTAGCCGGAATACCGGGTAGAGCAGCCCGGAATAATCCCTCAGCCGACGTTCCGGGCGTTCAGGGCCGGCCGGTCCGGGTCGATGTGCCAGCTGTTGACGCGCCGCGGGTGGATCCGGATGATCTCGTTGCTGAAGAAGCCCGGCGCCAGCGGAGGCTCCTCGACGGTGAGCGTCTCGCCGCGGCCCCGAACCTCCACGCCGCGGCCCAGCCCGGCTTGACCGCGCCCGGCTCGTCGGGCGTCATGTCGTCGACCACGAAGGCGACGACCGGGTTCGCCTCGACGTTCCGGTACTTCTGGCTAGCGCTCATCTTCGGGCCGCCGATGTCGATCGTGTCGTCGTCGTTGAGCCGGAAGCCGACCGGCCGTACCTGGAGAGTCCCGTCGGGGGCGACGGTCGCCAGGCGGCCGAGGCTCTGTCCGGTCAGATACGCGCGTTCCCTGTCAGTGAAGACCATGGGCCGAGGTTCACGGTTTTCCTTAGGGATCCGTGAGGTTGCGTAGCGGGTCGCTGAAGGGTGTCGGGTTGCTGTGGTTGCTCACGGTGGCGAAAGCGGGGTGTGCTCGGTGGCGGTTCGCCGGTGGTCGGTCGACGCCCTGGCGGGCGGGCCTCGCTTGGATTTTCGAATCATCGAGCGGAACGCAAATACGGGCCGCTACTGTGCGTGCATGCTTGGTTGCGTGTCGTCCGGTGGTGTCGCATGAACCGGAAACTTCGGCTGGCCGCCGGTCAGGCGGCCCGGACCGCGACCGCCCGGGTGCTGCTGCGCGGTGGGGTGGATGAGAAGACCGGAGAGGCCCTGACGGCCCGGACGGTGGCCGAGCGGGTGGGCTGGGCCGCGGATCTGGTCTCCGGGATGGCCACCGGCCTGCTGGCGGAGCGTTGGAATGCCGGTGACGTGGCGAGGCTGGCCGCCGGGGTTGATGAGGCGGGCCGCGTGTTGCCGTCGAACGCGTGGATGGCGTTGCGCCGTTTGGGCTGGGCGGTGAGGGTCCCGGGTGGGGTGCGGGTCAATGACCGGATCGTGCGGATGGCTCAAGAACAAGCCGGACGGGCCCTGCGGTCGGCGCGGCACCGGGCGGAACTGACCGGCGGCATCCTCAAAACCTGGCCCGCCGACCCGGCCAAGCGCATCCCGGCCGAATGGGACGCCGTCCGTGAGGCGATCCCGGAGGGCCGGGCCCTGCCCGGCAGTGTGATCAAAGCACGCACCCGGCAGGTCACCGCCTTTTGCGCCGCGCATGGGCGGCTTCCGGTCGGTGTGTTCGAACTGGAGGACGCGCCGCGCGCGGCGCGGATGCTGGTGCTGGCCGCGGTCGATCGGCAGCAGGCCACCCTGGAACGCGCCGAAGACGACCCGGGCAGGGTGTTGCTGCGGCTGCAGTTGCCCACCCGGGCGGATCCGCGCTCCTACGCCGACTGGGCCTGGGTGGCCTGCCCGCTCAGGCTGCCGCCCACCGTCCCGCCTGATGCGGTGCTGCACCTGCCCACACTGCGCCCCCAGGAGCGGGGGGTACACGCGGATCTGGCGTTCTCCCACCCCGTCCCCAAAACCGAACGCAAGGGCCACACGACGGCGCTGGGCATCGACTGGGGCCTGAACACCCTGCTCACTGCCGGGACCTGCCGTTTGCATCCCGATGGCACCATCACCGCACTGGGAGCCGGGGCGATGTTCCGGGCCGCCGGGGTGATGGCCCGCCAGCACCGGCTACGCCGCCACGGCGAACACCTGAACGCCAAAACCGGAACCTACGAACAACTGATCGGCGGCGACCCCGATCACCCCCTGGCCGCCAAGCACACCGTGCTGAGGGCCGAACGCCGCCACGTGGCCGATCGCCGGTCGGGCCTGAACGACGCACTGGCCTGGGCGGCCGCCCGGTGGGCGGTGGACCAGGCCAGTGCCGCCGGCGCGAGCGTGATCTATATCGAGGATCTGCGATCCATGGAAGCAGGCGGCATGGGCCGCACCCTGGGCACTCGTCTGTCCCAAGCGGTGCGCGGGCAGATCACCGACCGGATGCGGCACCTGGCCGCCGAGACCGGTATCGCCGTGGTCACCGTCCCGGCCCGCAACACCTCCAAGCACTGCCCGCAGTGCCTGGTCCCTTTGCGGCACTGCAAGGCCCCCGACCGCCCCGGCGAACCCGGGTGGAAATGGGCGATCTGCCCCAACCCGCGGTGTGGCTGGCAAGGCGACCGCGACCACGGCGCATGGCGGCGCATCGCCGCCCGCGGCCTCACCCACCAGCACAAGACCACCATCGACCGCGCCACCGGCCACATGACCATCCCCGGCGTCATCGACACACTCGAAGCCAGTGCGGTCCTCACCCCGACCACATCCCAGCAACATCAGGCCAGCGGGGGTGACCGGTCCAAGACCGGCCCCACCCCCCGCCGAACCCCACGCCCCGCGCCCAGGCGACGCGAGGCACCCTCCACCCCCGGCCCCCACCGGCCGGCAGGTCAGCGTCCGGAGGGACACGCTCACACGGACCCCAGACCACCCCGCGCGGCCTGCCGGTACCAGGGCGTGCGCACACCCGTGCACACGATCAGCTCAACCACCCCCACCACCCGCCGGAACCGACCACGGCACCGGCCCAAAGGAGCGGCGCTGGGCGCAGGCTTCCACCTGCACGCCCACGCCACCCCACCACGATGGGCAGATCCCCCAGTCACAACACCCAATGTGACCACGGATCCCTAAGCTGATCAGAGACGCTAGGACCTCAACCACGCTTCAGGTCAATCAGGAGTCGCCGCGCCAGCGGCCGATGAACTCGTAGTAGAGGTAGCCGCCCGTCTCCCGGACGATGTAGTTGAGCTGGGTGTCCCGGCTGCCGACGGTGGGTCCGCTGCGGGTCGGGGAGGTGACCGCCTTGATCCCGTTGTCGTCGGCCATCGTCCGGGAACGGAGCGCGTGCCAGGGATCGGTCACGATGACGGCGGTGTGCCAGCTCTTCCGCTTGTACTCCCTACCCACGTCGATCATGCTCTGCAGCGTGTCACTGCCGCTGCGGACGGCGACGATCCGGTTGTTCGGCACGCCATGCTCGTTGAGCCACTTCTTGCCAGTGCCCGCCTCGGTGTAGTTGTCCCCGGGCCGGTTGCCGCCGACGGTCACGATCCGGGGGGCGACGCCCTCGCGGTAGAGCTTCAGGGCGTGGAGCAGCCGCCACTCGAGGACGGCCGAGGGCTTGCCGTTGTACTGCGCCGCTCCGAGCACGATGATCGCGTCGGAGTGCCGGTGGTCGTCCTGCCGCGCGACGTACCAGACACGGAACCCGGCGAACAGCGGCGTCCCGATGGCCAGGACGAGCAGTAGGAGGACGACCCGCCGTACCCACCGCCGACCGGAACGGCGGCGCGGCGGCGCGGCCGGACCGTCCTCGTCCGCGCTGGGGTCGCCGCCGTACGAATCGTCGTCGCCCGTACGGCGGTCGGCGAAGTCCCGTGGGCGTTCGAGGACGCTCGTCTCGTCGTCACGGGAATCCTCGCCGTCGCGCCGGCGGCCGGGCAGATCCTCCCGGGTGGGGTCCGGCCGCCATTGCGGCAGGTCGCCTCGGGTGCGGGCCTGCTCGACCGGCCCACCCGAGGCGTCCCGGCCGAACTCGACCGTGGGCTCGACGCCGTCAGACCGCTCCGTGATCGCTCCTCCGTCTCGCACGACCCGTTAGACGACTCGGCGGGGTCGGTGGTTCAGCGGCTGTCACTCCCCGCCGACTCTATAGCCGCCCGGCCGGACTCCAGCCGTGCCACCGGGACCCGGAAGGGCGAGCAGGACACGTAGTCCAGGCCGACCTCGTGGAAGAAGTGGACCGAGTCCGGGTCGCCGCCGTGCTCGCCGCAGATGCCGAGCTTGAGGTCCGGGCGGGTCTTGCGCCCCTGCTCGGCGGCCACGCGGACGAGCCGTCCCACACCCTCCACGTCGAGGGTCTCGAACGGGGAGACGCCGAAGATGCCCAGCTCCAGGTAGCGGCTGAAGAAGGCCGCCTCGACGTCGTCGCGGGAGAACCCCCACGTCGTCTGGGTCAGGTCGTTGGTGCCGAAGGAGAAGAAGTCCGCCGCCTCGGCGATCTGCCCGGCCGTGAGCGCGGCGCGCGGCAGCTCGATCATGGTGCCGATCAGCGCGTCCACGCCGACCTCGCGCAGCACCTTCTCGGCCTCGTCGCGGATGAGTTCGAGCTCCTGGACGGCGACGACCAGCGGAATCATGATCTCCGGACGCGGGTCGTGGCCGGCGGCCTTCTGCTCCGCGGCCGCCTCGGCGATCGCGCTGACCTGCATGGCGAACAGGCCGGGGATGACGACGCCGAGCCGTACGCCTCGCAGGCCCAGCATCGGGTTCTCCTCGTGGAGCCGGCGTACGGCGTCGAGGAGCCGGCGCTCGTCGTCGGAGGCGTCGCCGGTGGCCACCTTGACCGACAGCTCGGTCAGGTCGGGCAGGAACTCGTGCAGCGGCGGGTCGATCAGCCGGATCGTGACCGGCTGCCCGTCCATGGCCTCGAAGATCTCGGCGAAGTCCTGCTTCTGCAACGGCTTG
>JBJMIW010000167.1:0-30762 GCA_045806665.1 Actinoallomurus sp.
GTGGCAGGTCACGCTCCCGTCCCGCGAACCGGCCGCCGAGCCGTCACCCCAGCCCCCGGCGGGCGTCGTGCCGTCCGGCGACGTGGCCCCACCCGCCGACGGCTCCGCTGAGGTCGCGCCGCCGGCCGACCGCGCCTCCGACGGCGCACCGCCGACCCACGTCGCCGCCCACGCGGCCCCATCGGCGGACGCCCCTGACGCCGCGGCTCCCCCGGCCGGCGGGGAGACCGGCACCGGATCGGCCAGCCCGGAGACGTCGTCTCGGCTCGTCATCGTGTTCGCGCCCGACGGGTCCTCGCCGATGGTCGACGCTCCGCCGCCCGGCGTGACGGTGGAACGCCGCCCGGCCGCCGGTCCCGTCTCCACCTTCGCCGGGGTCGGCGAACTAACCCGCACGGTCGGCCACGCGGTGGCCGGTGGCGCGCACGGCGTGGTGGTCGTCCACCCGGCCGAGACCCTCGCCGAGACGGCCTGGGCCCTCGAGCTCGTTCAGGAGGGGACCGCGCCGATCGTCCTCACCGCCGCGTCCGGCGCCCCGGCGGACCTGGCGGACGCCGTCGCCGTCGCGGCCGCGGGCCCCGAGGGGCTCGGCTGTGTGGTGGTCGCGCACGGGGAGATTCACGCGGCCCGGCACGTTACGGCGACCGGCCTGGCCGCGCCCGCGTTCGCCTCTCCGGCGGCGGGGCCCCTGGGTCAGGTCATCGGCGGCATGCCGCGCCTGCTGTGGCGCCCGCCGGAGCGGTTCACGGTGCGCGGCCCCTTCGCCGGGCGCCCGCCGCGCGTCGGGCTGCACGTCCTGGCGCTGGGCGACGACGGCGAACTGCTGCGGACCCTCGCCGGCCACTGCGACGGCCTGATCGTGGCCGCCCGCGCCGGGCAGTCCGCCATGGCCGCGCTGGCCCCGGTCCTCGCCGAACCGGCGGCCCGGATCCCGGTCGTCCTGGCCTCCCCCACCGTGCCGCCCGGGGGCGGGATGGCGGCCACCCGCCTCGACCCGCTCAAGGCGCGCGTCCTCATGCACCTGCTGCTGAACGCCGGCCACGACCGCACGGCGGTGCTCAACGCCTTCACCGCCCTCGAGGGGAACACGACCGTGCCCTCGCCGACCGCGGCGGCGTTTGGGTGATCTTCCGGCGCGGGTAGATGATCTTCGCTCCCGCGAAACGCCATATCCGACGACCGGTCCGAGCCGTCAGGGACGAGCACCCGGATGGCGGGCTGACCCCCGCCATCCGAAGGGCACTCCATGCCGCGCGTCCTCGCCACCGTCCTGTCCACGGCCGCAGCGATTTCCACGGCCACGGCCCTGAGCACCGTCTTGTCCACCGCCGTGGTCCGGGCCACCGCCACCACCGTGTCCCCTGCCATCCCGGATCTCCCGGCCACCGCCACGCCGCCGGCGGCGCCGGGCGTCCCGGCCGCCGGGACGCCGAAGTACCCCGCGACCTGCTCCCAGGCATATCTCCCGCTGCCCGATCCGTCCTGCCAGCCCGGCGCGACCAACCCCGACGTCACGCAGGACACCATCGGCTCGACGATCTGCGTGGCCGGCTGGACCAGGACCGTACGGCCGCCGGTGTCGTACACGAGCGCGCTCAAGGTGCGGCAGATCGCCGACTACGGCTACCTGGACACGATCCCCGCGCACTATGAGGAGGACCACCTCATCCCCCTCGAACTCGGCGGGGCGCCGCGTGATCCGCGGAACCTGTGGCCGGAGCCCCGCTACCCCGCCGGCGGGGCCACCGCGGCGGACAAGGACGAGGTCGAGAACGCGCTGCGGAAGAAGGTGTGCGCCGACCTGATGACGCTCGCCGCCGCCCGTACGATCATGGCCGAGGACTGGAGGCGGGGCCGGAGCGCGGCAGCGACGCGCTGAGGACCTGCCGCGCTTCCGTCAGCGAGGGCCCGTACCACTCCAGGTGCCGGCCGCTCATCAGGGCCACCGGCAGGTCCGGGAACATCTCCGGCCCGTCCGTGGCGGAGAAGGCGTACGGCTCGTCCGGCAGGACGACCAGCCCCGGCCGCCGGCGCAGCATCTCCTCGATGGAGACCTTCGGGTACCGCTCGTCGGCGCGCGCGTACACGTTGGCGACGCCGAGCCGCGCCAAGAGGTCCCCGGCGAAGGTGTCCCGGCCGAGCACCATCCAGGGGCGTCGCCAGACGGGAACGACCGCCGTCAGCACGGGCGGCGGGGGTTCCCGGAGGACGTCGGCCCAGGCCGTACGGGCGTCGGTCAGCCACGTGGGCGTGTCCTGCCCGCACGCGGCGAGCATCCGTTCGAGGCTTGCCAGCGCCTCCGGGAGCGTACGGATGACGGTCACCCAGACGGGGACCCCCGCCGCGCGCAGGGTGTCGAGGTCGGCCTCGCGGTTCTCCTCGAAGTTGGCGACGACCAGGTCCGGCGCCAGTTCGACGACCGTGCGCACGTCGGGGTTCTTGGTGCCGCGGACGCGTACCACCTCGAGGTCCGGCGGCTCGACGCACCAGTCGGTGGCGCCCACCAGCAGGCCCGGGGCCGTACGCGCGATCGCCTCGGTGAGGGACGGCACGAGCGACACGACGCGGCGGACGCCACGAGGAGACGCGAACGGGGCTCCGAGGTCATCGACCATCGACGGACTTCAGACGTCGGTTATCCGCAGGCCCGCGTGCGCCTTGTAGCGCCGGTTGATGGAGATCAGGTTGGCGGTGAAGGCCTCGATCTGGTGGGCGTTGCGGAGCCGCCCGCCGTAGATGCCGCGCACGCCGCCGATCCGGCCGGCCAGGGCCTGCACCGTGTTCGTGGCCTCCCGGTCGTCGCCCAGGACCAGCACGTCCAGGTCCACCTCGTCGATCGCCGGGTCCATGAGTATCACGGCCGAGACGTGGTGGAAGGCCGCCACGACGGTGCTGTCGGGCAGGACGGCCGCGGCCTGCCGGGCGGCACTGCCCTCCTCGACGGGCAGCGCGTACGCGCCCTGCTTGTCGAAGCCGAGCGGGTTGACGCAGTCGATCACGATCTTCCCGGCCAGTTCCTCACGGAGCGACTCCAGGAGCGACTTGTGGCCGTCGTACGGCACGGCCACGATCACGATGTCGGCCTCGCGGGCGGCGACGTGGTTCTCCTCGCCGCGGGCGGTCAGGCCCTCCCCGAGGCTCTCGGCGGCCTGCTGAGCGCGTTCGGCCTTGCGCGACCCGATGATCACCTCGTGGCCGGCGAGGGCGAACCGGCGCGCCAGCCCCTTGCCCTGGTCACCGGTGCCGCCCAGGATGCCGATGGACAGGCCGCTGACGTCCGGCAGATCTACGTGCTGAGTGCTCATGGTCACGATCCTGCCAGGACGGCTCAGGCCCTTTCCCCGCCGGGTACCGCGGCCATGGCCGCCCCGATGATGCCCGCGTCATTGTGCAGCTCGGCGGGGACGACCGGGGTCCGTACCCCTTCCAGCAGGGGCAGGAAGTGGTCGGCCTTCTTGCTGACGCCGCCGCCCAGGATGATCAGCGACGGCCACAGCAGGTCCTCGATCCGCCCCAGGTACTCCCCTAGCCGCTCGGCCCAGTCGTCCCAGCTCCAGTCGTGGACATCCCGGGCGTGCGCGGAGGCCCGCCGTTCGGCGTCCTTGCCGCGGATCTCGATGTGGCCGAGCTCGGTGTTCGGCACCAGCCGCCCGTCCAGGAACAGCGCCGTGCCGACGCCGGTGCCCAGCGTGAGCATGAGCACCGTGCCCGGCCGGTCGCGTCCGGCGCCGAAGGTCATCTCCGCCACTCCGGCGGCGTCGGCGTCGTTGAGCAGCGTCACCGGCGCCCCGCTCGCCTCCGCGAACAGTTCACGCGCGGCCAGGTCGATCCACGCGTCGCCGAGGTTGGCCGCCGTACGGACGACGCCGTCGGTGACGACACCCGGGAAGGTGACGCCGACGGGACCCGTCCATCCGAAGTGCGCGACGATCTCGGCGACGGCCCCTGCCACCTCGCGCGGCGGTGCCCCCTCCGGGGTGGGGAGGCGCAGCCGGTCCTGGGTGAGGTCGCCCTTTTCCACGTCGACCGGTGCGCTCTTGATGCCGGACCCGCCGATGTCGATCCCGAGTATCTCCATGCGCCATACGTACCTGACATCCGCGCGCACTAGCAAAGCGCAGGTGATCTCACGGTCCGTACGGCACGATGGGGGCCATGGACGCGAGTCAGGTGGCGGCTCTGCGGGAGCTGCTCGCGACGACCGGCTGGCCGGAGCGCACCCGGGAGTTCGCCTGGGCGCTGCGTTCGTCCGCCCGGACGCCGGGCGGCCTGCTCGTCTTCGGGCCGCCCGACGAGGAGCCGTGGCACCTCGCCGCGCACCTGGACGACGAGAGCCGGCTCAGCGGCATCCCCGAGCTGGCGCCCACACTCGTACGCTGGGAGCCGCCGCCGGCCGCCCCGCCGCACCTGCGGGTGGGACTCGATCGCCTGGAGGCGGCCCGGCGCGGGGAGACGCTGATCGTCGTGTCCGAGGACGAGTCGCCCGCGCCGTTGCTGGAGCGGGTGGACGACGCGCGGCGCGTCGGCGCGACGATCTTCGCGCTCGACGCCGGCGACCGTGAGCTACAGGACCTCGCCCACGAGGCGCTGACCGTGCCGGCCGACGACCGGCTCCTGTCGTTCGACGCCGCCCAGCACCTCGTCAGCGCGGCCGCCGGGGAGCGGCTGCCCCGGCGTGGCCTGCGGGACCGCCTGGCACACCTCCTGGAGACGATCAGCGGCCCCGCGACCGACATCTCCTAGAAGTCGTCCCGGCGCCGCCACTCCTCGTTGCGCTGAGCGGCCCGTTCCAACGCGTGGGCAGCCTCGTCCTCGCTGGCGTAAGGCCCCATCCGGTTCCGGTCCGGGCAGCCGGGCCCGTGCTCGACCTTCCGGTGCGTGAGGCAGAAGAACCACTTTCCCTCGTCACTCATCGTGCCCTCCGATCATGGTGTCATCGTGCCCCGGCGAGCTGACTACACTCCAACAGCATGACGACGCAACTCCACCCCGGTCACGTCTCCCCGATCCGTAAGATACCGGCGGACATCCCCCGGCCGGAGTACGTCGGCAAGAAGGCGCCCCGGACCGGAGAGCCTGACGTCAAGACGCCCGAGATCATCGAGAAGATGCGGGTGGCCGGGCGGATCGCCGCGCAGGCGCTCGAGGAGGTCGGCAAGCAGATCCGGCCGGGTGTCACGACCGACGAACTCGACCGGGTCGGGCACGAGTTCATGCTCGACCACGGCGCGTACCCCTCGACACTGGGCTACCGGGGCTTCCCCAAGTCGCTGTGCACCTCGCTGAACGAGGTGATCTGCCACGGCATCCCCGACGACACGGTGGTCCGCGAGGGCGACATCATCAACATCGACATCACGGCGTTCAAGGACGGCGTGCACGGCGACACCGACGCGACCTTCCTGGTCGGCGAGGTGGACGAGGAGTCACGCCTGCTCGTCGAGCGCACGCGCGAGGCCATGATGCGCGGCATCAAGGCGGTCCGCCCGGGCCGGCAGCTCAGCGTCATCGGCAGGGTCATCGAGTCCTACGCCAAGAGGTTCGGCTACGGCGTCGTGCGCGACTTCACCGGGCACGGCATCGGCACGACCTTCCACTCCGGGCTGATCGTGCCGCACTACGACGACCCGCACGCGACGACGGTGATCGAGCCGGGCATGACCTTCACGATCGAGCCGATGCTCACGCTCGGCACCATCGACTATGAGATCTGGCCGGACCGCTGGACGGTCGTGACCAAGGACCGCAGGCGCACCGCGCAGTTCGAGCACACCATCCTCGTCACCGACAGCGGTACCGAGATCCTCACGCTGCCGTGAGATAGCCCGGACGGTCGCGGGTACGTACGGCGCCGTGGCCGACAAACTCGGAACTTACCGCCAGAAACGCGACGCGACCCGTACGCCGGAGCCGGTTCCGGCTGAGGGGCCGCTCCCCCGCGGGAACGACGACACGTTCGTCATCCAGGAGCACCACGCGCGGCGGCTGCACTGGGACTTCCGGCTGGAGCACGACGGCGTTCTCGTCTCCTGGGCGCTGCCGAAAGGCATACCGGACGATCCGCGGACCAATCACCTCGCCGTGCACACCGAGGACCATCCGCTCGAGTACGCCTCCTTCGCCGGCGAGATTCCGAAAGGCGAGTACGGCGGCGGCCAGGTCACCATCTGGGACCGCGGAACGTACGAGACCGAGAAATGGACCGGCCGCGAGGTCAAGGTCGTGTTGCACGGAAATCGCGTCTCCGGCCGGTACGTTCTGTTTCCGACCGACGGCAAGAACTGGATGATCCACCGGATGGATCCACCGGCCGATCCGGACGCCGCGCCGATGCCTGAGCGGATCGACCCCGTCCGGCCTGAGCCCCGGAAGACCCTCCCGCGCCGCGCGGACGCGTACGGCTTCGAGTTCGCCTGGGGCGGGCGCCGGCTGATCGTCTTCTCCGACCGCGGTACGCCGCGCGCCCAGGACGGCGACGGCAAGGCCGCCAAGGCCCCGTCCGGCCTGGGCGAGGCCCTCGCCGCGTGTCGGGTCGTCCTGGACGGCGAGGTCGCGACCATCGAGGGTCGCGAGACCTACATGGTCTTCGACCTGCTGTACCTGGACGGTCGCTCGCTCCTCGACGACGCCTACCGGCGACGGCGGGAGCTGCTCGAAGGGCTGCGTCTCGCCGGGCCTCGGTGGCAGACCGCGCCCTGCTTCGACGACGGGGAGGCGGTGCTGGCGGCGGCTCGGGACCAGGGCCTGCCGGGCGTCGTCGCCAAGCGCCTCGACGGCCCGTACCGCCCCGGAAAGGCCGACTGGCGTCTCATCCCGGTCAGGGATTGATGACGGCCGATCCGTCATCTCTCCTCCACAGAGAGGCGCGGCCTGACCGCATTCACCTGCCCGAACCCGCCTGACGCATCCCGGTCGCCCGCCCGTAAGCCGCCTGCCCGGACCCGCCCGCCGCGGCCTTACCCGGTGGGTCCGGGTCATGGCCGGTCCGCGCGTGGGGTCCGTTCAGGTCGATCTTGGGAACCGCTCCGGCGCGTCGCGCGTCCGTATTTCCCGAAGCGGGCTACAGTCCGCGCGTGTCAACAAAGCGGGTGATCTTCACATGATGGGCCATACGCATGCGCTGGCGGGGGCCGCGGCCTGGCTCGGTACCGTTCCCTTCCTGGCCGACTACGGAATGCGGATGACCCCCGGCCAGATCGCGGCCGGGGCCGTCGTCTGCGCCGGGGCGGGGCTGCTGCCCGACCTCGACCATCATGACGGCACGATCGCCAACACGTTCGGCCCGGTCACGCGCGTCCTGTGCCGGGGCATCTCGGCGGTGACCGGCGGACACCGGCACGCGACGCACTCGGTGTTGTTCAGCGTCGGCATGGCGCTCGGCGCCGACTGGCTGTCGGAGCACGTCGTCCAGGCGTGGTGGGTGATGCTCTTCCTGCTCATCGGCCTGGGGTTGCGCGGGATCGGGCTCCGCGTCCCCGAGCGCGAGCACTTCGACGCACTGCTCAACGCCGCCATCGCCGGCGGCCTGACCTTCCTGATGGCCGGCATGCACTTCGCCGGGCCCGGCCTCGGCACGCACGGGTACACGCTGGGATGGGCGGGGTTCGCGGTGGGCCTTGGCTGCCTCGTTCATGTCATCACCGACAGCATCACCCCGCAGGGCTGCCCGGTCCTCTGGCCCGCCCCCTGGCGTCTCGCCATCCCGCTGGTGGGGCACACCGACGGCGCGGTGGAGAAGTGGGTGGTCACGCCACTGCTCACGCTCGGCATCGTCATCCTCGGCGTCCGCTCGTCGGCCGGGTCCTTCGCCGCGCACTGGCTCGAGTACCACGGCGGCTGATCCCCTCGGCGGAGCGGAGGGTTCACCGGCGCCGGACGCGCCGCGCCGCTTTACCCGCCGGCCTGCTGGGGAAGAGCAGTGATGTGGGACCCATCACACGACGGGGCGCCACCCTGATCACCGCACTCGCCCTAGTCACCGGGTGCGGCGGCGGCGCCGACAAGACCAACACGGCCGCGACCTCGCCGCCCGGGGCACCGCGGGCCCAGGACGTCGGCCCGCGGCTCGAGCAGGACTACGAGCGCGTCGTCAAGGCGGTGCTTCCGTCCGTCGTCCAGATCGACACCGACGCCGGGCTCGGGTCCGGGGTCGTGTACGACAACCGGGGCGACATCGTCACCAACTCCCACGTCGTCGCGGGGGCCAACCGACTGACGGTGACCACCGCGACCGGGAAGAAGGCCATTCCCGCGACGCTCGTCGGCGAGTACGCCCCGGACGACCTGGCCGTCGTGCGGGTGAACGGCGCTTCGCTGAGGCCCGCCAGGTTCGGCGACTCCAGCCGCCTGACGGTGGGCAAGATCGTGCTGGCGATGGGCAACCCGCTCGGCCTGTCGGGAAGCGTGACGAGCGGCATCGTCTCCGCGCTGGGCCGCACGGTCTCCTCCGCGCGTGAAGGCGCCTTCCCCGGTGCGACGATCGCGGGCGCGGTGCAGACGAGCGCGCCGATCAACCCGGGCAACAGCGGCGGCGCGCTCGTGACGCTGGAGAACGAAGTGATCGGCATCCCGGCGTTGGCCGCCTCCGACCCGCAGATCGGCGGCGCGGCCGCGGGCATCGGGTTCGCGATCCCGAGCAACACGGTCAAGCTGATCGTCGATCAGCTAATCAAGTCCGGTCGGGTGACGAACTCCGGTCGGGCCGCGCTCGGCGTCACGGTCCGGGACGTCGCCGACCTGTCGGGCAATGTCGTCGGCGTCGGGGTGGTGACCGTGACCAAGGACGGCCCCGCCGAGAGGGCGGGCATCCGCCCCAACGACATCATCGTGTCGGTCGGCGGCACCAAGACACCGAACACCTCGGACGTGACCGACGTCATCGCCGGGCTGAAGCCCGGGGAGACCGTCCCGGTGGTCGTCCAGCACCCGGACGGCAGCAGGAGCACCGTCAAGATCACGCTCGGCGAGTTGCCCGGTTAGCCGGTACGCGCCCAGCGCCCGGCCGGTGGCCTCGCGCCGATGACCACCCCTACCGGCGGAAGTTGATGCGGTCGTGCTGGAAGTCGAGGGTGACGCTGCTGAAGTGGCGGAGTTCGTCCGAACCCAGCAGGCCGGACACGCCCATCCCGAGGTCGACGACCGCCAGCGAGGTCCCCTGGAGGGGAATCCCGCCGAGCGTCCAGCGCCGCACCTTCACGATCGGGACGACCCCGCTGCCGGTGACCCCCTGAACGCGGTGCTCCTGCCCCGTACGCGGCAGCCCGAGCCGCCGGACGAGACTACGGTCCACCGAGGAGTTCGACGATCCGGTGTCCAGCACGAACTCGTACGGGCCCTGGTCGTTGACCCGCACGGGAACGAAGACCAGGGTGCCGTCGCCGGTGCGGACCACCCGCATCGGGAGCGAGAAGCTCCCGGCCGTCTGCCCCGGGGTGGGACCTCCCAGCGGGGTGGGCACCGCCGTCACCGGCGACGTCCGCGCCGACGCGGTGGGTGTCCCGAAGCTCGCGCCGGTCGGCCGGAGACGGGTCTCGGCGCAGCCGGCGGCGACCACCGCCGCCAGCAGCAAACCAGTGATCATCGTGCGGGGCACAGGGACGGACCTTCCCCTCGGTCGAGCGGCTAACCGTCCTCACTTCCCGCGAGCACGCGCCAGGCCGCCGTCAGCCGACGGCCGCCCGTACGCGCTCGATGACGGGGGCGAAGTCCTCCATGAACGGCCCGTGCACGGTGTAGTAGGTGAAGCCGCATCCCTCGGGCCGCCGGCGTCTCCGCGCTGGGCGAAACCGTCAGTCCTGGCTGCGCGCCCGCTTGTCCAGCGACGCGAGGTAGGCGTTGTAGTCGGCCAGCTCGTCGTCCTCCTTGCGCGCCGCCGCCCGGTCTGCGCGGCGCTCCTCGCGGCGTGCCTGACGCTGGTCGTGGAGGAACCACTGGAACACGATGGCGATCAGCACGATGAACGTCGGGATCTCCCCGAACGCCCACGCGATCCCGCCGCCGGTCCGCTGGTCGACGAGGATCGACGACCCCCACGGCCGGTGCAGCGAGTTGTACCACGCCGTGGCGATCGGCTGCCCGAGCTCCATCAGCGCGATGCCGAAAAAGGCGTGGAACGGCATGGTGACGAACAGCAGGATCACCTTGGCGATGTGCGGCAGCCGGCGCGGTGTCGGGTCGACCCCGATGAGCACCCAGAAGAACAGGGTGCCGGCGATCATGAAGTGCACCAGCATCGCCAGGTGGCCGACGTGGGCGCGCATCAGGTAGCCGAACAGCGGCGTGAAGTACAGCGCGTACGTGCTGCCCATGAAGAAGATCGTGGCGAAGGCCGGATGCCCGATGACCTTCGCCCCGCGGCTGTTCAGGATCGCCGTCAGCCACTCACGCGGGCCGCGGTCGCCGCGGACGGCGGCCGGCTTCAGCGCGCGCAGCGCGAGGGTGAGCGGGGCGCCCAGCACGAGGAAGATCGGGGTCAGCATGGACAGCGTCATGTGCTGGATCATGTGCACGCTGAACAGCACGGGCGCGTAGGTCGCGACACCGGTCATCGTGACCGCGACGACCGTGAGCAGGCCGACGAACCAGGAGACGGTCCGGGACACGGGCCACCGGTCACCGCGACGGCGCAGCCGCGCGACGCCGGCGACGTACAGGCCTCCCATCACGACGACGAGGACGGCGAAGAACAGGTCCGGTCGCCACATCGTCGCCAGTCGGCCGATGCTCACCGGTGGCGGCATGTCGAAGCCGAGCAGGCTGCGCACCGGGGACTCGCCGGCGGTGGGCGCCGGCGGGGCGGTGCGGGCGAGCGCTACCGCGACGCCCATCGTGGCGGCCATGACGAACGCCTCGACCGCGATCAGCCGCACCAAGGGCCACGGCGCGCGGCCGACCGGCCGCCGCGCGTACCCCTTCGGGTTGTGCGCCAAGACGGCGGGCAGCGTGCGTTCGCGGTGCAGCCATCCGGCGAGCCCGAGGACGAGGAACAGCACCACCTTGACGAGGACCAGCCGGCCGTAGTCGGTGCTGAACAGCTGGGCGGGAGCGGGCAGCCGCGAGACGGCGTTCGCGACCCCACTGATGCCGACGGCGACGAAGCACCACAGCGCCATCCGGCTGAACCGGTGGGCGGCCACGCCGAGATGGTCGCCGTCGTGGGCGGCGTGCCAGCCGAGGAGCAGCAGCCCGCCGACCCAGGGCGCGAGCGCGACGACGTGCATCGCCAGCCCGCTGATCGCCAGCTCGTGGTTGGGCGAGGTCGCCGAGTGGCCGGTCAGCGGCGGCGGCAGCAGCGCGATGAGGGCGACGACGAGCAGGCCCGCCACACTGCCGGGCGTGGCCACGGTCCGGGTCAGCAGGGCGATCATCGCGGCCAGCAGGACGACGATCATCAGCGCCGTGCCCTGCGGCAGCTGACCGACGTAGCTGGAGAGCTCATTGCCGCCGGCGACGGTGCCGACCGGCTCGCCCAGGATGTCGGAGATGGTGAAGATCAGGGTGGCGGCGGCACCGGCCGCCCACGCGGCGGCGATCCAGGAGGTGGCCCGCACATACCGCACGGCCTGGGGGTCCAGCACCCCCTTGACCGACGGCAGCAGGATGACGGCGCAGAGCAGGGCGCCGACGGTGAGCGCGCCGCCGAGATCCATGGCCAGCCGGGCGACCGGCAGGCCCCACCGGGTGAGCGCGCCGGCGTCGGCCAGCCCGCTGATGACCTTCTCCCGGACGGCTCCGCCGGCGACCAGCGCGATCAGGAGGGCGGCGAGGCTCGTGAGCCCGACGAGCGTCGCCGCGACGTACGGCCGGTGGCTACGCATGGGAGACCGGATGCCGGAGGACGACGGCGTTGCTGAGCGCACCGGCGCGGCGCGCGGGCGGCGGAATATTCATCATGGCGAGGAGGCGATCTCTCCGGTCGGCAGGGGTCCCGGGGCGCTCACCGCTCGGGCGGGTCGGGCCTCTCGCTCGCTCGGCCGCCCGCCGTCAGGATCGCTCCCCGGACCTCCCCAGCTTATTCACCGTCCGGGGTCCCGTGGATACGGGTCGCCCGGATCGGAGCCCGAGGAGAGACCGCCCACGCGCCGTCACAGGCCCGCGCAGGCCAGGGCCTGCCGGTACGCGTCGGCCTGCTGCTGCGGGGAGCCTGCGTCCGACAGCAGCTCGGCCAGGCGGAACCAGCCCTGCGCCGCCTCGCGTGAGGGGCCTATCTGGCCGAGACAGGCCACGGCACGGTCCAGTGTCGCCGTCGCCTCCTCTGACCGGTCGAGCCGCAGGGTCGCCTCGGCGAGCGCGATCAGGGCGCCCGCGGTGGCCGGCCGGGGCTCGTCGCCGAGGAGCCTCAGCGCTTCGCCGGCCCGGTCGGCGGCGCGTCCCGGCTCGCCCATCGCCAGCTCCGCGCGGGCCAGTTCGGTCATGCACCAGGCGATGTCGTCGTCGGCCGCCCCGGTAGCGGTGCGCTCGTGGAGGGCTCGTTCGAGTTCGTCCCGCGCCCGTCCCGCCTCCTGCGGCCGGGCCAGCAGCATGAGGGTGGCGTACTCTCCCCGCAGCCGGCTCACGTCACGGAGGTCGGCGACCTCACCCAGGAGGGCCAGCGCCCGCTCCCCGTACGTCGCCGCCGTGTCGAAGTCCGCCTGGTGCACGGCGACCAGGGCGGCCTCCCAATAGGCGGCCATCCGGGCGATCGGACTGCCGGTCGCCTCCGCGCGCTCGACGAGCCGGTCGGTCAGCTGGTGTGCGCTGACCAGGTCACCACGCTCGAGGTACACGCCGACGAGGGTGGCGCCGAGCTTGACGGCCTCGTCACTCCACGGCCCCTCCTTCGCGGTGACCCGCGCGAACGCGCGCTCGGCCACGGCCGCGCTCTCCCCCAGATCGCCGTGGTCCCGATGGCAACGGGCGGCGGCCATATTGACCCGGATCCACTCGTCGGTGTCGTACTCCGGCGACAGGGCCGACCCGAGGGCGGCGAACTCGCGCAGGGCCTCCTCCATGGCGCCGGCCGCCTCCAGGGCGAGGGCGTGTCCCCACCGGGCACGGCGCGCCTGCTCGGGCAGGGCCGTCAGTGCCGGGTCGGCGAGCAGCTCCGCGAACCGGTCGCGCGCCTCGGTCGCCCTGCCACCCCGTAGTGCCGTCTCCGCGTGGTCGAGCGTCGTCTGGAGCCGGTCCTGCGTGGCCTCGTCGATGCCGCTGGAAAGGTAGGAGGCCGAGCACCCGAGCTTGCGGGCCAGAAGCCGTACGACGTCGGGGGTGGGAGTGCGCTTCCCACTCTCGATCAAGGAGACGTAGCTGTCGGACAGCTCGGGAAGAGCCAGCTGCGCCTGGGAAAGGCCCTTCCGCATCCGCGCCCAGCGGATCCGGTGTCCGAGCGATTCATGACTGTCCACATTGACCCACTTTGACACAAACAATCAACGGAGAATCAGGAGGAGTGGTCGAATCTCCGTCATGGTTCACGCGGGCCCGTCCGGCCCGGCCTGCGGCACGGGGGTGATTCTCCGGCAAACCAGGACAGTTCAACGATCACGCCTCTCATCAGCGACGAACCGGCCGGACCCCCTCGGCCCGGTCCACACTACTGACGATACTTGTACCAGAAAGGATAGTTTTCGCCCTCTTCTTACTGAAGCCTTTTCGTCGACATCGAAACCCGGACCGCTGCTCGCAGCGCTATCGCGGCCGTACGCGTTACACCCTTGACGACGGATCTCCACAAAGCGGGAGCGACGATTCACCCATTACCCACTGATCCCGGAAGCACACCCCGCGCCGCACACGTGACCCCGACCTCACGCCGCGCGGGCGATGGCCACCGCGTTACCTGCATACCGGTTGGTCTGGAACACCCCCTCAACGGCTAGTCTTCCGACGTCCCCCAACGCGGCCCGAGACCCTCACGATCTCCCCGATGATCGATTCGTCCGAGGCCGCACACCCAGTCCTGTGAAACGGAGCCCCCGAATGACGACGCGGCTGGAGGCCGGAGGTCCCCTCGACCGCTTCTTCGACCTGACCGCACGCCGGACCACGGTGGCGCGCGAGGTTCGCGGCGGCGTCACCACATTCGTGGCGATGGCCTACATCATCCTGCTCAACCCCATCATCCTGGGCGGAGCGACGGACGTCACCGGCGCGCGGCTGTCGATCCCCCAGCTGACGACCATGACCGCGCTGTCGGCCGCGATCTCGACCCTCATCATGGGCCTGGTCGGCAACGCGCCGCTGGCCCTCGCGTCCGGGCTGGGCATCAACGCGGTCGTCGCCTTCCAGGCCGCGCCGCACATGACCTGGCCGCAGGCCATGGGACTCGTGATCCTCGAGGGCGTCGTCATCGTCATCCTGGCCGTCACCGGGCTGCGCGAGCGGATCATGAACGCCATCCCGCTGGCCATCAAGCACGCCATCGCCGCCGGCATCGGCGCGTTCATCGCGCTGATCGGCATGGTCGACTCGGGCTTCGTCAGCAAGGGCGAGGGCACCCCGCTGACCCTGGGAATGGGCGGCCACCTCACGGGCTGGCCGATCGTCGTGTTCGTCATCGGCCTGCTGCTCATGATCGTGCTGTACGTCCGCCGCGTCCCCGGGGCGATCCTGCTGAGTATCGCCGTGGCGACGGTGCTGGCCGTCATCCTCAACAGCAACGCCACGATCGCGGCCAAGGCATGGGGCACGGTCGTGCCGAAGCTGCCCTCGAAGCTCGTCTCGACGCCGGACTTCGGGCTGCTCGGCAAGGTCGACCTGTTCGGCGGCTTCGGCCGGGCCGGAGTCCTGACGGCCCTGGTCGTGCTGTTCACCCTCGTCCTCAGCGGCTTCTTCGACGCGATGGGCACGATCCTCGGGCTCACCGAGGAGGCCGGGCTGCTGGACGAGGAGGGGCGCGTGCCTCGGCTGGGACGCATCCTCGCCGTGGACGGCCTGTCGGCGATCACGGGCGGCCTGACCGGCTCCTCCGCCGGCACCGTGTTCGTGGAGTCGGCGGCGGGAATCGGCGAAGGCGCCCGGACGGGCCTGGCCAACATCGTCACCGGGATCCTCTTCGCCGTGACGCTCTTCCTCACCCCGCTGGCGGGCGTCGTGCCGGCGCAGGCGGCGGCGCCCGCCCTCGTGATCGTCGGTGCGCTGATGATGACGCAGGTCGCCAAGATCGCCTGGTCCGACCTGGACATCGCGATCCCGGCCTTCCTCGCCATCGTGACGATGCCCTTCACGTACTCCATCACCAACGGGGTCGGCGCGGGCGTCATCGCGTACACCGTCATCCAGACCGCCCGCGGCCGGTTCGCCGGCTGGCTCCTCTGGCTGATCTCGGTGGTCTTCGTCGCGTACTTCGGCATCACCGTGATCGAGCGGATCTTCGGCATCTCCTGACGTGCGAAGCGAGGTGGAGCGGTGCTCATCCATCCCTGGGACGCGGCCGACGAGGAAGAGTGGCGGACCTGGCTCGGTGACCACGACTTCGGTCAGCTGATCGCCGCGGGGCGCGGGCGGGACGTGCCGATCGTCGTGCCGACCCACTTCGTCTTCGACGGCGACCGGACCGCCTGGATCCATCTGGCCCGGCCCAACCCGGTCTGGGACGCCCTCGCGGAGAACCCGCGGGCGCTGCTCACCGTGGTCGACGACTACACCTACGTACGGTCGGAGTGGAACGCCGGCCCGGGCACCCCGGCGGAACGTGGCGTTCCGACGTCGTACTACGCGACCGTGCAGCTGACCTGCGACGTGCGGATCATCGACGACCCGGCCGAGAAGGCGGAGCTGCTGAACCGCCAGCTCGGCCACTTCGAACCGGACTCCGGGCGGCTGCCGGTGTCCGCCGATGACGACCCGGACCGGCGGCTGCTGCCCGGCATCCGCGGCATCGAGCTGACGGTCACCGCCGTGCGCGCCAAGTTCAAGTACGGCGGCAACAAGGAGGTCGAGCACCGGTACGACATCGCCGCCCGGCTGGAGGAGCGCGGCGCGCGGGCGGACATCGCGGCGCGTGGTCATCTGCTGCGCCGCGTATAGATACCGTTAAGACCTCAGGTGTGCCGGGAAGTCTGGTCGGCTCTGTCTTTGTCGTCCCGTCAGGAAGAGGCAGTGGCCGTGGCAGACGTCCAAGGATTCGGGCTCGCCGTCCTCGTGACCGCGCTGATCGGCACGGTGGCCGTGCTGTCCAACCGGTTCAGCGAGCGGACGCGGATCCCGGCCCCGGCGATCTTCCTGGTGTGCGCGGCGATCACCTCGGACCTTTGGCCCCGCCTCGGGGCGGTCTCGCTGTCGACGATCGAGAAAATCGTCACCGTGGCGCTCGCCGCCATCCTCTTCGACGGTGGGATGACCATCGGCCGGCGCCGCTTCCGGTCCGCGGCCGCCGCCACGATCTGGATCGGCGTCGCCGGAACGATCGTCACTGGCGCGGCGGTCGCCCTGCTCGCCCACTACGCGTTCGGCATCGACTGGCGCCTCGCGATGCTGCTCGGCACGGCCCTGGCCGCCACCGATCCGGCCGTGGTGTTCTCCGTGCTGGGCCGCCGGGAGATCGCCGGACGCACCGGCACCCTCCTGGAAGGCGAGTCCGGGGCCAACGACCCGGTCGGGATCGCCCTGCTGGTCGCCGTCCTGGGCGCGACCGGCGGCGGCGCGTCGGCGATCGCGGACGTCACCGTCGAGTTCCTCGAGCAGATGGTCATCGGCGCCGCCGTCGGCCTCGCCGGCGGGATGCTCCTGCTGGCGTTCATGCGGCGCATCCCGCTTCCCAGCGAGGGCCTGTACGCGCTTCGGGTGCTGTTCGGCGCGCTGGTGATCTACGGCCTGGCGACGGTCGTGCACGGCTCGGGCTTCCTCGCGGTGTTCGTGGCCGGCATCGTGCTCGGCGACGAACGGGCGCCGTACAAGCGGGAGATCGAGCGGTTCCACTCGTCGCTGGCGAGCCTCGCCGAGATCGTCGCCTTCACCATGCTCGGCCTCACGATCAGCCTGCGCGGCTTGGCCGACGGCGGCGCCTGGTGGATCGGGCTCGTCCTCGCCGCGGCGCTGGCCTTCGTCATCCGCCCGCTGTTCGTCGGCCTGTTGCTGTGGCCGGTGCGCCTCCGGCGCAACGAGCGGATCTTCGTGCTGTGGACCGGTCTGAAGGGCGCCGTCCCGATCCTCCTCGGCCTGTTCATCCTCCAGGCGGGGCTGCCCGGCGCCCGGCGCGCCTACGAGATCATTTTCGTGGTCGTGGCGTTCTCGGTCATCGTGCAGGGCGGCCTGGTGCCGACTCTGGCCCGCCGTCTCCGCATCCCCCTGCGCGTCGTCGAACCCGAGCCCTGGAGCCTGGGCGTGCGATTCCAGGAAGAGCCCGAGGGCCTGCACCGGTACCAGGTGCGGGCGGGTTCGGCCGCCGACGGAATGAGCGTCGACGACCTGCCGTGCGGCGAGGACGTCTGGATCAGCTTCGTCATCCGCGGCGGGCGCCTGATGCCGGTGCGCGGCGACACGCTGATGCGGGCGGGGGACGAGGTGCTGGTCCTGGCCTCCGGCAGCCCGGACCTGGACGCGGTGTTCACCCGGCGAGGGGACGGGCCCGCGACCTGCTGACATTCTGTCAGCAAGCTTGGCGAGGCGTATACATGTTGCCGCCGCCTCTGCGAGCCTTCCACGGCCACTCTTGGGGGTAGGCACCACTAGGAGGAAATGTGAAGGTCGGCGTACCCCGCGAGATCAAGAACCATGAATACCGCGTGGCCATCACGCCCGCGGGCGTGCACGAGCTGGTCCGGCACGGCCACGATGTCCTGATCGAGCGCGGGGCCGGCGCGGGGTCGTCCATCCCCGACGAGGACTACATCGGCGCCGGCGCCAAGATCCTGGAGACCGCCGACGACGTATGGGCGGCCGGCGACCTGATCCTCAAGGTCAAGGAACCGATCGCCGAGGAGTACCCCAGGATGCGGAAGGGCCAGACGCTCTTCACCTACCTGCACCTGGCGGCCTCGCGCCCGTGCACGGACGCGCTCCTCGAGACCGGCGTCACCTCGATCGCGTACGAGACGGTGCAGCTGCCGGACCGGTCCCTGCCGCTGCTGGCCCCCATGTCGGAGGTCGCCGGGCGGCTCGCCCCGCAGGTCGGCGCGTACAACCTCATGCGCTTCAACGGGGGCCGCGGCGTCCTCCCGGGCGGGGTGCCCGGCGTGGCCCCGGCCAAGGTCGTGGTGATCGGCGGCGGTGTCTCCGGGCTGAACGCCGCGCAGATCGCGGTCGGCATGGGCGCGGACGTCACGGTGATGGACGTCAACGTCGACCGGCTCCGGCACATCGACGCGATCTACCAGGGCCGGCTGAAGACGCTGGTCTCCAGCGCGTACGCCATCGAGCGGCAGGTGCTCGACGCCGACCTGGTCGTCGGCGCCGTGCTGATCCCCGGCGCCAAGGCCCCGACACTCGTCTCGAACGAGCTGGTGTCCCGGATGAAACCGGGCTCGGTGCTCGTGGACATCGCCATCGACCAGGGCGGCTGCTTCGAGGACTCCCACCCGACCACGCACGCCGACCCGACCTACAAGGTCCACGAGTCGGTCTTCTACTGCGTCGCCAACATGCCGGGCTCGGTGCCGAACACCTCCACGTACGCGCTGACGAACGTCACGCTGCCGTACGCCGTCGCGCTCGCCGACAAGGGCTGGCAGGCCGCACTGCGGGACGACCGCGCGCTGGCGCTCGGCCTCAGCACGTACGACGGCGCCCTGATCAGCGCTCCGGTCGCCGAGGCGCACGGCCTCCGGGCGACCGAGCTGGACGACGTCCTCGCCTGACGCTTCCCGCGGACCCCTGGCCGTTCCCGACTGCTGCGGTAAGGAACGGCCAGGAGGCCGGTCAACACACGTTGGTTTGGTGTTCCCTATCCGGCAAGACGGACATAAGGTGACCTCGCCACGCTCCCGGTGACTCCGCGCTGTTCTCCGGCTCCACCCAGGGCGTGACCAGCGACTCCTGCCCGAAGAACTTCACCGGGAAGGGCAACCTCGGCCGCCAGCTGATCGACGCGGGCAAGACGTTCACCGGGTACTCGGAGAGCATGCCCTCGGACGGCTACACCGGCTGCTCGTCGTCCGACGGCCTCTACGCGCGCAAGCACAACCCGTGGGTCGACTTCACCAACGTGCCCGCCGCCTCGAACCGCACCTACGCCGCCTTCCCGTCCAGCTTCGCCTCGCTGCCGACGGTGTCGTTCGTCACCCCGAACATGTGCGACGACATGCACGACTGCTCCATCGCGACCGGTGACACCTGGCTGAAGAACCACATCGACGCGTACGCGCAGTGGGCCAAGACCCACAACAGCCTCCTGGTCCTCACCTGGGACGAGGACGACTACAGCGGCAGCAACCAGATCACCACGATCATGGTCGGCCAGCCGGTGAAGCCCGGCTCGTACTCCGAGCACATCGACCACTACACGGTCCTGCGCACGCTCGAGGACATCTACGGGGCTCCCGGCGCTCGGCACCGCCGCCCAGCGGACCGCGATCACCGACGCCTGGCAGTGACCCGGGCCTCCGCCGGCCGTATGGCGCTACTCACCGTCCCCTCGGGGCGGTGGGGAGCACCTCGCAGGTGTCCCGTATCGTGCCCCCATGGGGGAATTGATACTGCTGCGCCACGGTGAGACCGAATGGAGCCGGACCGGCAGGCACACCGGCCGCACCGACGTACCCCTGACGTCCCATGGCGAGGAGCAGGCCAAGGCGCTGGCGCCGCTGGTCGCCGAGCGCGAGATCGTGCTGACGCTGACGAGCCCGGCGCAGCGCGCCCGGCGGACCGCCGAGTTGGCCGGGCTCCCCGACGCCCAGATCGACGACCGTCTCTGGGAGTGGGACTACGGCGCCTACGAGGGGCGCACGACGCCGGACATCCGGTCGGAACGGCCCGGCTGGTACCTGTGGAGCGACGGCGTGCCGGAGGGCGAGACCGCCGAGCAGGTCGGCGCGCGGGTCGACGCGGTCATCGAGCGCGTCCGGCCGGACCTCGCGAAGGGCGACGTCGCCCTGGTGGCACACGGACATGTGCTCCGCGTGCTGACGGCGCGCTGGTTGGGCCTGCCGCCCGCCGACGGCCGGCTGTTCCGCCTCGACACCGGGACGATCTCCACGCTCGACACCGAGCACGACCGCCCCATCATCCGCTCCTGGAACGTCCCCGCCCGGTAGGTTCACCTGCGCGCCTTTTCTTGCCGGCGGCGGCTCGCGGATCCGGTCAGGACGCGGTGGCGAGGTCCGGGGGCACGTCCCGGGTCAGGCGGTGGGCGCGACGGGCGTCGGGCGAGTAGCGCCACTGCTCGGGGACGATCCGGGTGCCGCGGTACAGCGCCTTCAGCGTCATCGTCGCCCACAGGTCCTCCAGCGGCGTCGCCGGCAGGCCGTACATCCGGCGCGCCCACCGCGGCAGGGTCGCCACGACCAGTGTCGCGATGCTCGGTGCGGCCAGTTTGAGCGGCAGCATCCGGCGCGGGACCGCCGGGTGGTAGAGCCGCCGCAGGCCCTGCTTGGCCTCTCTGCAGGCGTAGAGCTTCGGACGCATCTCCGCGTAGTACGCCTTCATCTCGGCGACCGAGGCGGGGATGTCGGCGGGGTCGAGCCCGACGACCGCACCGGACCGGCGCTGCTCGTCGACGAACGCGTCGGCCTCCTCGGGCGTCAGCGGGACGCCGGAGCGCAGGGCGGTGTCGAGGTAGGAGTCGACCTCCCCCATGTGCACCCACAGCAGGTTCTCCGGTTCGTCGATCCGGAAGATCTCGCCGGTGTACGGGTGGAAGCCGGTCAGCCGGGAGTGGAGGCTGCGGACACGGCGGCCGACCCGCTCGACCTCGCCGAGGGTGCCGTACGTCCGGACGCGGACGAACTCGATCGTGCGGCCGAGCCGCGCCCAGGCCGCCCGCGGGTCCATCAGCTCGGAGTTCTGCGCGGTCCCCCACATGGACGGCGGATGCAACGCCTGGAGGATCAGCGCGCGGAAGCCGCCGACCATCAGGACCGGCTCCCCCATGACCTTCCAGGTCACGGAACCGGGGCCGAACAGCCCGTAGTCCTCGCTCATCCGTCACCGCCTTGAGAGACCGGACCGGCGCCCGGGGAGAACGCCCCTGCGCAAGTAAGTGATTATTGCCCGTAAAAGGGGCGGTCACACGCTGCGCGCCGCCCGCTCAGGTCGTGGTCTGCTCGCGGATCCACGCGAGGTAGTCGCCGCTGCCCGCGACGACGGGGGTGGCGATGATCTCGGGGGTGTCGTAGGAGTGCCGCTCGGCGATCTGGGCGGCCAGGGCCTCGAAGCGCTCGGCCGTGGTCTTGAAGACCACCATCCACTCCTCGGCCGACTCGATCTCGCCCTCCCACCAGTAGGTGCTGGCGATCGGGCCGACCAACTGGGCGGCCGCGGCGAGGCGCTCGGTGACCGCGGACCGGGCGATCTCGGCAGCCTCATGGCGTGAGTCGGTGGTCGTCGTGACCTGGACGTACGCCTCGGCCATGGACGGGCTCCCTTCCCCGCTCGATCGTAGTCCCGAGCCGCGCCGACCTCGCCTAGTGATCACGTAATCATTCCGGAACGATGGCGTGAGCGGCCAGCGCCCGGCCGAGACGACGTCAGAGGTCCCGCCGGAGGCCGCCGCGCCGGGGTGCAGCCGCCCTTACCGGCTCAGGAGGACGACCATCGCGCTGCCGCCGTGCCGGCGGACCGGTTCGGCGACGGCCTGGAGCCTGCCGCCACCGAGGAACTCGAGGCCGGCCGCCGCGCCGATCACGCCGGCCGGTGGTCCGGGGAACAACGCGAGGTCGTGTCCCTTCGCCCGCAGCGCGGCGCCGTACTGGTCAAGGAAGGCCTGCTCGGCGAAGGTCTGCGGCGTGTTCCGCTGGGTGGCGCGCGGCGCGGCCACCGCCTGCGGCAGCGTCATGCCCAGGTCGATGCGGTTCAGCAGGATCTGCAGGACCGTGGTGATGATGGTGGACCCGCCCGGGGAGCCGACGGCGAGGTAGGGCCGTCCGTTCCGCAGCACGATCGTGGGCGCCATGCTGCTGCGGGGCCGCTTGCCGGCCGCGGGCAGGTTCGGGTCGGGGTAGCCCGCCGGCGTCGAGGACGTGAAGTCAAAGTCCGTCATCTCGTTGTTGAGCAGGAACCCGCGGTGCGGCACGGTCAGCCCGCTGCCACCGAACTGCTCGATCGTCAGCGTGTACGACACGACGTCGCCCCAGCGGTCCGCGGTCACGAGGTGTGTCGTCTGCGGTCCCTCGTACGGCAGGTTCTGGGCCTGCCCCTGCGGGCTCGCGCAGCCGTGCGCGTTCAGGTCGCCCGGGGGCACCGGGCTCTTGGCGGCCTGGTCCGGCTTGATGAGGCACGCACGCGAGCGGGCGAACCCGTCGGACAGCAGCGTCTTCAGCGGCACGTCGACGTAGGCCGGGTCGCCGACGTACGCGCCCCGGTCGGCGTAGGCGAGCCGGGAGGCCTCGAGGTAGGTGTGCAGGGCTTGAACGGGGTCGCTGAAGTGGACGTCCTTCATGATGTTCAGCGCCTCGCCCACGGTGGAGCCGCCGGAGGACGGCGGGGCCATGCCGTAGACGTCGAGCCCGCGGTAGTTCACGTGCGTGGGGTCGCGCCGCAGGGCCCGGTAGGCCCCGAGGTCGGAGGTCCGCATGACGCCGGACCGGACGTCGCGGGTCGCCTTCGGGTCGACGGGCGGCGTGCGTACCGTCTGGGCGATCTCGGAACCGAGCGCGCCGCCGTAGAACCAGTCGAGGCCGCGCCGGGCTATCTGGCGGTAGGTGTCGGCCAGGTCGGGGTTGCGGAACGTCGATCCGACGGCCGGCGGCCTGCCTCCCGGCAGGAACAGCTTCCGCGTCGGCACGATGTCCTTGAACCGGTCGGCGTTGACCGCGGTCTGGTCGTAGAACTCCTGGTCGACCGTGAAGCCGTGCTCGGCCACCTTGATCGCCGGCTGGAGCAGGGTGCCGAGCCGGCGGGTGCCGAAGCCGCGCAGCGCCTTGTCCCACGTCGCGAGGGTCCCGGGCACCCCGACGGACAGACCGCTCGTGACCGCTTCGTCGAACGACAGCGGCTTGCCGGTCTTCGGGTCGATGAAGATGTCCTTGGTCATCCGCGCCGGGCCGGTCTCGCGGCCGTCAATGGTCGAGACCTTGTGGGTCCGCGCGTCGTAGTAGGTGAAGAATCCGCCGCCGCCGATCGCCGCGACGTACGGCTCGGTGACACCGAGGGTGGCGGCCGTGGCGATCGCCGCGTCGACCGCGTTGCCGCCGCGCCTGAGCACCTCGATGCCGCTCCGGGTGGCGTCGAGGTCGACGCTCGACACCGCGCCGCCGTATCCGACCGCGACCGCCTGCTTCCCCTGGGGCGGGGCGGCGGCCGTCGGATGGCCGGACAGGCTCCGCGCCTGGGCCGGCACGGTCAGGGTCGCCAGGGCGAGGGCGGCGAGCCCGAGAACGGTGTGTCTACGGCGCATGCAGATCTCCTGACCCACGGTGAACGCTTGCCCCCACCATGCCACCCCGCCGCTCCGGCTTCCAGGCGATCGGCCAATCGTGGCCGAAGCCCACAAGGCGCTCGATAGGCCGCTAAGTCGCCATGACCTTGTCATTCGGCCGGAATTTGGACATTCTCTGATGCCCGAGGACTCATCGGCGGTGCAGTCGGCCGGCCGAGGACATGGGGGGCGACAGGAGTTGAGCGTGCAGGCGCCGTTCCGCAACAACCTTCTCCGCCGCCTGCCGGTCGAGGAGACCATCAGCCCGCACTACGGCGGCCGGCACCGTCTGTCCCTGGTCTACAGGACGCGCGACCTGATCGTACTGGGGCTCGGAGTCATGGTCGGCGCGGGCATCTTCAAGATCGCCGGCCAGCAGGCCGCGACCACCGCGGGCCCCGCCGTGATCGTTTCCTTCGTCATCGCGGGCCTCGCCTGCCTGCTGTCCGCCCTCTCGTACGCCGAGTTGTCGTCGACCATGCCGGTCGCGGGCAGCGCCTACTCGTTCACCTACGTCGCCTTCGGCGAGATCTGGGCCTGGGTCATCGGCTGGGCGCTGATGCTGGAGCTGCAGCTCGCCGCCGCCGTGGTCAGCCGGGCCTGGTCCCTGTACGCGACGCAGCTCATCACCGATCTCGGCACCCTCTCCGGTGTCTCCGCCATCCACGTTCCCTCGGCGATCGCGGGTGTGGTCGGGCAGGAGACGGGCTTCGACCTCTTCGCGCTGCTGATCATCGTCGTGCTGGCGGTGGTCGTGGCGATCGGTGCGCGGCTCAGCCTCTACACCCTGTGGTTCATGGTGCTGGCGAAGGTCATCGCCATCGGGCTGGTCATCGCGGGCGGCCTCCTCTTCTTCCGTCCCGCCAACCTCAGGCCGTTCGTGCCCCCCACCCGGCCGGTGGGCGCCGCCGGCGGTGACCGGACCGTCCTGGACCTGCTGATGGGCGGCGCGCCGCACGCGTTCGGCCTGTTCGGCATCTTCGCCGCCACCTCGGCGATCGCATTCGCCTACATCGGCTTCGACCTCATCGCCACGGCCGCCGAGGAGACCGAGGACGCCCCACGCCGGGTTCCCACCGGCATGATCGTCAGCCTGCTCATTGCGATCGCCCTCTACGTCGGCGTCGCGGTCGCCATGGTCGGGATGGTCCCGTACGGCCGGCTGAACCCGGCGACGCCCCTGGCCAGCGCGTTCACCGCCGTCGGATCGAGCGGAATGGGCCTCGTCATCGACGTCGGAGCGGTGATCGGCCTGGCCACCGTCATCCTCGTCGTCATGGTCGCCCAGACGCGGATCATCTTCGCGATGGCGCGGGACGGCCTGCTCCCCGCTCCGCTGGCCGTGATCAGCAGCCGGTACAAGGTGCCGACCCGCGCCGCGCTCCTGGTGGGATTCACGGCGATCGCGCTGTCCCAGGTCGACGTCTGGACGTTCGGGAAGGTCAGCGTCCTCACGCTCCAGCAGATGATCGTCATCGGGACGCTGTTCGCCTTCCTGTTCGTGTCGGCCGGCGTACCGGCGCTCCGCCGCAGCCGCCCGGACCTCCCCCGCGGCTTCCGCGTGCCCGGCGTGCCCGTGACGCCGATTCTGGCGATCGGCGCCACCGGCTGGCTCATGCTCAACCTGCACCTGCGCACGTGGGAGTACTTCGGGATCTGGATGGCGTTCGGGCTGGTGGTCTACCTGCTGTACGGGCGGACCAACAGCCGCCTGCGGCACGTCCTCGACGGCCGCCCGGTCCGCGTCCACGGCCGGCACCGCCGATGACCGGGGGGTTGTCGGCAGGACCATGCGGGTGATCATGGTGGGGTGGCTGTGACGTCCGTTTCGATCGGTCCGACCCGCCGGGATCGCCTGGCCCGGTTCGCCGTCGCGGCCGTCTTCGCCCTGCACGGCATCGCGGCGGGAAGCTGGGCGGCCCGGATCCCCTGGGTCAAGGAGGCGCGGCACCTGACCCCCGCCGACCTGGGGCTCGCACTGATGGGCGCGGCGATCGGCGGACTCACGGCCATGCCGCTCGCCGCGTGGTTGAGCGCGCGGATCGACAGCCGCACCCTGACCCGCGCCACGGTCATCGCCATCGCGATCACTCTGCCGCTCCCGGCCTTCATGCCCGCCCTGCCGTTGATCTTCGGATCGCTGTTCCTGTCCGGTGCCGCCGGCGGGGTCCTCGATGTGGCGATGAACGCGCAGGGTGTCACGGTCCAGGAACGCTACGGCCGGTCGATCATGTCGGGGCTGCACGGCCTGTGGAGCATCGGCGGCCTGATCGGTTCGGCGAGCGCCGGGCTGGTCGCCCGTGCGGGCGTCGCGGCACCGGGCCACCTGCTGACCGTGGGCGTGATCATCGCCGTGGTCGGCACCGTGTGCGGCGGCCGGCTCACGCCCGCGCCGCCGTCGGCCGCCGGCAAGGTGTTCGCACGGCCGGACCGTGCCCTGCTCATCCTCGGCGTCATCACCTTCTGCAGCCTGTTCGGGGAGGCCGCCGCGGCGGACTGGAGCGCGGTGTACCTCCGGACCGCCGCGCAGGCCCCGCCCGACGTCGCCGCGTGGGGCTACGCGGGGTTCTCCCTGTCCATGGCCGCCGCCCGCCTGGCCGGCGACCGTGTCGTCGGACGGTTCGGCGCGCCGCGCGTGGTCCGCGCGGCGGCCCTGATCGGCGCGGTCGGCCTGGCCGTCGGGCTCCTCGTACCCGTCATCCCGGTGGTCATCGTCGCGTTCGTCCTCCTCGGGCTGGGGATGGCGACCGTCGTCCCCCTGACCTTCAGCGCCGCGGGCCGGACCCCCGGCCGGGACCCGGGGACCGCGGTGGCCGCCGTCGGCACCGTCGGGTACGGCGGGTGGATGATCGCGCCACCCGTCATCGGTTTCGTCGCCCAGGCCACCTCGCTCACGACCGCGCTCGCCATCGTGGCGGTCATGACCGCCCTCATCGCGCTGCCCGCCGGAGCCCTCCGCGAGCGCTGAGGCCGAGACGGGAACGCGAACAGCGCCGGCGCGGCGCTGTCGAGGCGGCTCAGCGCTCGAGGAACGGCGTCAGCAGACCCGGCAGGGCCTCCTCGGCCACTTGGAGTGCCTCCTGCAGCGGCACGTCCTGGACCTCCACCCGCTGCCGTCCCGCCGCCGTCGTCGCCACCAGGGTGGCCAGGCCGCTCCGCCGCTGGAAGAAGGACCGTCGCAGGTTCCAGCCGATGATCCCGTCGCAGGACAGCGCGCTCCTCCGTCGTACGAGAGAGCCCCGGCGACCGACCAGGGTGCCGTGCACGACGGCGTGGCCGAGGGAGTGGGCGCGGTCGGCGGCCAGCAGGGCGGCGAGCGGCACGAGCACGAGGGCCGCCTGCCACGTCCACGCGGGCACCGCGCCGAGGCCCCACAGGGCGAGGACGGCGGCCACGACGAGGAGGGCGACGCCGACCGCGCGGGAGAAGCGGCGGCGCGTGGCGCGTGGGCCGTGCCCGGTCAGCGCCCGGGTGAACGGGACGCCGTCCCGCAGCACCTCCCCGGCCACCCGGAGGGCCTCCGCGCGCGGTGCGGGCGGCAGCAGGAGCGACCCGCCGCGTTCGGCACCGCGCCCGACACGCAGCCCGGTCGTGATGGCGATGCAGCGGGCACCGCCGACGGCGCGCAGCAGCAGCGGCTCGCTGAACTCGACGCCGCGCAGCCTCCGCTCCTCGATTGTGATCGCCCGGGTCGTGATCAGGCCGCGCGCGACGTGGAGCGTGCCGGCGTCGCCCCGGGTCAGCCGGAAGCCGTGGAAGGCCAGGACGTATCCGAGGGTGGAGGCGACCGCTACGACGACCAGCAGCCCGACCGCGACGATGAGGACGTCGACGGCCGGCGAGGTCCGCCCGAACCGGTCCAGCAGCGCGCTCAGCACCCCGATGCGCCGGGGATCCACATGCGCCTCGTTCAGAGAACGCCACACGACCCCGGCGACGACGCCGACCGTGACGAACCCCGTCAGCGTGAACGGGCCGTATCGCACCCATTCCGGTCGCATGCGCGCCAGGAGGGTCTCGCGGGCGTGTTCGCCCGGCCGAGCCGCGGGGGCCGACACCCGGTGCAGGAGTTCCTCACGCAGCCGGGCGGCCTCGGCGGCGTTCAGGGCGTCGAGCTTGACCCCGTCGTTCTTACGGTCGGTACGGCCCGTGCCGACCTCCACCTTGGCCAGTCCGAGAGACCGGTGCAGCGCGTGGGCGGTGACGTCGACCGTACGGATCCGGTCCCGCGGCACGGTCAGGACCTGCCGCCGCAGGAGACCCTTGCGGACCTGGACCTGTTCGGCGGTGATGCGGTACGTGGTGGTGAACCAGCGCAGCAGCCCGCCGAGGATGACGATGGCCGTGGCGGCCAGGCTCCACCAGGACCCGTGGCCTCCGGCGGTTCCGGCGACCACGAGACCGAGGAGGACCGGCCAGGCCCGCAGCAGTTCCTGCACCGGATGCACGAGGAGCATACGGGTGGACAGCCGCCGCCAGTCGCCGGTGCCCTGCTCGATCGTGCTCACGTGGCGTCGCTCCGGTCGGCCGCCGTGCCCTCGGTGAGCCGGTCGACGAGCCGCTCCGCGGCCTCGCGGTCGAGTCCGCGGATCTTGAGCGGGCCGGCCGCCGAGGCGGTGGTCACCGTGACGTTCGCGAGACCGAACAGCTGCTCGAACGGGCCGCGTTCGCTGTCGACGGTCTGGATCCGGGAGATCGGAGCGATGCGCCGCTCCTGGTCGAACCAGCCGGACTGCGTGTACACGGCCTCCGAGGTCACCTCCCACCGGTGCACGCGGAACCGCCACTGGGGCATGACGATGACGTGCGCGGCGCCGAGCGCCCCGGTCAGGATCAGCGCCGCGACGTGCCAGCGGACGTGGCCGCCGTCCTTCAGCATACAGATGACCTGAACCGCGATCAGGGGCAGCCAGCCGCCCAGCGCGCGCAGGGTCCAGTACCCGATCGCCTTCCGGCTGACCAGATGGTATGGCGGCCGGAGCCGCGCCTCGGTTGACTGCACAACGTCGATCTTGGCAGAGCGGTGGTCGTCCCTATAGATGTACCGGGGATGTCGGCGTCTCCCGGCCGCCCGAGCATGATCCCGCTCACGATCAGTGGGAAAGGAGCGCCATCACCAGTAAAGTTAGGGTTACCTAACTGGGGAGCGGTAGATGACGAATGACAGGCCCGCCCGGCCGGGCCGGCGGTTGAACCGCGGACGCGTCAGCCGCGTCGACTGGGTCACGCCGCACCTGATCCGGGTGGTGATCGGCGGAGACGAGCTGGCCGGATTTCGCGCGGGCGTGTATACCGACCACTACGTGAAGATCCTGTTCCCGGTGCCGGGCGTGGAGTACCCCGAGCCGTTCGACATGGACACCATCCGACGCGATCTCCCCCGCGACCAGTGGCCGCGGCTGCGCGCGTACACGGTCCGTTCCTGGGACGCGGAGGCACGGGAACTCACCATCGACTTCGTCTACCACGGGGACCACGGCCTGGCCGGACCCTGGGCGGCCGGGCTCAAGCCCGGCGAGGAGGTGCTGTTCCTCGGCCCCGGCGGAGCGTACGCGCCGAGCGAGAAGGCGGACTGGCACCTGTTCGTCGGCGACGAGAGCGCGCTCCCGGCCATCACCGCCTCCCTGGAGAGGCTCCCGGACGGCGCGCCCGCCCGCGTCTTCGTCGAGGTGGCCGGCGCGGAGGACGAGCTGCCGCTGGACACGCCGGGCGACGTACGGATCGTCTGGCTGCACCGCGGTGCGGCCGAGGTCGGCGACGCGTTGGTCGCAGCAGTACGCGACCTGGAGTTCCCGCCGGGCGAGGTCCACGCCTTCGTGCACGGTGAGGCGGGCTTCGTCAAGCGGCTGCGGCGTCACCTTCGCGTGGATCGGGGCGTGCCGTTGGAGCGGCTGTCCATCTCCGGCTACTGGCGTCAGGGTACGGACGACGAGGGCTGGCGCGCGGGCAAGGCGGAGTGGAACCGCCGAATCGAGGAGGAAGAGGCCACCGCCACCCCCTGACCCGACGCGGAGAGCCCGGCGGAATGCGCTGGTGGCCATCTCGCCGTAGGACCGATTCGCCGTATTCGCCGCATGTGTCCCGATATTTCGGCCAGGGCGGCCCGCGAGGTCTGTTCACCAGTGGTCATCAATGGCAGACTCTGCCCGCATTATGGTGATCGGAGGTGGAATGCGTGGCCGTCGCGGTGCATTCGGTGAGCAGGCCCACCGTCCGCCGCAGGATCGTGGGAGCGCAGCTTCGGCGCCTGCGCGAGGCGGCAGGGGTGACCCGCAAGGAGGCCGCCGAGGCCATCCACTCCACGGAGAGCCGGATCGGTCGCCTGGAGCAGGGCCGGGCCGGCCTGGACCAGGAGGGCGTCATCGCCCTCCTCAAGCTGTACGGCATCGACGACCGCGGAGAGCGCGACGCCCTGCTCACCGTCGTGCGCGAGGCCAGCCGGCCGGGTTGGCTGCAGGCCTACAGCAACGCCATGCCCGCCTGGTTCCGCCCCTACGTCGACCTGGAGGAGGCGGCGCAGGTCATCCGGACCTACGAGGTGCAGTTCATCCCCGGCCTGCTGCAGACCCCGGAGTACGCCCGCGCCGTCATCAGCCAGGGCATGTCGGACCCGTCGACCGAGGAGATCGACCGGCGGGTCGAGCTGCGCAGGCGCCGGCAGCGGATCCTCTACGAGCCGCATCCCCCGCGCCTGTGGGCCGTCATCGACGAGGCGGCGCTGTGGCGGCCGATCGGCGGCGTCGACGTGGCCCGCGCCCAGCTGCGGGCGCTGCACGAGGCCGCGCGGCGGGAGAACATCACGGTGCAGGTCATGCCGTTCCGGGTCGGCGGGCACGCCGGCGAGGCCGGGGCGTTCACGATCCTGCGGTTCCCCGAGCCGGAGCTTCCCGACATCGCGTACCTGGAGCAGCTCACGGGCGCGATGTACCTGGAGAAGGACGACGACATGGACCACTACACCGCGGCGATGGAGCGCCTGTGCGTGCAGAGCGCCTCGCCGGAGGAGTCCATGGACCTGATCAGCAAGATCGTCCGCGAGCTCTGAGACCCGGCTCGTCAGGCCGAGGGATCGCCGCTACAGGTCGCGGAGAATCTCGCCCAGGGTGTCGCGGATGCGGGTGGCGGGCTCGGCGTCGATGCACAACCGCTCCATCACCGCCAGATAGTTATCCACATCATCACGCTTGTCCAAATACAACGCGCTGGTCAACTGCTCCAAATACACCACATCCGGCAGATCCGGCTCAGCGAACCGCAAAATACTGAACGGACCA
>JBJMIW010000168.1:0-4390 GCA_045806665.1 Actinoallomurus sp.
ACCGACGCCTAGCTCCTCCACCAGGTCGTCGGGGTCGACGTCCAACCCGTAGGAGGCGGCGATCTCACGGATCTTGGCCCGTGCGCGGTCGCCGATCCCGAACAGCTTCTCGGCGCCGAGCGCGACGTTCTCCAGCACCGTGAGGTTGTCGGCCAGCATGAAGTGCTGGTACACCATGCCGATCCCGTGATCGATGGCGTCGGCGGGCGAGTGCAGGGTCACCGGCTGGCCGCCCACCTCGATGGTGCCGGAGTCCGGCCGCTGGACGCCGTACAGGATCTTCATCAGCGTCGACTTGCCCGCGCCGTTCTCCCCCACGACCGCGTGCACCGTGGCGGCCCGGACGTCGATGTCCACGTCGTGGTTGGCCACGACGCCGGGGAAGCGCTTCGTGATGCCGTGCAGCTCGACCGCCGGCTCAGTCGTGGACATGCCCTTCTCCCGCACCAGTGGGCCCGGGAGGGAGGCCGCAACGGCCGCCCACCCGGGCCCGAGCCCTTACCGCCCTCACTTCTCGGGCGGCGTGATCTTTCCGGAGATGATCTGCTGCTTCAGGCCGTCGAGGGTCGTCGGCAGGTCGCCCAGCGCCGACGGGTTCGACTTGGAGTAGTCGACACCGTCGTTCTTGAGGGTGAACCGCTGGTCGCCCTTCTGGAAGTTGCCGTCGCCGACGCCCTTGACGAAGTCGAACACCGCGGTGTCGACGCGCTTGAGCATCGAGGTCAGCACGTAGGGCTTCTCGTCGGCGGACGCCGTCTGGTACTGGTCGGAGTCAACGCCGATGAACCACTTCTTGGCCGCGCTCGCCGCCTGCAGCGAGCCGGTGCCGGACAGGCCCGCCGCCGCGTAGACCACGTCCGCGCCCTGGTCGTACATGCCCTGGGCGATCGTCTTGCCCTTGGCCGGGTCCTTGAAGCCACCGAAGTCCGGCGGCTGGGAGATGTACTTGATCTGGATCTTGACGTTCGGGTTGGCCTTCTTGGCGCCCGCGACGTACCCGGCCTCGAACTTCTTGATCAGCGGGGTCTCCACGCCGCCGATGAAGCCGATGGTGCCGGTCTTGGACTTCTTGGCCGCCGCGGCGCCGACGAGGTAGGAGCCCTCCTGTTCGGCGAAGAGCAGGTCCGTGACGTTCGGCTGCTGAATCGAGTTGTCGTCGATGATGGCGAACTTGGTGTTCGGGAACTTCGGTGCGACCTTGCCCAGCGCCCCCGCGTACGCGAACCCGACCGCGACCACCGGGTTGTAGCCCGACTGGGCCAGCAGCTGCAGCCGCTGGATCTTGTCGTTGTCGCTCTCGCCCTCTTTGGCCTCGATGTCCTTGACGTCGAGCTTCAGCTCGCTCTGGACCTTCTGCAGGCCGGCGTACGCGGCGTCGTTGAACGACTTGTCACCACGACCGCCCACGTCGTACGCGAGACCGACCTTGACGGTCTTCTTGCCCTCGCTGCCGCCGCCGCCACCGGTGCTGGCCTTCTTGCCGCCGCAGCCGGCGGCGCTGAGTGCAAGCACCGCGCTCGCGACCACGGCGGTCATCTTCACTGCACGGCGCAAGGTAGCTCCTCCAATTTGACCCCGCCCGAAATGTGCGTCTTGGCACGAATCTCTCGGACCATAGTCGGAGCCAGGGGCGAAGCGAACCAAAGCTACCGTGTCGCAACGCGTCCGTTATCAAGGCGAAAGCGCGTCGTCACAGGTCAGGCCGTCACCGGAAGGCGAGGCCGCGCGCGCGGCGAAGGCGAGTGGGCCACGTAGAAACCGCGATCGTCAGGCCGCAGGCTCTCCGATGGGCTCGGCGGCGCCGGCGCGACGGCTCTCCCACAGGGCGGTCAGCGCGGTGGCGACCATGATCCGGACGCCGATGCCGATGCTCCGCTCGTCGACGTCGAAGGTGCCCCGGTGCAGGTCGTACGCCCCGGCCATGCCGGGGGCCGCGACACCGAGCCGGGCGAGCGCGCCGGGGATCGACTCGAGGTACCAGCCGAAGTCCTCGCCGCCGAGGCTCTGCGGGGTGCCCGTGGCGCCGTCCTCGCCCAGCACCGCGCCGACGGCGGTGCGGAACATGTCGACGCTCGTCTTCTCGTTGACGGTCGGCGGAACGCCGCGCACGTAGTCCAGCTCGGCCTTGACGTCGTACGCGCTGGCCACCGAGTCGAGCAGCATCTTCATCAGCTCGGGCGCGGAGTGCCACGCCTCGTCGTCGAGGCAGCGCACGGTGCCCTGGGCGATGCCGTCGTCGGGGATGGCGTTGGCCACGGACCCGGCCGACACCCGGCCCCACACGAGGCTGAGGCTCGAGCGCGGGTCGACGCGTCGCGACAGGGCCGCCGGCAGTTCGGTGACGATCTTGGCCAGGGCGTACACGAGGTCGGCGGTCAGGTGCGGGCGGGCGGTGTGGCCGCCGGGACCGGCGACACGGACGTCGACCTTGTCGCAGGCCGCGGTGATCGGGCCGACCCGCAGGCCGAGGTGGCCGACCTCCAGGCGGGGGTCGCAGTGCAGCGCGAAGATCCGGTCGACCCCGGCGATGCCGCCGGCGGCCAGGACGTCGAGGGCGCCGCCCGGCGTCTCCTCGGCCGGCTGGAAGATCAGCCGCACCTTTCCGGGGACCAGGCCGGCGGCGGCCTGCCGGGCGAAGAACCGCCCCACCCCGAGCAGGATGGTCGTGTGCACGTCGTGGCCGCAGGCGTGGCAGAGACCCGGCACCGTGGAACGGTAGGCGACGTCCTTCTCGTCGGCCAGGGGAAGGGCGTCGATGTCCGCGCGCAGTCCGACGACCGGACCGTCGCCGTTGCCGACGTCACAGACCAGGCCGGTGCCCTTGGGCAGTCGCTTCGGCCGCAGCCCCGCCGCGGTCAGCTCATCGATCAGGCGAGCCGTCGTGCGGTGTTCGGCGAAGCCGAGCTCCGGGTGCATGTGCAGATCCCGGCGGAAGGCGATGAGATCGTTCTCGTTCTCGGCGAGGAACGAGTCGAGTTGCGATCTCAGCCCTCCTCCCACTGGCTCATTACCGGGGAGTTCAGGCCCCCGCATGTGTCACCTCCCATGGATTGACGAACCGGTCCTCCCGGAACTCCGTGAGACCCGCGGTAACGACGTCCTCAAGGCTGCCGCCATCGGCGACGATGGCGCGCTGCCGCTCATAGGAGGCGCCATTGTCGAGGACGTCGGAGAGCACCTTCAGATCCTCGGCGCAGCCGAGCCGGTCCGCTATGGGCTCCAGTTCCCGGACCAGTTCGTAGAGCTCGTCACGGAGTGGAGCGGTCGTTCCCTGATCGTCGGTGATCACGATGGCGTCCAGGCCGTACCGGGTCGCGCGCCATTTGTTGTCGCGTACGACCCATGCGGCCGGGCTGGGCAAAGTGTAGCCGCGATCAAGCTGGTGATCGAAGAGTTCGACGAGTGATTGGCAGAGTGCCGCGGCCATTCCGACCTCACGAAGAGTCGGAATTCCGTCGAACATGCGGATTTCGATCGTGCCGAAATCCGGGTGCGGCCGGATGTCCCACCAGACCTCTTTGATGCTCCTGATCGCCTCGGCGCGCAGGAGCGTGTCCATGTACGCCTCGAACTCCGCCCAGTCCGCCAGCAGGTGTGGCGGGCCGGCGGTGGGCAGCGAGCCGAAGACGATCGCCCGGCTGGAGGCCAGCCCGGTGTCCTGGCCGCACCAGTAAGGACTCGACGCGGTCAGCGCGAGGAAGTGCGGGAGGTATGCGGACAGGGCGTTGACGATCGGAATGGCCTTGTCGACGGAACGGATACCGACGTGGACGTGCACGCCGTACGTCTGAATGCGTCGGGCGAGCCACTGGTACTGCTCGACCAGTTCGGCGTAGCGCTGGATCGGCGCCATCTCCGCGTCGCGCCAGTCGCTGATCGGGTGGGTGCCGGTGCAGGCGAGTCCGATGCCCCGGGGATCGGTGGCGGACCGGAGTTCGGCGATCGTGGCGGCCAGGTCGGCGCGCGCCTCGGAGACCGTGTGGCACACGTCGGTAACGATCTCCACGGTCGACTCCATGAGTTCATGGCGAATCTTGGGGTTGCGCTCGGTCTCACTGAGCCCGGGCAGCGCCCCCAGCACCTGTCCGGCATCCTGACGAAGGCGCCGTGTCTCGCCGTCGACGAGCTGCAGCTCCCACTCGATGCCCAGCGTCGCGCCCCGCGAGGCGTTGAACTCGATGGCCACGGCCAACCTCCGTCCCTAATCCTTGCAGGTCGATGTTGTTCGCGGGGCGTAATTCGGCCAGCACGTCGGGTGTCGAGAGTGAGCACCGAAACCGCCCCGATGGATGCCCATCATGCCGCCGACCGCACGCCGTCTCGGGAGGTCTTTGCCCTGCGATACGCGGTTGACTCTTCTGAAGCACCCATCTAGCGACCACCGCCATCC
>JBJMIW010000169.1:0-2739 GCA_045806665.1 Actinoallomurus sp.
AAAGCCCAGCCCGCACGGGGGGTGGGGGCGGAGCCCCCACATCGGGGGTTCCAGGGGGTCGCCCCCTGGACAGAAATGACGAAGGACCAGCGGGGAAGCGGCAAGCCGCGACCACACTGGTCCCAGGTCCGAAGTGGAGCTGAGGGGATTTGAACCCCTGACCCCCTCGATGCGAACGAGGTGCGCTACCGGACTGCGCTACAGCCCCAAGGACGCTGTAAGGCTAGCAAACATTCGGCACTGCTCGCGCATCGGTTACCTGGTGTTGCTCACCACGCCAGGTCGGCGGCGCGGAAGACCTGTCAGTCGCCGACGGCGCGCTGGTCGGTGTACTGGTCGTACACCTGTTCCTTGGGCCGCTCGGGCATCGTGATGATCTCGGCGGTCCGCTGCGCCTCGCGGGCGAGGCGCGCCTCTTCCTCCTCGCGGGCGCGGCGTTCGGCCTGGACGGTGCGGAGGTGGGCCAGCCGGCGTGCGCGGCGGCGTTCGGCGTCCATCTTGACGGCGATCCGCAGCAGCGTGAGGTGGCCGACGAGCAGCCCGGCGGGCGGCAGCGTGAACCACCACGGCGTGACGTCGGCGATGACGGTCGCCACCGACGTCAGGCCGAGGAGGATCAGACCGACGGTACGGCGCCGGCGGCGGGCGATGACGGCGGCGCGGCTCGCCCGGCGGTGGGTCGCTCGGCGGGTCGGCCGGGCGGGGAGGACGTCGTCCTCGGACGGCGCCTCGTCGACGCGCTGGACGGTCTCCGCGTCGGACGGTGTCTCGACCAGCGTGTCGGCGTCCTCGTCGAGGCGGCGGTTCCGGGTCCGGGAGCCGTCACGGCGGAGCCACATGGGGACAAGAACGACGCCCCAGACGGCTACGATCGCGAGGTAGAGGAGTGCGCTGCTCATCAGCCCTCCTCATAGGCGCCTCGAAGCCGCAGGCTGACCTCGCAGACGCGCACGCTCACGTCCCGCACGCTAAGACCCACGGTCAGTGGTTGACGAGTATTAGGGGCGGTGTGTCGCGAGATCGGATCCTTCCTGAAACTTTGCTGACCGAAAGTTTCCGAGCACCATGATCACGGCGTGTGGCAACCGCATTTCTCGGTATCCGGAGTACGGCTCCGCAAACATCACATTCCGGTATCACCCGACTCCGGCGATCGGCCGGGGGAACCTCCGGCCGCATCCGTGACTGCGTCAGCGGGGGAATGCCTGGCGGGCGCTGGCGCGCCAGCGGGTAATCAGGCCGCCGGGGACGTCCTCGGTCGTCAGCGCGTAGCAGATGTGGTCGCGCCAGGCGCCGTCGATGTGGAGGTGGCGCCGACGTACGCCTTCTTCGCGGAAGCCGAGCTTGTCGACCACGCGGCGGCTGGCGGTGTTCTCGGGGCGGATGTTCGCCTCGACGCGGTGCAGGCCGACGTTGAAGAAGGCGTGGTCGACGGCCAGCGCGACGGCGGTCGGCATGACGCCCCGGCCGGCGACGGCCTTGTCGACCCAGTAGCCGATCTGCGCGGACCGGGCGGAGCCCCACACGATGGCGCCGATGGTGAGCTGCCCGGCGAACGCCCCCTCGTACGTGACGACCCACGGGAGGGCCAGGCCGTGGCGTGCCTCGCGGCGCATGGTCTGCACCATGCTGAGGTAGGGGCCCAGGCCGCTACGGAAGAGGGGTGTCTCCGGGTTGGTGGGCTCCCAGGGGCGCAGCCATTCGGCGTTGCGGATCCGTACCTCGCGCCAGATCGCCGCGTCGCGTAGCCGCAGGGGGCGCAGCCCGACCGGCCCCTCGTTCAGGTTGGCCGGCCAACCCCGCATGCGTTCCACACTCCCATGATTCCCCGACGGCGGGTCGAACGCCATCCTGGTTCAGTCGGAGCGTGGATGGTCGCCGCCGCCGATCTGGTCGACGGCGTGTCGGAGCACGTCACCGAGCACGGCCATGCCGTCGCGTACTCCTCCCGTCGAGCCGGGCAGGTTGACGATCAGGGTGCGTCCGGCGACGCCCGCGAGGCCACGGGAGAGGATCGCGGCCGGGACCTTCTCGCGGCCGGCGAGCCGGATGGCCTCGGCGATTCCGGGAATCTCGCGCTCGATGACGCGCCGGGTCATCTCGGGGGTCTGGTCGGTCGGGGTGAGTCCGGTACCGCCGCTGGTGACGACGGCGTCGTAGCCCCGGGCGACCGCGTCGCGCAGGACGTCCTCGACGGGCTCTCCGTCGGGGACGACGACCGGGCCGTCGACCTGGCAGCCCAGATTCCCCAGGAGCCGGACCAGCACGGGTCCCGAGGTGTCCTCGTAGACGCCGGCGAAGGCGCGGTTCGACACGGTCACCGCCATCGCCCTGATCACGACCGCCGCCAGACACCGGTCTTGCCGCCGGTCTTCTCCTCGACGCGCACGTCGGTGATGACGGCGGCCGGATCGACCGCCTTGACCATGTCGATCAAGGCGAGGCCCGCGACGGACACGCAGGTCAGCGCCTCCATCTCCACGCCCGTACGGTCGGCCGTGCGCACCTGGGCGGTGATGGCCACGCCGTCGTCCTGGACCGTCAGGTCGACGGTGACGCCGTGGATGGCGATGGGGTGGCACAGCGGGACGAGGTCCGGCGTGCGCTTGGCCGCCGCGATACCGGCGATCCGGGCGACTGCCAGTGCATCGCCCTTCGGCAGTCCGTCGCTGCGCAGCAGGTCGATGACTTCCGGCGTCGTACTGAAGCGTCCCGCGGCCCGCGCTTCGCGGATAGACA
>JBJMIW010000170.1:0-32771 GCA_045806665.1 Actinoallomurus sp.
AACGACGCGTACGGCCAGACGAAGACCGCGTTCGGCGTCGCCCTGCAGGCGGTCGAGAAGGCCGGCGCCTCGGCCGAGGACGTCGTACGGACCCGGATGTACGTGCGCGACATCGCCGACGCCGAGGCGGTCGGCCGGGCGCACCGTGAGCTCTTCGGCGAGGTCCGTCCGGCCGCGACGATGATCGAGGTATCCGCGTTCATCGATCACCGGATGCTGGTAGAGATCGAGGTGGACGCCTATTGCGAGGCGCTCCAGGACGGAGGCGGTGCATGACCGTCGCGATCCGGGTCATCCCCTGCCTGGACGTCGACGCCGGGCGGGTGGTCAAGGGCGTCAACTTCGAGAACCTCCGGGACGCCGGCGACCCGGTCGAGCTGGCCCGGCGCTATGACGCCGAGGGCGCCGACGAGCTCACCTTCCTCGACATCACCGCCTCCAGCGGCGGGCGCGAGACGACGTACGAGGTCGTGCGGCGTACGGCCGAGCAGGTGTTCATCCCGCTGACGGTCGGCGGCGGCATCCGTACGGTCGACGACGTCGACCGGCTGCTGCGGGCCGGGGCGGACAAGGTGTCGATCAACACCGCGGCGATCGCCCGGCCGGAGTTCCTGCGGGAGGCGGCGCACCGGTTCGGCTCGCAGTGCATCGTGCTGTCGGTGGACGCCCGCCGGGTGCCCGCGGGCGGCGCGCCCACCCCGAGCGGCTACGAGGTGACCACCCACGGCGGCCGCCGCAGCGCGGGCATCGACGCCGTGGAGTGGGCCGCCCGCGGCCAGGAGCTCGGCGTCGGCGAGATCCTGCTCAACTCCATGGACGCCGACGGCACCAAGAACGGCTTCGACCTGGAGATGCTGCGTGCCGTACGCGCGGTGGTGAGCGTGCCCGTGATCGCGAGCGGGGGAGCGGGCGCAGTCGAGCACTTCGTCCCGGCGATCGACGCGGGGGCCGACGCGGTGCTGGCCGCGAGCGTCTTCCACTTCGGCGAGCTCAAGATCGGTGACGTCAAGGAGTCCCTGCGCCGAGCCGGCCGCCCGGTCCGCTGACGCACGGCCCCGACGCCGACAGGCAGGGTGACGTCCGTCTCGAATCGCCGTCGGTGAAGCATGTTCACCGTTGATCGGGGCAAAAGGCGGGACGTGTCCCCCAGGAGCGACCTCGATCGTCCCGGAGTGCCGGCGGTGCGCCCGGCATCCGGAGGGATCGGGACGCCCGTTCCCGTATGCGGTCGGTGGCGGTCTGATCACGCATGATATGTCTTCCAACGATTCGCATTCGGGACATTCGGGCTGAAGTTGCCTCGGGGGATCGGGCAACGGCTCTGAGTAGGAGATGATCATGCGTGCTCTTACGATGGTGCCGCACACGGCGGGATCGCTCCAGGCGAGCGAGGTCCCGGAGCCCACACGGGGCGAGGACGAGCTGCTCGTCGACGGTGTCGCCCTCGGCGTGTGCGGCACCGACCGGGAGATCGTCGCCGGCGATTACGGCTGGGCGCCGCCCGGCGAGGAGCGGCTGATCATCGGGCACGAGTCGCTCGGCCGGGTCCGGGAGGCGCCGGAGGGCAGTGACTTCCGCCCCGGCGACCTCGTCGTCGGCATCGTCCGGCGGCCCGACCCGGTGCCGTGCGGTGCCTGCGCACACGGCGAGTTCGACATGTGCCGCAACGGCCGGTACACCGAGCGCGGGATCAAGCAGCTCCACGGCTTCGGGTCCGAGGTGTGGACGATCGAGACCGACTACGCCGTCCGCATCGATCCGGCGCTCGGGAACCTCGGCGTGCTGCTGGAGCCGGCCACCGTGGTCGCGAAGGCGTGGGACCACATACAGCGCATCGGCGACCGGGCCTGGTTCGAACCGCGACGGGTCCTGGTCGCCGGAGCGGGCCCGATCGGACTGCTGGCCGGCCTGCTCGGCGCGCAGCGGGGCCTCGACGTCCACGCCCTGGACCGGGTCACCGGCGGAGCGAAGCCGAAGATCGTCGCGAACCTCGGCGGCACGTACCACACGGGCTCCCTCGCCGACGTGACCGCCAAGGTGAGTCCGGACATCGTCATCGAGGCCACCGGCGTCCCGCAGCTCGTCATGGACGCCATCGGCGACAGCGCGGCCAGTGTCGTGTGCCTGACCGGTGTCTCGCGCGCGGGCCATCGGATCGAGGTCGACGCCGGCGACCTGAACCGGCAGACCGTCCTGCACAACGCCGCGGTCTTCGGCTCGGTCAACGCCAACCATCGTCACTACGCGCTGGCCGCCGAGGCCCTCACCCGGGCCGATCGGTCGTGGCTCGCGCAACTCATCACCAACCGGCTGCCGCTCGACCGGGCGCCCGAGACGCTCGCGGGCGGCAGCGACGACGACGTCAAAGTCGTCATCGACCTGTAGATCGGGTGAAAAATGGCCATTCAAGCTCCGGTGACCCGGCAGGAACACAACCTCGCACACGTCATCTTCATCAGCGCGGCGGCCGCTCTCGGCGGGTTCCTGTTCGGGTATGACAGCGCCGTCATCAACGGGGCCGTGGACGGCATCAAGGGTCACTTCCATGTCGGCGCCGGCGTCACCGGCCTGATCGTCTCGTCGGCCCTGCTGGGGTCCGCGCTGGGCGCGGCGGTCGCCGGCAGGCTCGCCGACCAACGCGGGCGCCTCATGGTCATGCGGCTGTCCGCCGTGCTGTTCGTCATCAGCGCCATCGGATCGATGTTCCCGTTCGCCGGCTGGGAACTGACCTTCTGGCGAGTCATCGGCGGCATCGCGATCGGGATGGCCTCGGTGGTCTCCCCGACCTACATCGCAGAGATCGCGCCGCCCGCCTACCGCGGGCGGCTCGCGTCGTTCCAGCAGTTGGCGATCGTGCTCGGCATCGCGATCTCCCAGCTCGTCAACTTCGCGATCGCCGCGCTGGCCGGCGGCAACACCCGGGGCCACATTCTCGGACTGGAGTCCTGGCAGTGGATGCTGGGCGTGGCGGCGCTGCCCGCCACGGTCTTCCTCGTCTTCGCGCTGGTCATTCCTGAGTCGCCGCGCTTCCTGGTCGCGAACGGCCGGCTGGCCAAGGCGCGGGAGGTCCTCACCGACGTGGAGGGCGACCAGACCGACCTCGACGCGCGGGTCGAGGAGATCCAGAGCGTGCTGCGGTCGGAGCACAAGCCGTCCCTGCGCGACCTGCGCGGTCACGCGCTCGGCCTGCTGCCGATCGTGTGGGTCGGTATCGGCCTGTCCGTCCTGCAGCAGTTCGTCGGCATCAATGTGATCTTCTACTACTCGGCATCGCTGTGGCACTCGGTGGGAATCTCCCAGACCAACTCGCTGCTGATCAGCCTCTCGACCTCGATCATCAACATCATCGGCACGCTGATCGCCATCATGTTCGTCGACAAGATCGGCCGTAAGCCGCTGGCGCTGATCGGCTCGGTCGGCATGACGATCTCCCTGGCGACGATGGCGTGGGCGTTCAGCGCCGCGCACAAGGTGGGCGGCACCGACGTCCGGATCCCGCACTCGCACGGCATGGTCGCGCTGGTCGCCGCGCACGCGTACGTGCTGTTCTTCGCGCTGTCGTGGGGTGTGGTCGTCTGGGTGATGCTGGGGGAGATGTTCCCGAACCGGATCCGGGCGGCCGCCATGGCGGTCGCCGTCGCCGCCCAGTGGATCGCCAACTGGCTGGTGACGGTGACCTTCCCGAAGTTGTCCGAGTGGAGCCTGTCCGGGGCGTACGTCGGGTACTCGATCTTCGCCGTGGTTTCGGCCCTCTTCGTGGTCAGGTACCTGCACGAGACCAAGGGCAAGAAACTGGAGGAGATGGGCTGACGACCCGGACGAGCGATCGGAGAGGACCATGACTTTGCCAACGGCCCGCCTGGGCACCACCGATATGCAGATCACTCGCGTCGGCTTCGGCGCCTGGGCGGCCGGGGGCTCTTGGGCGTACGGCTGGGGCCCGCAGAACGACGAGGAGTCGATCGCCGCGATCCGGCACGCGGTCGAGCAGGGCGTCAACTGGATCGACACGGCGGCGGTGTACGGGCTCGGGCACTCCGAGAAGATCGTCGCCGAGGCGCTCAAGGGGCTCTCCGACCGCGACCACCCGTACGTCTTCACGAAGTGCGGGATGCTCTGGGACGACGACGGCAACGTCTGTCGCGTCGCCCGGCCCGAGACGATCCGCCGCGAGGTCGAGGACTCGCTGCGGCGGCTCCAGGTCGAGCGGATCGACCTCTACCAGGTCCACCAGACGCCCGAGGACGGCACGCCGGTCCCGATGTACTGGGAGACCATGGCGGAGTTGAAACAGGAGGGCAAGGTCCGGGCGATCGGCCTGTCCAACCACACCGCGCTGCGGCTCGAGCAGGCCGGGCAGGTCGCGCACGTCGACGCGTTCCAGCCGCCGTTCTCGCTGATCGACCGGACCGCCGCCCCCGAGATCGACTGGTGCGCCCGCAACGGCACCGGTGTGATCGTGTACTCGCCGATGCAGTCCGGCCTGCTCACCGGGGCGTTCTCCCGGCAACGGGTCGCCGCGCTGCCGGAGGACGACTGGCGGCGGCGCTCGCCGGACTTCACCAGCGGCCTCGACGCCAACCTGGCCCTGGCCGACGCCCTGCGGCCCGTCGCCGAGCGGCACGGCGTCACCCAGGGGGCCGTCGCGGTCGCCTGGACACTGACCTGGCCGGGCGTGACCGGCGCGATCGTCGGCGCCCGCGGCCCCGGCCAGGTCGACGGCTGGCTCCCCGCCGCGACGCTGGAGCTCACCCCCGAGGACCTGGACGAGATCGCCGCCGCCGTCGAGCGCACCTGCGCCGGCCGCGGCCCCGTACGCCCCTGACCGCCGACGCGCTTGGTCGAGTGACGCCCTGAACGCGCGTTCGTCGTCGTCAGGTCCGGGTTCCGCAGCGGCCGGCGGCGCGATCCGGCCAGGCGTCCTCGGTGACCAGGCGGCGCGCCAGCAGGGGCTCCCACCAGGCGCGATGGTCGCGGTACCAGCGGATCGTCTCCCGGATCCCCGTCTCGAAGGGGATCGCCGGCCGCCAGCCGAGCTCCCGCCCGATCTTCCGCGAATCGAGCAGGTAGCGCCGGTCGTGCCCGGGACGGTCCGGCACGACCGTCTTCAGCGAGGCGGGCAGCCCGAGCTCGTCGAGCACCAGATCGGCAAGCTCCTCGATGCTCGCCTCCGCACCCGTACCGACGTGGTAGGTCGCTCCGTCGACGCCGCGCTTGACGATCGTCTCGATCGCCCGGCAGTGATCCGCCACGGAGATCCACTCCCGGCGGTGCCGCGTCGAGGCGTACATCGGCATCGGCCGTCCCGCCAGCGCGTTCGTGACGAACAGCGGCAGGACCTTCTCCGGAAACTGGTACGGGCCGTGGTTGTTGGCGCAGTTGAAGATCGTCACCGGCATCCCGTACGTGCTGTGGTAGGTGCGCACGAGGTGGTCGGCCCCCGCCTTGCTGGCGCTGTACGGGGTGGACGGGCGGTACGGACTGGCCTCCGTGAACCCCTCGGCGGCGTCCAGCGGCAGGTCCCCGTACACCTCACAGGTCGAGACGTGGTGGAAGCGCCCGACGCCGACCCGGCGGCACACGTCGAGCAGCACCTGCGTGCCGAGGACGTTCGTGCGGAAGAAGCGCTCCGGCTCGACCACGGCGAGGCTGTTGTGCGACTCGGCCGCGAGGTTGACGACGACGTCGATGTCCCGGCCGCCCAGCAGGGCGAGCATCCGCTCCTCGTCGCCGATGTCCGCGTGTGCGAACTCGATCCCGTCCTCGAGCCCGGCGAGGTTCCTCAGGTCACCGGCGTACGTCAGGGCGTCGACCGCGATGATCCTGTCCGCCGGCTCGGCCGCGCGCCAGTGCCGCACGAAGTTCGCGCCGATGAACCCGGCCGCCCCCGTGACCACGATCGTCCTCGGCATCGCCCCCCTGTGCGTAGAGACCGAAGCCGCAGCATACCGGCGAGTTACGGCTGATCATTGGCGTGCGCCGTCGTCATACGGGCAGCAGATGCCAGTGACCACTCTCTGGACGATCGACCTCAGAACTTCGTGAACTGGCGTGCAGGTAGCGCTGATCTGGCAAGCTGCGTCGATCATGCACCTGGCCTGCAGTCAGGGCATCTCGATGCTTCTCGGCATTGCACGCTTGATCACGTCGCCGTGTGCCATGAATGTGCCCTCACGATCGTTGACGCTTAAAGAAGAAATGATCTTTTGAGACGGCGCCAGGACGTCACCAGGCAGCGACTTGTGGGGCACAAATACTAGCACGTATGCGCACGTACCAGACACTTAGCATTACGAATTAACCAAGTGTTGAGGTCGGCTGGTGTCACGGATCGGTATGTGGATACCTCTTACGTCGTGGTCATGTGATCGGGATCACGCAGATTCACGATTTAGGGGGAAATTAGCGCTCAAGAAGCTCACCACAACAAGGATCTTGGCGGGGGCGGCCACGGGCGTCGTGCTGCTCGGCGGTCCCGCTCACGCGGACCGTCTTGTTGCCAGTCCGTCAGCCGTCTCGGACGTGTATCCGGCCGCTTGCTACAACACCACGCCCGGCTACGTTCCGCCGACCTGGTGCACCAACTACCCGCCGCCCGCGTATTACCCGCCGCCCGCGTATTACCCCGGCTACAACCACGGCTGGAACCGGTGGCACCACGGCGGGTGGGGCGGTTACCCGCACTACGGGCACCGCTAGTCCGCCGGTAGCTATTCATTACGAGGGAAGATCAAGTAAGAGCCTGACAGGGTTCGAGCCCGGTTCGCGTGAGTGTGGTGCGGGCCGGACTCTGTCACGTCCTTGTCGGCGGCGTCGCGGAGGCGGTCCCTGGTTTTGCGGTGGACCGAACGAGGGTGGCGGTTCTTGAGTAGGAGGGATGAACGACGCCGGGGGACCCTGCTACTGACCTCGTCAGCGGCGATCTGGCCGCTCGCTCCCACAACAATGCCAAAGGATGCCTGACGTGCGGACACATTGGCGAGCCACCGAGACGATCACACCGTGATCAGCCATTATAGAGAATGGCTCAGTGTCCGTAATTGACACGCATCCCACCGCACCCGAGCAGCGCCGTGGCCCCCTAGTGATGAAACAAGCGGGCCACGGCGGCCGACTATCGCAGCCGAACTGAAATGAGTCGGCTAGCGGTGGAAGTGGGACCGATGTCCGTCCCCCTGGTCCCGGTGGTGCCACCGGTTCCAGTGGTTGTCGTGATGGTGCCGCCGGTCCCAGCGGTTCCATTGGTCTCCGTGGTGCGACTGGCCCCGGCCGTAGCCGTGGTCGCCGGGGTAGTACGTGGTCAGCGGATGGCTTGTGTGGTTGACGGAGAGACGGTCCGCGTTCGCGGTACCACCGAGCAGCATGAATCCCGCGGCAGCCGCCGCTACGATCCCCGTTGCGGTGAGCTTCTTGAGCACTGATTCCTCCTAACGTCGCGATTGTCGGTGGTCCAATCGCAGGACCACGACGCAATTGGTATCCCGATACTCACGAGCGACAACGGAAACTCGCCGATGCGTAATTGAATCGCAACTCTATGTGTCCAATGTGCTGGTATCCGCGATAACCCTCCGCCCTTCTCCTGATTGCATGCGCTTCCGTCCAATGCCGCGCGGTTTCATCTATTTCGGGCTGAAGGCCGCGTCCCCAGCGGATCGACGTCCGTATCGGAGGGGTGGGCCGGATCTTTGGCCGGTGGCCTGCCTTGGGGCGGGAGACCGGGGGCACACAAGCTGGTTGGCGATCTCGGGCATGAGAATGTGCCCTCCGCGATCGGCTCGCGCACGTAGCGCCAGGTCAGTCTGCCTATCCCTTCAGAACTTCGTGAAGTGGTGGAAGCACTCATAGTCGGCGTCCCGGCCGGCGAACGCCTCGACGTCGGCGCGCTTGACGGCCAGGTAGGCGGCGCTGCGCAGCGGGCCGAGGGCCGTCATCAGCAGGTCGTCGGCCTCCAGGGCGTCGAGCGCCTTGCCGAGTGAGGAGGGCAGGCGGGACGGACGCTCGTCCTCGGGGAGGGTGGCGGGATCGGCGTCGACGGCCGCGCCGGGCTCGGTCTTCGACCGGATGCCGTCCAGCCCGGCGTGGATGACGGCTCCCAGGGACAGGTACGGGTTGGCGCCGGAGTCCGAGGGCTTGAACTCCAGGTTCGTGCTCTCCTCGGCCGCGTCCCGCATCGGCGAGCAGATCCGTACCGCGGCCTCGCGGTTGTCCATGCCGTAGCAGGCGTACGCACTGGCCCACGTCTGGGGCGTGAGGCGGCGGAAGCCGTTGACCGTGCCGGAGGTGAGGGCCGTCAGGGCGGGCAGGTGCGCGAGGAGGCCGCCGATGAACCAGCGGCCCTCATTGGACAAACCGTAGGCGCCGGCCGGGTCGTGGAAGACGTTGCGGTCGCCGGACCACAGGGACAGGTGCAGGTGGCAGCCGTTGCCCGGCTGGTCGGGGATGGGCTTGGGCGCGAACGAGGCCCACAGCCCGCGTCGCATGGCCACGGCCCGTACGGTCTCGCGGTAGAGCACGTGGTTGTCGGCGGCGCGGAGGGCGGACGCGGGCCGGATGGACATCTCCTGCTGCCCGTGCCCCAGCTCGGGGTGGTAGTGCTCGACGCGCATGCCCTGCGCCTCGAGGGCGTGCAGCAGGTCGATGGCGAAGTCGTGCGCGGTGTGGAAGCCGGTGGCGGAGTAGCAGAGGCTGTCGTCGATGGGGGCGAGCCGGTCCGGACCGTGCTCGGTGGGCGTCCGGCGGCCGAGCGTGAACTCCGGTTCGAAGGCCGCGAGGAGGGTGTACCCCGCGGCCGCGAGGTCGGCGATGGCCTGCTTCAGGAAGGTGCGCGGGCAGGCCGCCCAGGGCTCGCCGTCGGGGTGGACGAGGTCGGACAGCATTGCCGCGGAGCCGGGGGCGTAGGGGAGCGGGGTGAAGGTCGACGGGTCGGCCAGGATGCGGACCTCCCCGACGGGGCCCAGGCCCTCGACCGGCTGCAGCGTGTCGAGCATGGTCATCGCCATCATGGCGACCGTGTGCCCGATCCCGGTGCGGAGCCGCTCGGCGACCCGTGCGCCGGCGACGGACTTGCCGCGGATGACGCCGCCGTGGTCGGCGTAGAGGAACCGGACGAGGTCGATGCGGCCCGTTTCGACCCGCTCGGCCACGTGTGCGGCGATCGGGTCACTCCGCCTTCTGCTGGCGCTCATGACTATGGCGTAACACGGGTGGTGCCGCTAGGCCAGAGGCGCGCGAATGTACCGCTGGACCGTGGGCGCCAGGTCCGCGACGAGCGTCTCGACCTGGACCGCTGAGGGCGCAGAGGCCGGGTCCTGGCTGCGAGGAGGATCCGCGGACCTGGATCCCTCCCTGTCCGGGCCGCGGCGACGTCGCCGCGGCTCAGTTGAGGTGGCCGGACAGGCGTTCGGCGGCCGCGGAGCGTACGGCGGCGTCTTCGGCGTCCTCGTGACGGAGCCGCCGCAACCGGGCCCGGGTCGCGCCGGCGAGAGGAACCGCGCCGGCGGCCAGCCGCCGCACCCCGGCCTCACAGTCCCACAGGGCCTCCACCAGGTACGGCTCCGCGACGTGCGGGTCGATCCTGGTCAGCGAGCCGAGCAGGTTGGCGCGGAGCTGGGACGACGCGCTCTCCTCCCAGCCGTACAGCAGGAGCGGGATGGCAGGCCGTGATCGCAGGCGGCCCAGCCCGTCGGCGGGCCCCGCGGCCAGGTCCCAGTCCTCCTCGTCGAGGCTGATCTCGAAGGACTCCAGGAGCGCCGGGGCGTCGGCGTCCGTGCCGTGCGCGGCGAGGACGTCGATGCCGAGGTCCTGGTAGGACCGCTCTTCCGCCGTCCAGACCCGGGCGCGGTCCAGCGCGGCGGGGCCGAGGTCGCGTACGGCGCGGCACAACGGGCCGTCATAGGCGCCCGCCGGTAGCAATTCCTCGACGAGGTCGAGGACCAGGGCACTGCGGCGGCGGCCGAGTTCGAGTATGGCAGCGGTCGCGCCGTCGCCGTAGGTCCGGACGAGTGCCGCCAGGTCGGCCTCGGAACGGCCGGTGAGCGAGGTTCGCGGTTCGTGCGCGCGTGTCTCGGGTCTGCGCACGGCGGCGATCCGGGGCTGGCGGTGGGCCCACATTCGCGTGACCGTGCCGTCCACCCCGCACAGCCAGGCGAGGGCACGGTCGTCACAGCGGGCCGCGGCGACCTCGTCGAGGCCCTCGGCCAGGGCGGGATCGTCGAGCTCCACCAGGGACTGCAGCGCGGTGTACCAGTTCTCCCCCTCGCTGGCGTACCGGCGCAGCGGCACAGCGGCCTCCCGCCGGCCGAGGCGGACGAGATGCGAGAGCACGTCGAGCGCCAGGTTGGTGCGGTCCGGCTCGGGATCCAGCCGATCATCAGGATCGAATATGTGTTCGACGACCGGAGTGATGTCCAGCTCCAGGTCGAGGATCAGTCGCGCGTAATACAGCCCGCGGGCCTCGAGGGTGTCCCACCGAGGATCGCGGCTCACGCAGTCGTAGATCAGGTCGCGTGCGCCGGGCGTGCCGGCGGCACGGCGTGCGGCGCAGCCCCGGCCGCGCTGCAGGCGGCCGTGCAGGGACTCCGCCGGGTGAATGACGATGGGCTTCACCGCTGCAGGATGCGCACTCGACTACAAATCGGGCAAGCCAATTACGGGAGTAGAAGCGCGCACCCCCGTTTGACCGTGCGGATCACCGGGGCGGTCTCCACGTGGCGGACGCCCTCCAGCGCGCCGACCCGCTCGGTCAGGTAGCGGTAGAGGTGGCGCGTAGGGCGGCACGGACATCCACAGCCGCCCCTCGGCATGGTGGCCGAACACCTCCGCCGGACGTCCGGGCGGGGCTAGAGGCGCCAGCGGCCCTGGTTCAGGACGTTGATCGCCTCGGCCTCGCCCGTCAGCTCCACCCGCGCGGCGTCCTTGCGGCCGAGGGCCCACAACGTCAGCTCGCTCGCCGGGCCGTGCACCCGCACCAGCCTGCCGCCCTTGGTGACGCGCTGCGTGCGGCCCGCCGGGTCCACGAACGTGACCTCCACGGGCAGCCGCCGCAGGACGAACCGGGCCGCCCGCAGCCGCCGCCACAGGCTCTCCTCGAGGGCCGCGGGCAGCTCGCGGGGCTCCCAGCCCTCCCGGGCGCGGCGCACGTCCTCGTGGTGCACGAAATACTCGGTGGTGTTGGCCGCGGCGTCCACCGCGGGCAGCGCGAACGGCGACCAGGCCGGCGGGCCGGCCCGGAAGCGCGCCACGAGGTCGGCGTACGCCGCCGAGTCGCGGATCCGGAGCCGTACCTTCTCGGTGTGGCCCGCCAGCAGGGGGATCATGATGCCCGGCGCGGCGTCGGGCCGGTGCTCCCGGACGACGAGATGGGCGGTCAGGTCACCAGTGGTCCAGCCCTGGCAGAGGGTGGGGCCGTCCGGGCCGGCATCGATCAGGGCGTCGCTGAGGGCGTGGCGCTCGGCGCGGGCCCAGTTCTCGTTCGCCATCCCGTGATCGTAGGCCCGCTCTGCGCCGGAGCGGAATAACTCGTCGGTCCCGCGTGATAGGGAATATCGGCCCCACTATCTGCCACGGGAGGGGACTTTGTGTCACAAAAGGTGACATCGGACATCCTGAAAAAGGGCGTCGGCGTCCTCTGGGTCGCCGCCCGGGCGGAGCCGCGCCTCCTGACCGCCGCCGTGCTGAGCAGCGGGCTGTACGCGGCGATGACCGTGGGGAGCGCCTGGGTCCTCGGCCGGGTCACCCAGGACGTCGTCCTGCCGGCCTTCCGCGACGGTCGCACCACGACCGGCACGCTCGTCCTGGGCGGACTGGCGATCGTCGGCGTGGCCCTGCTGAAGGCGCTCGGCATCGCGGGACGGCGCCTGTACGCCGGGATGGTGCAGTACAACATGCAGGCGGCCTACCGGCGCGCGGTCACCCGCCAGTACCTCCGGCTGCCCCTGGCCTGGCACCAGAGACACCCCACCGGCCGGCTCCTGTCCAACGCCAACGCCGACGTGGAGGCCGCCTGGGCCCCCCTCGCCCCGCTGCCCATGGCGCTCGGCGTCGTGCTGATGCTGATCATCGCCGCGATCGCCATCCTCGCCACCGACATCGTCGTCGCGATCGTCGGCTTCCTCGTCTTCCCCGCGATCGCCGGGCTCAACGTGATCTACCAGCGGAGGCTCGCCCCGGTGGCGGCACGGGCGCAGCGCCTGCGGGCGGGCGTCAGCGAGGTCGCGCACGAGAGCTTCGAGGGCGCGCTGGTCGTCAAGACCCTCGGCCGCGAGGCCGACGAGACCGAGCGCTTCGCCGAGGTCGCCCGGGAACTCCGCGACGCGAACGTGGCCGTCGGACGCCTGCGCGGGCTCTTCGACCCGGTCCTGGAGGCCCTGCCGAACCTCGGCGTCCTGGCCGTCCTGCTCATCGGGTCCATCCGGCTGCGGTCCGGCGCGATCTCGCCCGGCGATCTCGTGCACGTCGCCTACCTGTTCACGCTGCTGGCCTTCCCGATCCGGGCGCTCGGCTGGGTCCTGGCCGAGGTGCCGCGCAGCGTCGTCGGCTGGGAACGGGTGCAGAACGTCCTGCAGGCCACCGGCTCCCTGCCGTACGGCGACCGGTCCGTCGACGGCGACGGACCCGCGGGGCTGGAGGTCCGCGGCGTGCGGTTCGGCTACACCGACGACGACGTCCTGCACGACGTGGCCTTCACCGCCGAGCCCGGCCGTACGATCGCGGTCGTCGGCTCGACGGGCTCGGGCAAGTCGACGCTGACCAACCTGCTCGTCCGTCTCGTCGACCCGGCGGCCGGGCAGATCCTGCTCGACGGCGTCGACGCCCGGGACGTCAAGCGGCACGGCCTGTCGGCGACCACCGCGCTGGTGCCGCAGCAGGCCTTCCTGTTCGACGACACCGTCCGCGGCAACGTGACGCTCGGCCTGGACGTGCCGGACGAGGACGTGTGGGAGGCGCTGCGGCTGGCCCAGGCCGACGGGTTCGTCTCCGCCCTCGCGGACGGCCTCGACACTCACGTGGGGGAGCGGGGCGCCACACTGTCCGGCGGTCAGCGGCAGCGGCTGGCGCTGGCCCGCGCCCTGGTCCGGCGGCCCCGCCTGCTCGTGCTGGACGACGCGACCTCCAGCGTCGACCCCCAGGTGGAGGCCCGCATCCTCGACGGCCTGCGCGACTCCGCGGCCACCGTCGTGGTCGTCGCCTACCGCAAGGCGACGATCGAACTCGCCGACGAGGTGGTCTACGTGGAGCGCGGGCGGGTGGCGGCTCAGGGCCCGCACAAGGAACTGCTGAAACTGTCCGCCGGATACCGGGACCTGGTGACCGCCTACGAGCGCGCCGCCGACGAGCCCGTACCGGATGAGGACGAGGAGAACGAGGAGGCGGTGGCGTGACGACCGTCGAGACGGGCAGGCGGTCCGGGCTGGCCACGCTCCGCCGGGGCCTGCGGCTCACCCCGGAGTTCCGGAAGGGCATCGTCGGGACGCTGCTGCTCGCGCTCGTCGCGACGGCCGGGCGCATCGTGGTCCCGGTCGCCGTGCAACAGACGCTCGACCGGGGGCTGCGCGCCCACGGCGGCCCGGACCTCGGCTTCATCCGCACCGCCGTCCTGGCGTGCGCGGTCGCCGTCGTCCTGACGGCCGTTGCGGCGTACCTGATGAACGTGCGCCTCTACCGCACGAGCGAGAACGGCCTGGCGGCGCTGCGCGTCCGCGCGTTCCGCCACGTGCACGACCTGTCGATGCTGTCCCAGAGCGGCGAGCGGCGCGGGTCGCTCGTCTCCCGCGTCACCAGCGACGTCGACCAGATGAGCCAGTTCATGCAGTACGGCGGCCTGATGATCATCATCGCGGGCGGTCAACTGATCGTGGCGACGGTGCTCATGGCGGTCTACTCCTGGCCGCTGGCGCTGCTCGTCTGGGCCATCTTCCTGCCCCTGTCCTACGCCCTGCGGGTCTTCCAGCGCTGGCTGTCCACGGCGTACGGGACGGTGCGCGAGCGGGTCGGCGACATGCTGTCGGCAGTGGGTGAGTCGGTCGTCGGGGCGCCGGTCATCCGCGCGTACGGCGCCGAGGAGCGCACCGCCCGCCGGATCGACGAGTCCGTCGGCGCGTACCGCGACGCGCAGGTACGGGCGCAGAACCTCGTCGCCCTCACCTTCCCCTCGACCGAGCTCGCCTCGGCGATCGCGACCGCCGCGGTGGTCATTGCCGGCACGGCGCTGGGGATCGGCGGTCACCTCACCGCCGGAGAGCTCGTGGCCTTCCTGTTCCTCGTCACGCTGTTCGTCAGCCCCCTGCAGGTGGCCACCGAGGTCCTCAACGACGCCCAGAACGCCATCGCCGGCTGGCGGCGCGTGCTCGGCGTCCTCGACATGACGCCGGACGTGGCCGACCCCGGTCCCGCGGGAGCCGTACTGCCCCGGGGCGCGGTCGACGTGCGGTTCGAGGACGTGTCGTTCGCCTATCCCGGCGGGCCGACCGTGCTGCACGACGTGTCCGCGCACATCGCGCCGCGCTCCCGGATCGCCGTGGTGGGCGAGACCGGCTCGGGCAAGACCACCTTCGCCAAGCTGCTGACCCGCATGATGGACCCGGTGTCGGGACGCGTCCTGGTCGACGGCGTGCCACTGACCGACGTGCGGTTCTCCTCGCTGCGCGCGCGGATCGTGATGGTCCCGCAGGACGGGTTCCTGTTCGACGCCTCCCTGGCCGACAACATCCGGTTCGGGCGGCCGGACGCGTCGGATGAGGACGTCCGCCGCGTCCTGACCGAACTCGGGCTGGGTGACTGGCTGGACGGCCTGCCCCGGGGACTGGAGACCCCGGTCGGGCAGCGTGGCGAGTCCCTCTCGGCGGGGGAGCGCCAGCTCCTGGCGCTGGCCCGGGCCTACCTGGCCGACCCGGACCTCCTGGTGCTCGACGAGGCGACCTCCGCCGTGGACCCCGCGACCGAGGTGCGCCTCCAGCGCGCCATCGAGAACGTCACCCGGGGCCGTACGGCCGTCTCGATCGCCCACCGTCTGTCGACCGCGGAGGCGGCCGATGAGGTCCTCGTGTTCGACCGCGGCCGTCTGGTCCAGCGGGGCCCACACGCCGCACTGGTCGCCGAACCGGGACGATATGCCGAGTTGTACGCGTCTTGGGCAGCACAGTTGAAAATTTGATTTTCTAGGCGCCTGGGCCGTTCTGGCCGGTGAGAGGTGGGTTGCCGCGACAACGGCGGGGAATATCGACGGCGGAATGCAGTCCTTCGCACGGGGGCGTGTGACAGAGCACCGAACTTGGTAAACTGAAAGCGGTTGTTGTCGTAGTTCCACGTTCGTTTGCCAGACGCCCGCGGATCGATGACTGGCGGGCGTGTTCTTGCTTCTTCAAGGGCCTGCGCACACCCGCGGCAACCGCAAAGTGACCCACGAGGTGTGGGTTTTTGTTTGTCCCGCAAGGAGTTAGGCATGGCCCAGGGCACCGTGAAGTGGTTCAACGCCGACAAGGGGTTCGGCTTCATCGCCATTGACGGTGGTGGTCCGGACGTCTTCGTGCACTACTCGGCGATCGCCACCAACGGATACCGTACGCTCGAGGACAACCAGCGCGTGGAGTTCGAGGTCGTCCAGGGCGACCGCGGCCCGCAGGCGGACCAGGTCCGCCCGCTGTAGTTCTCATTCGGTTCGGTTAGAGTTCAGCCGTTGGGGTCCGTGCCGTTTCGGTACGGGCCTCTTCGCTTTTCTGTAGCCGGTCCACCGCCCAGAGTGCCCAGTCGCGTGATGCCGCCAACTGCCGAATCCCGCATTCGAGGGCACAATGCCCAAAACTTCGCTCATCGACCCGGCATGCCAGGGCCTGCAGTTCGGCCGCCCGCGCCTCGACGTCGCCCACCTCCTCCATGAGCAGTTCGACGGCATTGTCCCTCGGCGGCGTGGGGAGCAAGAAGGCCCGCAGTGCCGCCTCGGTCCGCGTCCGGCACCGCGACGGTCATCCCGTGGTCGGCGCGACAGGCGCGGCCGTGGCGCTGCCGGTCTTCGCGCTGATGCCCGAACGTCCGTTGCGGCGCTTCGCCCCTGCCGCCGCATCGGCCGAGTGACACGGCACAATGGATGCCATGTCCTTGGACCCCAAGATCGCCGATCGCCTCAAGCGGACCGACGACGGGCTCGTCCCTGCCATCGCCCAGCAGTACGACACCGGTGAGGTGCTCATGCTGGCGTGGATGGACGACGAGGCCCTGCACCGCACGCTGACCACCGGACGCGCCACGTACTGGTCGCGGAGTCGCAAGGAGTACTGGGTGAAGGGCGAGTCCTCCGGCCATCAGCAGTGGGTCAAGGAAGTCGCCCTCGACTGCGACGGCGACGCCATCCTCATCAAGGTCGACCAGGTCGGGGCCGCCTGCCACACCGGCGACCGCACCTGCTGGGACGCCGACCGCCTGGACCCGGTCGTGGGAGAGCGCCCGCAGTGACGACCCGCCGCGAACTCGCCGCCGCCGCCCTCTTCGGCGCGGCCGGCTCGGGGCTCGCCGCCGGTCTCACCGGGCGGACCTGGGCGACCGTCACCGTACGCGGCGGCCCGGACCTCATGCCGTCGCTCCAGCACCTCACCGGCAGGTCGCTGAGCGGCGGCATCGCCGCCCTCGGCCTGGCCGGGCTCGCCGGGACCGCCGCGCTCCTCGCCACCCGGGGCTGGGCGCGGACGGCCGTCGGCGTCCTGCTCACCGGCTTCGGCGTGCTCATCGCCGTCCTGTCGCCGATGGCGGTCCGCCGGGCGCACGTCGTCTCCGCCGCCGCCGACCGGACCAATCTGACGCGGCTGACCGGCGACCTCACCGTGCACGTGGGCGGGTGGTGGATCGTGACCCTGGCGGGCGGGATCCTGCTGGCGGCGGCCGGGCTGTTGACGGTCGTGCGCGGTCGGCGCTGGCCCGGCATGTCGGCGCGGTACGACCGTCCCGGCACGCCCCCCCGCGTGGGCGACGATCCCGCCTCCCTGTGGAAGTCGCTCGACCGCGGCGACGACCCCACCAGCGAGGAACTTCGGGACCGATGACGAGTGGGCGCGCGCGGTCCGGACCGAGGAGTGCGGGGACCGGAGCGACGAGGGAGGACGGCGCGCCCCCCGCCCGCTCACCGCGCTCGCGGAGCGAGCGCGGTGGACCGGCCGGTGGCACGGGCGATCGCACCGTTCTGGTGGTCGAGCACGACCCGGGGGTCGCCGACCTGATCCGGCTCTATCTCACCCGCGAGGGATACCGGGCCCGGCTCGTCACCGATCCGGAGGCGGCCGCCGGGATCGCCCGCCGCCTGCGACCGGACGCGATCGTCATCGACCTCACCACGGGCGTGCACCGGGACGTCGCCGAGGCCGCGGGCCCGGCGGCCATCGTGTCCGTGGTGCCGCCCGGCATGACCGCGCCCGGTGGGCACACCGTGCCCCGGCCGTTCAGCCCGCGGGTGCTGATCGCGACGCTCGGCCGCGCCCTGCGGGGGCACCAGGTCGCCCCGCCGCCCGACGAGGTACTGCGGGCGGGGAACGTGGTGCTGGACCCGACCACCCGCTCCGTCACCGCGGCCGGTGCGCCCAAGGCGCTGACCACCATGGAGTTCGACCTGCTGGCATTTCTGATGGGCCATCCGGGGCGGGTGTTCGCCCGCGAGCAACTGCTCGTCGCCGTGTGGGGGACCGCCGAGTCGGCCGGCGCGCGGACGGTCGACGTCCATATCGCGCAACTGCGCGCCAAACTGGGCGCCTGCAGCCCGCTGCGCACCGTCCGCGGCGTCGGCTACGTCGCCGATCCCTGAGCCGCCCGGCCGTAGGCTGGGGGCGTGACAGCGGGGCAGTTCAGGAGCCGGCCGGTAAGAGCGATGACGCGTCGGAGTCCGGCGCGCTGGACGCCGTACGCCGTGCTCGCCGGGGTGATCGCCGCGGCCGGTTACGTCACGATGGTCGACCCGAACCGTCCGGGGCACTACCCGACCTGCCCCTTCCTCGCCGTGACCGGGTACTACTGTCCCGGCTGCGGATCGCTGCGCATGATCCACGCCATCGGCCACGGCCACCTCGCCGAGGCGTTCGGGCGCAACCCGCTGGCCTTCGCCACGCTGCCAGTTCTGGCTTACCTCTGGGTCAGGTGGGCCTGGGCGGCCCAGAGGGGCCGGCAGGTGCGGTCCAGGATCCTCCACCCGGCCGTGATCATCGGATTCACCGTGATGATCCTCCTGTTCTGGCTCGTCCGGAATCTTCCGGTCGGACGCGCTCTTGCTCCGTGATCTCCCACCCATGGAAGGGATACGGGAGGGGCGGGGCTACGATCGAGACACACGACGTCCGACAAAGGGGGACCGGTTCTGTGAGCGAGCTCCGTAAGACAGGGTTCGGCGCGGCGGCGGCGGTGCGGGCGTACGGCGAGCGTCAGCGGGGAGGGCATGTGAGCGAGCTTGTCATCGACCGATTCGGCACAACGGCGCCGCGAACGCGTCCGATGAGCACGGGAAAGGTGGGCTCGTGAGCGTGCTCGACGAGATCGTGGACGGGGTCCGCGCGGATCTCGCGGAGCGGCAGGAGGCCGTGACGCTCGACGCGCTCAAGGAGATGGCGAGCCACGCGCCGTCACCACGCAACGGGCTGGCAGCGCTCCGCGGTCAGGGCGTGGCGGTGATCGCCGAGGTGAAGCGCTGCAGCCCGTCGAAGGGTGCGCTCGCCGCGATCGCAGACCCGGCCGCGCTCGCCGCCGACTACGAGGCCGGTGGCGCCGCCGTGATCAGCGTGCTGACCGAGCGCCGGCGTTTCGGCGGCAGCGTCGATGACCTGGCCGCGGTCCGCAACCGCGTCGACATCCCGGTGCTGCGCAAGGACTTCGTCGTCTCCTCCTACCAGCTCTGGGAGGCGCGGGCGTACGGCGCCGACCTGGTGCTGCTGATCGTGGCCGCGCTCGAGCAGCAGGCCCTGGTCTCCCTGATCGAGCGGGCGGAGTCGATCGGGCTGACCCCGCTCGTCGAGGTGCACACCGAGGACGAGCTGACGCGCGCGCTCGACGCGGGCGCCAAGGTGATCGGGGTCAACGCCCGTGACCTGACCACGCTGCGCGTCGACCGCAGCACGTTCGCCCGGATCGCCCCGCAGATTCCCGACGGCATCGTGAAGATCGCCGAGTCGGGGGTGCGCGGGCCGCACGACCTGCTGGCGTACGCCTCCTCCGGAGCCGACGCGGTCCTGGTCGGAGAGAGCCTGGTCATCGGCAAGGACCCGCGCTCGGCGGTGTCCGACCTCGTCGCCGCCGGAGCGCATCCCGCGTTGCGGCAGGGCAAGTAGGCGGCGGAGCAAGTAAGCTGTGAGCATGATCCTTCGCGAGCGATGGCGGGCCTGAATCCGCACCCCAGCCCACCGGATTGGCTTACCTACCTGCGACAGGACCATTGCGATGACCATCGATGCCGCACGCGCTCTTCCCGATCTGTCCGGGCACTTCGGCCGTTTCGGCGGTCGGTTCGCTCCCGAGGCGCTCATGGCGGCGCTCGACGAGCTGACCACCGCGTACGAGACGGCCATGGCGGACCCGGCGTTCCGCGCCGAGCTCGACCACCTGCTCAAGACCTACGCCGGGCGTCCCAGCCTCCTCACCGAGGCGAAGCGCTTCGGCGCGGAGGCCGGCGGTGCCCGGATCCTCCTCAAGCGCGAGGACCTCAACCACACCGGCTCGCACAAGATCAATAACGTGCTTGGGCAGGCGCTGCTGACCCGGCGCATGGGCAAGACCCGCATCATCGCCGAGACCGGCGCCGGCCAGCACGGCGTCGCCACCGCGACCGCGGCGGCCCTGCTCGGCCTGGACTGCGTCGTCTACATGGGTGAGGTCGACACCGTCCGTCAGGCGCTCAACGTCGCCCGGATGCGGATGCTCGGCGCCGAGGTGATCCCGGTGAAGACCGGCAGCCGCACGCTCAAGGACGCCTGCAACGATGCGTTCCGCGACTGGGTGGGGACGGTCGACAACACCCACTACTGCATCGGCTCGGTCATGGGCCCGCACCCGTTCCCGATGATGGTCCGCGACTTCCAGCGCATCATCGGCGTCGAGGCCCGCGAGCAGGTCCTCGAGCTGACGGGGCGGCTGCCCGACGCGGTCGTCGCCTGCGTTGGCGGCGGGTCGAACGCCATCGGCGCCTTCCACGCCTTCATCCCCGACGAGGGCGTCCGGCTCTGCGGCTTCGAGGCCGGCGGGTCCGGCGTCGAGAGCGGCAAGCACGCCGCCGCCCTCGTCGGCGGGTCCCTCGGGGTCATCCACGGCATGCGCACATACCTGCTGCAGGACGACGACGGCCAGACCCTGGAGACCCATTCGGTGTCGGCCGGGCTCGACTATCCCGGCGTCGGCCCCGAGCATTCCTGGCTGCGCGACACCGGCCGCGCCACCTACGAGGCCGTCACCGACGCCGAGGCCATGGACGCCTTCGCGCTCCTGTGCCGGACCGAGGGCATCATCCCCGCGATCGAGTCCGCGCACGCGCTGGCCGGTGCGCTGCGCGTCGGCCGGGAGCTCGGCCCGGACGCCACGATCGTGGTCTGCCTCTCCGGGCGAGGCGACAAGGACATGCACACGGCCGCCGAATGGTTCGGGCTGGTCGAGGGCGAAGGGTCCGCCCGATGAGCGGGGGACCGGTGGCCGAGCACGAGGTCGGCCAGACGTCGGACGATCGGTCGAGTGGGCGGAGCGGGATCATGGAGCGGACCGACGGCGCACCAGCGCGGACCGTCGCGACGGCGTTCGAGACGGCCAAGGCCGAGGGGCGCGCCGCGCTCGTCGGCTACCTGCCCGCCGGGTTCCCCTCCTACGAGGGGGCCATCGCCGCCGCGAAGGCCATGGTCGAGGCGGGCTGCGACGTCATCGAGGTCGGCCTGCCCTACACCGACCCCCTGATGGACGGCCCCACCATCCAGGACGCCGTCCACCAGGCGCTGACCGGCGGGATCCGGGTCTCCGACGTCTTCCGCACCGTCGAGGCGGTCGCCGCGACCGGGGCGCGCACGCTCGTCATGACGTACTGGAACCCCATTGACCGGTACGGCGTCGACGCCTTCGCCCGTGACCTGTCCTCGGCGGGCGGCTCCGGCCTGATCACCCCGGACCTCACGCCGGAGGAGGCCGAGCCCTGGCTCACCGCGTCCGACGCGTACGACCTGGACCGGGTCTTCCTGGTCGCGCTCAGCTCGACCGACGAGCGCCTGGCCAAGATCACCGGCCTGTCCCGCGGCTTCGTGTACGCCGCCTCGCTCATGGGCGTGACCGGCGCGCGTTCCGCCGTCGACACCGGCGCCGCCCACCTGGTGGAGCGGACCCGCAAGGCGATGGCGCAGCGGTCCCCGCTGCCCGTCGGGCTCGGTCTGGGCGTCAGCAACGGTGCGCAGGCCGCGCAGGTCGCGGGCTTCGCCGACGGGGTCATCGTCGGCTCGGCCTTCATCCGGCGGCTGCTCGACGCGCCGTCGCCCGAGGCCGGGATCGACGCCGTACGCCGCCTCACCGCCGAACTCGCCGAAGGGGTCCGGCGATAGCGAGCCCACACCTGCACCGAAGGTGACAGGATCTACCCCGTACTTGACGGCGGCCTTACAGTCTCGTCGCCTATGCTGGCGCGCGCCGGGATCATGACAGGGTGAGGAACGACAGTGGCTGAAGCCAAGGCTGACTCCGCGAGGCGCAAGACCAAGGCCACCAGAGGGGCGTCCAAGTCCGCGGGCGGGAAGAAGACCGCCGGTGATGGCAGGACGACCTCGGCAGGCGGGAAGAACACTCCGGCGGACGAGACGACGTCCGCGAACGCGAGGCGCGGATCGACGGTCGGCAAGCCCCGGCCCGACAGCGGCAGGACCGACGTCGCGGACGGCGGGAGCGGCCGTCTTCCGTCGCTGCCGGAGCGCCACCAGCAGGGGATTACGCTGGTGGTGCGCGTTCTGCTCGCGGGGATCCTCGGACTCGCGGGATACGCGAAGTTCACCGAGCCGGCGGCGCTGCAGAAGACCGCCGTGGCCGCGTATCAGATCCTGCCCAAGAGCATGGTCGGGCCGGTGGCCTTCGGGCTCCCGGTGCTGGAGATGGCGCTCGCCGCGATGATCCTGCTCGGCTTCGCCACCCGGGTGATGGCGATCTGTGTGGGCCTGCTGTTCATCGTCTTCATCGCCGGGATCATCTCCGTGGCCGCGCGGGGTCTGGCCATCGACTGCGGCTGCTTCGGGGGCGGCGGCACGGTGGGCAAGGGCCACACGCACTACCTTAGGGAGATCTTCCGAGACCTCGGCTTCCTCGCCCTCGCCGCCTGGCTGATGCTGTACCCGCGCGGCAAACTGGCGCTCGACCGGGTGCTCGGGATGTACACCACCTGAGCGTTCAAGGGTCCGAGCGTTCAACGGATATTCGACTAGGAGACCAGATGAGTAAGGCCGCTCGACAGCGGTCGGCCCGCGAGCGGCTGGCGGAGGAGCGCAAGCGGCAGGCGCAGAAGCAGCAACGGACGCGCGCCCTCACGATCGCCATCAGTGCTCTCGCGATCGTCGCGCTGGCCGTGATCGTCACCGTGTACGTCGTGAACAAGAAGGACAAGAGCACTTACACGGGCGCGCTGGCGCCGGCGACTCGCCTGAGCGACGGCGGGGTCCTGATGGGCAAGCCGGGGATCAAGGCGCCCAAGCTGGAGATGTTCGAGGACTTCCAGTGCCCCATCTGTCATGAGATGGAGAACACCAGCGGCAACACGGTCAAGCGACTCGCGGCCGAGGGCAAGGTCAACGTCGTCTACTACCCCTTCTGGCTGTTCCAGCAGCAGGCGGAGCCGATCCGCGGCAACTCCCAGCGGGCCGCCAACGCCGCGCTGTGCGCTCCGGCGGACAAGTGGGTGCAGTACCACGACGTGATCTACAAGCACCAGCCGGCTGAAGGCTCGAAGGGCTTCTCCAACAAGGACCTCATCGGCTGGGCCAAGGACCTCGGCTTCGACACGCCGGCGTTCGAGCAGTGCGTCAACGGCCTGCAGAAGCAGAGTCAGCTCAACACGATCACGACCTACGCCGAGCAGACCCATAAGGTCACCGGCACGCCGACCGTCTTCCTCGACGGCCAGTCGCTGGACCTGAGCAGCGTCCTGCTCAAGCCGTCCGCCCTGGAGAAGGCCATTCTGGCCGCCAAGCCCGTCGACGTCACGCCGAGCGGTTCGGCGAGCCCGTCGCCGACGAAGGCCGGCAAGTAACCACCCCTCCGGCGGGGCACGGCCGAGCCGTGTCCCGCCGGTCCGGCACCGCCTCCCGCAGGGGCGGGACGAACGGCCGAACCCGTGCTCCGTCCGGCCCGGAGCACGCCATCGCCTGGCGCCGAGACGCATTCGACGCCCGATCTTCACCGTGACCGCGTCGCCGGATGGCCGTCGGAAGGTAATCTCACATCCCATGCAGCAGCCGCTCGCCTTCATCCCCAGCCCCTCGCAGGGGAGCATCCACCTGGGGCCCCTGCCCCTTCGCGGATACGCTTTGATGATCATCCTGGGGGTCATCGTCGCCGTCTGGCTCGGGGAGCGGCGCTGGGTGGCGCGAGGCGGCGCACCGGGCACGGTGGTAGACATCGCGGTCTGGGGGGTGCCGTTCGGCCTGGTCGGCGGCCGCCTCTACCACGTCATCACCGACCACCAGCTGTACTTCGGGCACGGCCGCCACCCCATCGACGCGCTCAAGGTCTGGAACGGCGGGCTGGGCATCTGGGGGGCCATCGCACTCGGCGCCCTGGGCGCCTACCTCGGCTGCCGTCGCCGGGGGATCTCGCTGCGCGTCTTCGCCGACGCCGTCGCACCCGGCATCGCCCTGGCCCAGGGGATCGGACGCTGGGGCAACTGGTTCAACCAGGAGCTGTACGGCCGGCCCACCAGGCTGCCCTGGGCCGTGAAGATCGACCCCGCACACCGGCCGGCCACCACCCCCGACATCGGGACCTACCAGCCGACCTTCCTGTACGAGTGCCTGTGGTGCATCGGGGTGGCCGTCCTGGTGATCTGGGCGGAGAAGCGGTTCCGCCTGGCGTACGGCCGCGCGTTCGCCCTGTACGTCGCCGCCTACACCGTCGGCCGGGCCTGGATCGAGTGGCTGCGCGTCGACGAGGCGCACCACATCCTGGGCCTGCGGCTCAACGACTGGACCGCGCTGATCGTCTTCCTCGGCGCGGTGGCCTACCTGTACGTCCAGCGGGACAAGACCGAGAACCCGCCGGGCGCGCTCGGCACGGCGGCGGACGCCACCGACGAGCCGGCGGAGCCGCTGCAGGACGGCGACGCCACGTCCGCCACGGAGCCGGAGGACGCGACGCCCGCCGGGCCCGGCGCGGAGCCGGCCGAGGCGGAGGCGGCGGCCGACGCGAAGGCGGAGGACGCGACGCCCGCCGCACCCACCGGGGAGCCGGTCGAGCGAGAGGACGGCGAGCCCGAGAGCGGCGATCGGACCGTCGCCACCTCCGACGCGGCGACGGATGAGCCGGCCCTCGAACGGGAGGACTCCGGAACGCCGGAGGACGTCGAGACGCCCGAGGATTCCCAGCCCGCCGATCGGGAGGCCTCCGGAGCGGAGGAGGCCGCTGCCGAGACGACGGAGACCGCCGGCTCGGAGGCACCCGACGCCGGCACCCGCGATGATGATCGCGCTCGCCCGGCCGCGGACGCCTCCGACGCCGACACCCCGCACGATGATCGCGTCCGCGCTGCCGCCGACGCGGATGAGGCCGCTCCGGCGACCGGCGCAGCCGCCGAGCGCGCGCCCCGGAACGGCAAGGACGGGGCTCCGGCGGACGGCGCCGAGCCGTCGGCGACGCGCCGCACCTGACCGCCCGCTTCAGGGGCCGGGGGACGCCCGGCGGGGCCGCCGAGCGCGCGTCACAGAACGGCAAGGGCGGGGGCTCCGGCGGACGGCGCCGAGTCGTCGGCGAGGCGACGCGCGGCGCCTGACCGCCCGCTGGAGGGGGCGGCGGAGACACCGGGCGGCCGTCGGGCCCGCCACAAACAGGGCGACAAAACGGGGCAGACCGGCGATATGGACATGTGATCGCTGGAGGTTCGCTAAGCTCACGTTTCGTGAGCGAGATGGGTTACGCCGGTGGCGAGCAGGAACAGCCGTCGCGCGGACGTCGTGCCGCGCAGGGCTCGGGCGGTGGATCGAAGCGGAACCTCCTGATAATCGGTGGTGCCGCGGTGGCCGTACTCCTCGTCGTCGCCGTGGTCGCGGTCGTGGCGATGGGCGGTGGCGGGGCTAAGAAACCGCAGGTCGCTGCGGCGGTCAAGGTGCTGCCCAAGGTGTACGTCAACACCCCGGCCAACCCACAGGTGCAGAAACTGGCCGACCGTGCCAAGGACCCGCGCCCGCTGAACAAGAGCGAGGTGTTCAGCGACGGGGACAAGACGGTCACCCACGCCAAGTACACCTTCACGCTGGCCGGAGCGGACATCGCCAGTGACTGCAAGGCCGTCACCTGGGGGCAGCAGCTGCAAGGCGACCTGGAGAAGTACGCGTGCAACCAGATCGCCCGCGGCGCGTACGTCAGCAACGACAAGCAGTACGTCGGGCAGTTCCTGGTGCTGAACCTGCAGAGCCAGGCGGGCGCCGAGCAGATCGTCCGCGACCTGGACCCCGGCAGCAGTGCGGGCTTCGTCTCCCCGCTCACGGTCAAAGGCTCGACCGACTTCAGCGGCGGCTTCAGCGCGGCCTACAGCCAGCCGTTCGGCCACTACGTGGTCATCAGCTGGGTGGAGAAGGCCGGCGGAGCGCAGCCGCAGACGATGAACGAACTGCTGGACGCCAGTATCGCCATCGAGCGGGCCGACGACTTCGTCTGGGAACGACTGGTCCTCGCCGGTGGATAGGCGTTCGCGCCGGCGGTCCGCACCGTCGGCCGATCCCGCCGACGAGCACGCCGCGCCGCCCCCCGGCGGAGAGGCCCCGTACGGGGACGGCGCCCAGCCCCCGGGCTGGGACGGCGGGCGACCTCCGGGACGGAACGGCGGACCGCCCCCTCGCTGGGAAGGACAGCAGCCTTCGGCGTGGAACGGCGGGCGGCCTCCCGGGTGGGAGGGGCAGCACGATCCGGAGGAGACTCCGAGACGATCACGTCCGGCGTCCCGCCTCCCCGCGATCAAGTTTCCGGCACGGCCCGCCCGGGGCGAGAAGGGTCCGGGCGCCCTACCGCCCGTGGCGTACTTCGCCGCGGCCGGGGTGGTCCTCGTCGTGGCACTGATGGCCGTCGCCGCCCTGGCGGTGGTCTTCCACGACGACCCGAAGACGGCCGGCCCGCAACCGAGCGGCGTGCCCGCCGGCGGCCCCCTTCCCTCGACCTACTCCGCGGCCTCCTCCACATCGGTGTTCGCGCCGATCGGCAAGCGCACCTCCGACCCCGGTCCGCTGACCCGGAACGAGGTCTTCGACCAGAAGACGATCGCGGATCAGGAGGCGAAGGCGTCGTTGAAGCTGACGGCGTCCAAACTCGACGCCCGGTGCGCCGACGGTGTCTGGGGAGAGCCCCTCGTCCGGCTCCTGCAGCAGGCGCGGTGCACCCAGGCGACCCGTGGCCTCTACGCCGACAAGCGGTTCGCGGCCATGGTCACGATCCTCAACGTGGCGGACTCCGCAGCCGCCGACAAAGTCGTCGCGGCCGCCGATCCGCGGACGGGCGACGGGTTCGTACGCCCGCTCGGCGACGGGTTCGCTCAGGGGTTCAGCACCGCGCGCGGGGTGGCGATGGGCCACTATGCGGTGATCACCTGGGTGCGGCGCATCGATGGCACGGGGACCGAGACGGACCCGAAGCTGGTGTCCCTGCTCGTCACCGTGGGTCCACCGCCCGCGATCGTCGGGCGCGTCGCCGACCAGGGCCAGAAGGGCTGACGCCCTCCTCCGCCCCCCTTCAGACAGGGACTGAGCCGCCCTCCGCCCCGCCTCCCCGGCCTGACGTCGCGCTCGTCCCACGACGCCGTCCTTCGGCCCGTCCCCGAGCCGTGACGTCGCCCCGTTCGTCCAGCGGCTCAGCCGCCGTCCGCCCCCGCGCCCTGGCCGGACGCCCCGCCCGTGAGGCGAGGGCTGACGCCGCCCCGTCGCCCAGGGCATGCCGCCGCGCCCGTGACGTAGAGGCTGACGCGCTCGCCCGGTCGGTGATCAGGTGCCGTCCAGGGTCCGGCGTACCGCGTCGGGTAGGCCGGCCAGTCGGTTGGCGGGCAGGTCCAGCACGGTCGCGTCGCCGAGCCAGGGCGCGGCCTCCTGGATGCGGGTGCGGGCCTGGTTCTTGGTCAGGTCACCGTCGGCGCGCCGGATCAGTCCCTCACGCCAGGAATTGGCGACCTTGCCGTGCGGCCGGTCCAGGATGTGACGCAGGACGGCTCCGGTTCCGCCCGGCGGCTCGACGCGGGACGCGACGATCTCGCCGGGCGCCGTTTTCAGGTGGTAGACCGCCGAGAGCACGCCCTTCAGGGAGCGGGGGAGCACCGCGGGCGTCAGCACCCGCACCCGCTCGGCGCGGGATCCGAGCAGCACCCGGGGGAGCAGCGCGTCGTACCCCGCCGGGAGCGCGATGACGACGTCGTCGGTCCGGCCGGCGTACGGCTTGGCGAGCCAGGTCGCCAGGTGCACGCGCGGTGTGCCGGGAGCGAATCCCTTCGGCCATTCGCCGACCAGCAGGTCGGCGGGCTCGGCGACGGCGGGCTCGAGGGGCCGGTCCGGGGCCTCAACGGCCTGCGGCCCCTGCGTGTAGATCCGGGTGCCGACGGCGGCCGGGCCGAGCGCCTTCCAGGTGCGGCTCGTGGGCCGCAGGACGTACAGGTCGCTGGCCGAGCCGATCGCCGGCGCGCCGTCATAGCGGTTGAAATCCGGCCAGATCGCCTCGTAGGCCAGGTGCAGCGGCCCGAGGGCCTCCTGCACCTTCAGCGCGAGGGCGGGAGTGCCCTCGCTGGCGCCGTAGGCCACGAGCACCCGCCCGGAGTCGCGGTCGCGCAGCCCCTCCAGCCCGCGCCGGGTGAACAGCGCGACACCGTCGGGCGTGTACGGCGGGTCGGTGAAGACCAGGTCGGCCCACTCCCGCGTGTCCGGCGGCAGCCCCAGCCGCAGGTCGGCGAACCGGCAGCGGATCGGCAGGCCGCGCCGGGCGGCCTCCTCGCCGATGAACTCCAGGATGCGGTCGTCGATGTCCACCACGGTGATCTCGACTCCGGGGTGGGTGAGCGCGACCGCCAGGGAGGTGAGGTCGTGGTCGCCGACGCACAGCAGCCGGGCCGAGCCGAGCCAGAACCGCGCGCCGAGCAGCAGCGCGCGCCGTACGGCGGTGTCGGCGGTCGCCGCGACGTGGTCCAGCGCCGTACGGGCGCGGGGTGCGGCCTGGATGAGCGCCGTCATCTCGGCGACGGCGTCGGCGTGCTCAGGGAGCAGGTGGGCGACCGGGTCGGCGATCACCGCGGGGACGGCCAGCCGCCGGTACGCGTCGACCCGGTCGCGCCGGATCCGCCCGTCTTCCAGCTCGTCCCCCAGCGCGGCCAGCAGCGCCTCGATCGCCCGGCGGGGCGCGGCGGTCGCGCGGACCAGCGCGTCGGCGTCCCAGGAACGATCATCGGTCAGCAGGATGAGGGCGTGGCGCAGGCGGCGCGCGCCGACACCCTCCAGCAGTCGCGCGGCCTCATCGGGCACCTCACACATGCGGTCCAGCGTAGGGGTGTCAGATTCCGCCCGAACCCGAGGGAACCAGACCCTGGGCTTCTCCCATCGAAGAGGCGATGTCATCAGAGGAGATCGCGATATGAGTTACCCGTACCCGCCCACCGGCCCCGGCGAGCAGCCTCCTGGAGGCCGGCCCGGCGGGTGGGGCGCGCCGCCCCCACCGGGCGGATACGGTCCGTCCGGGCCCGGCTGGCAGCACCAGGAGACGATGGCGGGTGGGGTGCCCATGGGGCCGCCGCAGATGATGCCGCCGCACGCACCGCCTCCGATGGGCCGGCCTCCCATGGGCCCGATGGGTCAGCCCCCGATGGGTCGGCCCCCGAAGAAGGGCAACGGCGGCGTGGTCATCGGGGCGATCGTCGGCGCGGTCGTCCTGGTCGGCGGTGTGCTCGGCGGGCCTACTACGCGGCCTCGAGCGGCGGGAGCGACAAGAACACGGGTACGACGCCGGCCGCGGTCGGAACGCCGGGGACGGGGCAGCCGGGAGCCGGCCGGCCGGGCTCGGTGGCCGGTCAGGCGAAGCCGTCCTACTACAACGCCACCAAGTCCTGGTCCCTGTGGAAGAACCTGAACACCGCCGCGCAGGACGCCCGGCCGATGAGCCTGGGCGAGGTCTTCAGTGACGCCGAGGCCAAGGCGCAGAGCAACAGCATCGAGCACATCACGATGCAGCTGCAGGGCAACGGGCGGCTGGACACGGACTGCGCGAGCACGGTCTGGGGTTCGGCGCTGAAGACGGCGTTGCAGGGTTACGGCTGCATGCAGGCGATCCGCGCCGCGTATGTCTCGTCGGACCAGTACTGGATCGGCCAGTTGGTGATCTACAACCTGCGGGACGTCAACTCCGCCAACATGTTGATCCAGGACCTCGACCCGGAGGCGGGCGACAAGGGCTTCTTCCTGCCGGTGTCGGGTCCCTCGCCGGTGGACCGCTTCGGCAAGGGGAGCACCAGCGCCTCCGGCGGTGCGTACGGCCATTTCGTGGTGATCGGCTGGTCGAGCGACGCGGGCGGCGGCACGACCAGCACCGGCACCATCGCCCCCGCCTCTCTCACGGAGCGGGCGGGCAAGACGTTCCTGTTCAGCCGGAACGTCAGGAACTGACGTCGGACTTCAACGTAACTCTCGGTGACGTGCGAACCTGCCGGCGAGTGTGATGTCCTCCGCCGACACGAGGCAGCACCAGCGCCTGTGGTGGAACAACCCGGCGAAAGGCCGGATTTCCACAAAGTGCGGAAGATTCCGTAAGTTTCGCGATCATGCCGTGTCGGGGATGAATCAGGCAGTGTTGTAATCTCTAGTCACCGCAGTGGGCCAACGTCGTCCCGGACTGCACTGGTGAGGAGCGTTCCGAGACGACGGGAGGGTTGATGGTGCCTGCTGCCATGATTCCGGGCCGAGGACGCCCTGAGCGTCAAGGTCTGTACGACCCTGCGGGTGAGCATGACGCCTGTGGCGTCGGCATGGTCGCCGACCTGGTCGGCCGTAAGAGCCACGACATCGTCGTGAAGGCCTTGACCGTCCTGCGCAACCTGGATCACCGCGGCGCCAAGGGCGCCGAGCCGGACGACGGCGACGGCGCCGGAATCCTCACCCAACTGCCCGACGCCCTCTTCCGTCAGGTCACCGGGTTCGCCCTGCCCGAGGCCGGCGCGTACGCCGCGGGCATCGCCTTCCTGCCCACCGACGAGGCCGAGCGGGCCGACGCCGTCGCCACCATCGAGCGGATCGCCGATGAGGAGGGGCTGACCGTCCTTGGCTGGCGCGAACTGCCGTACGACCCGGAGTTCTCCGGACCGACGGCGCGCGCGGTCATGCCGCACTTCGCCCAGCTGTTCCTGAGCGCCCGCAGCGGAGCGCGGGACCTGGAGCTGGACCGGATCGTCTTCTGCGCCCGCGAGCGCATGGAGCAGGACACCGGGACGTACTTCCCGAGCCTGTCCAGCCGCACGATCGTCTACAAGGGGATGCTGACCACCCCGCAGCTGGAGCCGTTCTTCCTGGACCTGTCCGACCGGCGCTTCACCACCGCGATCGCCCTCGTGCACTCGCGGTTCTCCACGAACACCTTCCCGGCGTGGGAGCTGGCCCACCCGTACCGGTTCATCGCCCACAACGGCGAGATCAACACGGTCAAGGGCAACCGGAACTGGATGCGGGCCCGCGAGGCGCTGCTCAAGTCCGACCTGCTGCCGGGCGACCTGTCCCGGATCTTCCCGGTGATCGACATGGAGGCCAGCGACACGGCCTCCTTCGACGAGTGCCTCGAGCTGCTCCACCTCGGCGGCCGGTCGCTGCCGCACTCGGTGCTCATGATGATCCCCGAGGCGTGGGAGAACCACACCGAGATGGATCCGGCGCGCCGGGCCTTCTACGAGTTCCACTCCACGCTGATGGAGGCCTGGGACGGCCCGGCGAGCGTCACGTTCACCGATGGCACCGTCGTCGGCGCGGTGCTCGACCGCAACGGCCTGCGCCCGGGACGCTTCTGGGTCACCGACGACGGGTTCGTCGTGCTGGCCAGCGAGGCCGGCGTGCTCGACATCGAGTCCTCGAAGGTCGTCCGCAAGGGTCGCCTGCAGCCCGGCAAGATCTTCCTGGTCGACACCGCGCAGGGTCGCATCGTCGAGGACGACGAGATCAAGGCCGAGCTGGCGGGCGAGCACCCGTACGCCGAGTGGCTGCGCGACGGCCTCGTGCGCTTCGGTGAGCTGCCCGAGCGCGAGCTGCGCGTCGTCGAGGAGCTGAACGAGGGCGAGGTGCCCTCGCACGAGACGCTCGTCAAGCGGCAGCAGGTCTTCGGCTACACCAACGAGGAGCTGAAGATCATCCTGGCGCCGATGGCCAAGAACGGCGCCGAGCCGATCGGTTCCATGGGCACCGACACGCCGCTGGCCGCGCTGTCGGACCGGCCGCGCCAGCTGTTCGACTACTTCAAGCAGCTGTTCGCGCAGGTCACGAACCCGCCGCTGGACGCCATCCGCGAAGAGCTCGTCACCAGCCTGCAGTCCACACTCGGCCCGGAGGGCAACCTCCTGGAGCCCGGCCCGGACTCCTGCCGCCGGCTCGTGCTGCCCACGCCGATCCTCGACAACGAGGAACTCGCCAAGATCATCCACATCAACGAGGACGGCGACCGGCCCGACTTCCAGCCGTACGTCGTCTCCGGCCTGTACGAGGTGGCCGGCGGGGGACAGGCGCTCCGGCACCGCCTTGAGGAGATCTGCGCCGAGGTCTCGGCGGCGATCCGCGACGGCGCCCGCCTCCTCGTGCTCTCCGACCGGGGGGCCACCGCCGACCAGGCGCCGATCCCGTCGCTGCTGCTCACCGGCGCGGTGCACCACCACCTGATCCGGGAGAAGACCCGGACGCAGGTCGGGCTGGTCGTCGAGACCGCCGACGCCCGCGAGTGCCACCACATGGCGCTGCTCATCGGGTACGGCGCCTCGGCCGTCAACCCGTACCTCGCCATCGAGACCGTCGAGGACCTGGTCGCCACCGGCGTCCTGGAGCTCGAGCCGGCCAAGGCCGTGCGCAACCTCGTCAAGGCGTACGGCAAGGGCGTCCTGAAGATCATGTCCAAGATGGGCGTGTCGACGGTCGCCTCGTACACCGGCGCGCAGATCTTCGAGGCCGTCGGCCTCGGCGAGGAGGTCATCGCCGAGTGCTTCACCGGCACCACCTCCCGTCTCGGCGGCGTCGGCTTCGACGTGCTCGCCGAGGAGGTCGCGCAGCGCCACCACCGGGCGTTCCCGCCCGGCGGCAACGAGCTGGCGCACCGCACGCTCGAGGTCGGCGGGGAGTACCAGTGGCGGCGCGAGGGCGAGCCGCACCTGTTCAACCCCGAGACGGTCTTCAAGCTGCAGCACTCGACCCGGACCCGCCGGTACGACCTGTTCAAGGACTACACCGCGCTGGTCGACAAGCAGGCGGCCCGGCTGATGACACTGCGCGGCCTGTTCAAGCTGCGCGAAGGCGTACGGCCGCCGGTGCCCATCGAGGAGGTCGAGCCCGCCTCGGAGATCGTCAAGCGGTTCTCCACCGGCGCCATGTCGTACGGCTCGATCTCGG
>JBJMIW010000171.1:0-10258 GCA_045806665.1 Actinoallomurus sp.
ATCGAGACCTTCGCCAGGACCGGCACCGGCACCCCGTTCGGGGCCTGAGACCCCAGTACGATGAAACGCCGCCTCTACGCGCTGCGTCAGGAGGCACTCGAGCCGGTGCGCGAGCTGCTCTCCGAGTTCTGGCCCGACGCCCTCAGCCGCCTGAAGAAGGCCGTCGAGACGGCTCATCCCCGACCACCGAAGAGGTAGCCGTGACCGCCGAGATCCGCAACGACGTCATCGTCGCGACCGAGCACATCAAGGCACCGCCCGAGGTCGTGTTCCCGTACTTCACCGACCCCGCGCTCATCGTCACGTGGATCGGCGACCGGGCCGAGCTCGACCCGCAGCCCGGCGGCGTGTTCTCGCTCGACATGGGCGAGAGCCTCGCCCGCGGTGCCTATATCACCGTCGACCCGCCGTACCGCGTCGTGTTCAGCTGGGGCATCCCCGGCAGCGACGCGCTGCCGCCCGGCGGTTCGACCGTCGAGGTCGTGCTGACCCCTGACGGCGACGACACGGTGGTCGTGCTCACGCACCGCGGCCTGCCGTCCACCCACATCGGCGGCCACCGCGCCGGCTGGGAGCACCAGCTCGGGCGCCTGCCCGCTGCGGCCGGCTGACCCTGGTGCAGGTGACCAAGCCACTCCTCGCCTCGATCGAGACCCACCTGCGCGTCAGCAACGACGACCCGAAGCCGCTGGTCTGGACCGCCACCGCCGAATCGATCAGCGCACCGGCGCTATCGGGCCGTTCGGCGAGTCCTGCCGGGCCGCGACGACCGACTCGGCGACCGCGCGGACCTCGTCGTCGGCCAGACGTCGGTACCCGTCGTCGGTGACCACGGCGACGCTCGGGTAGATCCGGCGGGTCAGGTCCGGCCCGCCCGTCGCCGAGTCGTCGTCCGCCGCGTCGTAGAGGGCCTGGACGGCCGCGACGACGGCGTCGTCCTGGGACATCCCACGCCGGTACAGCTTCTTCAGTGACCCGCGGGCGTACGGCGAGCCGGAGCCGTCGACGTGGAAGTCCGCCATCTCGTACGGACCGCCGGTGACGTCGAACGAGTAGATCCGGCCGGTCTCCCGGTCGAGGTCGTAACCGGCGAAGAGGGGCACGACCGCCAGGCCCTGCATGGCGGCGCCGAGATTGCTCTGGACGAGGGCGGCCAGCCGGCGGGCCTTGCCATTGAGCGACAGCCGCCGGCCCTCGATCTTCTCGTAGTGCGCCAGCTCGAACTGGAAGAGACGGACCATCTCCATGGCGGTGCCGACGGTCCCGGCGAAGGCCACCGCGGAGTACTCGTCGGCGAAGTTGACCTTCTCCAGGTCGCGCTGCGCGATGAGGTTGCCCATCGTGGCCCGGCGGTCGCCGGCCATCAGCACGCCGCCCTCGAAGGTCAACGCCAGCACCGTGGTCCCGTGCGGGATGCCGAGCCTGGCCGCAGACTCCCGGATGGCGCCGGTGGGCAGCGCCTGAGGTGCGACCTCGGCCAGCAACTGCCTGAACGACGCGTTGGCGCTGCTGAGGAACGCCGGAGGGAGACCCCGCGAGAAATCGACCATCTGCGCCCGCTTCCGATCAAGGACAAGTGCCTGGCTTATCGTACGATCTTCGCCTTCCCCCGCCCATCTAAGCTGGCGCCATGACCGAACGGCAGGGGTGGGGAGGCCGATTCTTCGAGGATTTCACGCTCGGGGACGTCTACTACCACCCGTTGGCAGGACGGTCACGACGACCGACAACATGTGGTTCACGCTGCTCGACACCCTCTACTCGCGGTCGAAGGTCATCGCGCTTCGCGAGTCGCGGTCCCGGCCGAACGCCGGCATCGTCACCGTCGCCACCGAGGGCTTCAACCAGGACGGCGTCGTGGTCTGCTCGTTCACCCGCACGCTCCTGGTCTACAAGCGCGACCACGCTCCGAGGCCGCCGGTCCCGCGCCCCGCTGAGGCGCCCCGGTGACGGCGGACCAGAGCACCGCAGCCGCCGCTGAACCGGCCGCCTGGCGCACCTGGCTGTTCCCGAACGGCTGATCAGTGTGCGCTGAGCGCGGTGGCCAGGTCCGCCAGGTGTTCGGCGACCGGGCCGACGGTGGGCCGCTGCCCGCCCCGGCCAGCTCGGCCGCCGCGGGGAACAGCGCGGCGTACGCCCGCGCCATCGCCTCGCGGTCGCCGACGGCGAGGGCCGCCCGGGCGGTGAGGCACCAGAGTGCCTCGAAGAGCAGGTCGCGCGGCGGGTCCGGGACCTCGCGCAATGCGGCGGCGACCGCCGCGCGGCGGTCCCGGGCCAGCAGGAACAGGGGACGGGTCCACGGCTCGTACGGTCCCCAGTCGGTGTGCTCGTCGGGCCGGGCGGACAGGCCGTGCCGTACGCGCAGGCACAACAGGGCGAGCGGCAGCAGGCCGCGTTCGAGCCCCGGCATGCCGCAGCCGTCCAGGTGGGCGGCGGCGTCCCGGTAGGCCGCCTCGGCCTCGGCCGCCGGGCCGGTGGCGGCCGCCCGCAGTGCGGCGTACCACCGGGTAACACCACCACCAGCGGCCGCTCGTGGCGCTCGGCCAGGAGCGTCGAGATCGAAGGGCGCGTGATCGAGCTCTGGGCCGAACGCGTCGCCACCGAAGCGGGCTTCACCGACGTCGACCACACCGTGGAGATCTTCGGCCGGTGCCCCGACTGCGCCGGTGGGCGCGGCTGACGCTCGCTCCGCGCTGTTGAACGGTGCCCTCCCCGGGCAGGACGAACCCGAGGGGGGTTCACCGATGACAGCGATGACAGAGCACGCTCAGCACGCGGGGCATGATCACACGCACGGGCCGGGATGCGGTCACGTGGCCGTGCCGCACGGCGACCATGTCGACTACGTCCACGACGGTCACCTGCACCGGCCCCACGAGGGACACGTCGACGAGTGCGAGATGACCGGCCACACGCCGCACGACGGCCATTCGCACCAGCACGGTGAGGGGTGCGGCCACGTGAGCGTGCCGCATGGCGACCACGTCGACTACGTCCACGACGGATGCCGGCACGCCGCTCACGAGGGTCACTGGGACGAGCACTGACCAGGTCCGGCAGCGCGGAGCGGTGCCGGAGTCCCGCCCGTCTCCGGCACAGTGGGGGCATGCGGGTGGGAGTGTTCTTGCTGGCGGCGCGGTTCCCCGGGCAGAGCGACGGCGACGTGCTGTCCGCCACCGTCGAGGCGGCCGTCGCGGCTGAACGCGCCGGGTTCGACGACGTGTGGTGCGCCGAGCACCATTTCATGTCGTACGGCATCTGCCCGTCGGCGACGACCCTCGCGTCCTACGTCCTGGGCCGCACGGAGCGGATCGCGGTGGGCACGGCGGTGAGCGTGCTCTCCACCACGCACCCGGTGGCGCTCGCCGAGCAGACCGCGCTGCTCGACCAGGTGTCCGGCGGCCGGTTCCGGCTCGGAGTCGGGCGCGGCGGCCCGTGGATCGACCTCGAGGTGTTCGGCACGGGCCTCGCGCGGTACGAGTCCGGCTTCGCCGAGAGCCTCGACCTGCTGCTGGCCGCACTGAGCCGTCCCCGGCTGTCGGCGGCCGGTCCGACCTTCGCCTTCCGTGAGGTGCCGATGGTGCCGCGCCCGCGGAGCCGGCCGCCGGTCGTCGTCGCCTGCACCTCCGCCGCCACCGTCGCGCTGGCCGCCGAACGCCGCCTCCCCATGCTGCTCGGCATGCACATCGGCGACGACGCCAAGCGGGACCTGGTCGCCGACTACACGGCCAGGACCGGAGACGCGGAGGCCGGACATGTCGCGGCCGTCACGGCGTACGTCGCCGACACCCGCGCCGAGGCCCGGCGGACGCTGCGGGCCGAGCTGCCGCGCTGGCTGCGGCCCGGCCTGGCCGGATACGTGCCGGTCGACGGCCGGTCCTACACGCCCCGGGACGCGGACGCGTACGCCGAACTGCTGTGCCGTATCCACCCGGTCGGCACCGCGGAGGACTGCGTCGCGACGATGGCCGCGACGGTCGAGCGCACCGGGATCCGGCATCTGATCCTCATGGTCGAAGGCGCCGGCACCCCGGACCGCACCCGGGAGAACATCGCGCGGCTCGGCGCGGAGGTCCTTCCCCGCCTGCGCGCGGCGTTCGCCGCTATGCCGTCGTTGCCTTGATGAAGGCGAGCACCTGCGGCCAGGAGATGGCGAAGGCTTCGGCGTTGACCGGCGTGTCCCGGCGGCTGCTGTCGGTGAACCCGTGCTCGGCGTTCGGGTAGACGTGCACGATGCTCGGGCCGCTCGCGCGTGACTGCAGGGCCGACTGCAGGCGCTCGAAGCTCTCGGCGGGCACCAGCGCGTCCGCGCCGGGATACAGCATCATCGCGGGCGCTGCGATCCGGGCGGTGTGCTCGACGGCGTTGAGGGTGTGGTTCGGGGCCGGGGTCGCCGGGACGGTCGGATGGTAGGCGACCACGTTGACCGGCCGGTCGTCGCGCCCCCCGAGGAGCAGGGCGAACCGGCCGCCGAGGCACCAGCCGATCACACCGGCCTTGGTGCACCCGAGCTCGCCCAGCAGGTGGTCCAGCAGCCGCCGCTGCTCGTCGAGCACCGCTTCGTCGTCGAGACGCGCCATCCGCGTCCGCAGTTCGTCGACCGGGGTGTCGTCGCTGCTGACCCCGTGCCACGGGTCCCAGCTGAGCGCGGTGACGCCGCTGCGGGCGATGTCGTCGGCGAACGCACGGACCTGCTCGCCGATCCCCGTCAGCATCGGGAGCAGGAGCATGCCACCGGCCGCGCCACCCTCCGGGCGCGACAGGTAGGCGTTCAGGCCGCCGACGGTGATGTACGACGTCTCGATCACGCGGGTCGTCTCCTCGCAGTCCGATGGATCCGTGACGGTCGTGACTGTACGCCGGTGGTCGGCGGCAGGGCCTGGCCCGTCATCGCGTCCGCCACGGCCCCGAGCGGAAGCACCTTCACTGAGGCCATGTACGTCCCGACCGGCGGCCGGCCATCACCGGCGGTGCCCGGACCTCGGCGGCCACGCCCAAGGTGACGAGCGGCTTCCGGCCCACCGCGACGACACCGCACACCGCCCGATGAGCGACTGCGGCCCGCCCCGACGAACGGGGCGGGCCGCTAGGGCGCGTCTGACGAATCCGCTGACGAATCCGCTGTCCGGCTACGAACGGGATTCGTCAGACACGCCCGAGGCCGCACAGGATGCCGGGATCGCCGGCCTTCCGCTCAGGTCGTCAGCAGCAGCAACCGCACCACTGCCAGGTCGTCCGCTTGTAGTAGGAGAAGGAGTAGCTGGTGTAGCTGCCACTCCGCAGGTACGTCCGCCAGTGGCCCCGCCCGTGCCAACCATGGCCGACGAGCGAGTAGCTCGTGACGGATGAGCGCTGAGGTGCGACGGTCGCCGTCTGTGCGCTTGCGGACTCCGCCGCGCCGAGCATGAAGACGGTGGATCCTGCGAACGCGAGGCCAGAGACCGTTAGACCCATCCGGCGCGAAATTCTCATGGAACATACCCCCTCTGATTCGGCCTACGCGCGACAGCATCACAGTCACGCGCTTTGTTAGGCGCATTTCTGGCACTATGTCCTATTTCAGGTGACATCATGCCACGTCGGAAGTCAACGGTTCTCTGTCAAGATGAGTAAGACTTGAGGCTCGCTTAGCGCGTCCTTGCCGATCGCACGGCCGACGAAAAGCGCCGGTAATCTCTGGATGCATTGGCCGCCACTTACGGGATCACTGTCGGTGGCGGGGTATGGAAAGCTGAGCTGACGTCCTGATGTCGGCAGAGTCGCGTGCAACCGACTACGCGAGAGACCTGGTGCGCCACGTATGGTTCGTCGCCGTGATGAGAGCTCGCCGACCCGGATGGTCGTCAGCGGGCGGGTGTTGGCCCTTGCCGCGCTGGTCTGTGGCGCTTCGGGCGCGATTCCGCCGACGCCTGCGTGGGCGGGCGGACCGGCGATCGGGTCGAACCTTCGGACGGGCACCCCCACCGGCGATGGTCATGGCGAATCCTTCAACGCCTGGGTGAATGCCGGAAACGGGAGAGACAACAAAATCTACTCCACCATACTCAGCCCGACGGTCAATCGCGGCATGCAGCAGGTCGCGAACACCAACGTGAGCGGAAATACGCACACCCAATTCGGCTTCTGCTGGAAGCGGCATCGGACGTGCAACATCTGGCAGTCTCTGCGTTTCGGCGGCTGATGTTCGCGTCCGCGAGGTGGTTCGCCGCTCTTCACGACGGTTGCGAGACCGCTGCGAGATGGGCGATGAACCAGCTCCGCGCGAGTTCGGCGACCGCCTCCAAGGCCCCGGATTCCTGGAACAGGTGGGTGGCGCCGGGGACGACGGCCAGCCGGCTCTCGCAGCGCATGAGGGCCTGGGCCTGGCGGTTCAGCCCGAGCACCATCTCGTCCCGGCCGCCGACGATGAGCAGCGTGGGCGCGGTGACGTACGCGAGGCGGGGACCGGCGAGGTCGGGCCGGCCGCCGCGGGAGACGATCGCGGCGACGCCCGCGTCGGGTTCGGCCGCCGCCCAGAGGGCGGCGGCGGCCCCGGTGCTGGCGCCGAAGTACCCGATGCGCAGCCGGTTCGCTTCGGGGCGAGCGCGCAGCCAGGCGGTGGTGTCGACCAGGCGCCGGGCCAGTAGCTCGATGTCGAACACGTTGGCGCGGTCGGCCTCCTCCTGCACGGTGAGCAGGTCGAACAGCAGAGTTCCGAGTCCGGCCTGGTTCAGCACGGTGGCCACGAAGCGGTTCCGTGGGCTGAATCGGCTGCTGCCACTGCCGTGGGCGAACATGACGAACCCGCGGGCTCCTTCAGGAACCGTCAGGTCGCCGGCCAGCCGTACCGGTCCGGCCTGTATCTCGACCTCCTGCACCCGCGGATGGTCGAACGTGCCCGCGTCTCGATCACTGAACATGGTTCTGCCCCCTCCACCAGACTCCGCCGGCGAGCCGACGCGGGGCAGAGGCGATGGTCCCTGACCGGTGGGCCGTTCGCCGATCGACTCCGAACGCCGAACGCACCGCTTGGTATCAGCTGCGCCGCCAGGACCGCCCCGCCACGGCGTGCTTCGCGGGGAGCCGCATCTGGGACAGGTCGTTGATCACCACGTCCGCGCCGTGGTCGCGGAGTCCGCCGGCCTGGCCGCCGCGATCGACCCCGACCACCAGACCGAAGGCGCCCTGTCGTCCGGCCGATACGCCGGCGAGCGACTGCACGATGACGGCGGTCCGCGCGGGTGGCGTCCCCAGCCGCTGGGCGGCCTCCAGGAGGAGGCCGAGCTGGAGACGAGCGGGCCGACCCGTGCCGGGGGCATCGAGGCCGTCCAGCCGTACGTCGAACATGTCGATCACCCCCGCTCGGGTCAGCAGCTCGGTGGCGTACCAGTCGGCGGAGACCGCCGCCGTGCGTATGCCGTGGCGGTGCGCCGTACGAACGAAGGCGACGGTCGAGGGGAAAGCGGCGATGCCGTGACGGCGGATCTCGGTGAGGAACAGCGCCTCCTGGCGTCCGGCCAGGCCGCGAAGACCGTCATAGGACAGGGTGAGCCCCCGGGAGGAGAGGAAGTCCCGCAGTCCGTCCAGCCGGGGTCGGCCGTCCCTGTACCGCAGATAGTCGTCGGGGACCTCGAACGGCCTGAACTCCATCTCCTCCGTCATCGCGTACGAACGTAGGAACTGGTCCAGCACCGACTTCCACGCGGCGGCCGAGGCGCGGGCGTCGTCGATGACGACGCCGTCGACGCCGAAGATGATCGCAGCGATGTCCTCGCCGAGCACGCATTGAGCGGCCCTGCTGTCCATGGCCATCTCCTGTTCCGCCCGTTGCCGGTCCGCGGCCGTCACCGCGGACTGAACGGCGCCGGGAGCCTGGACCGCCCGCGGACCGGTGTCGCCATCGAGTCCCCCTCCAGCACGCCCCCACCCTCATTCCAGGCGGATCCCCCGCCGGGCCGTAGAGGCGGACTTCCCCTGCGATCCGGGACTTCAGTCCCTTGCGGCCACACAGGGATGGGACGACGGCCCTCAGCCGCCGGCGCCCCGCCGTACGACGGCCGCCGGTCCCTTGGTGTGGTGGAGGACCGAGTGGCTCACCGACCCGAGGCGCAGGCCGGCGAAACCGCGGCGCCCCCGGCCGCCGACGACGAGGAGTTCCACCGTGCGCGAGGCCTCGACGAGAACAGCTGCGGGTGAGCCCTCGATCACTTGCTCGATCACCGGCACGTCGGGGTACTTGGCGGTCCATCCGGCCAGGGATTCCGCCAGGATCCGGGCGCCCTCCTCCTCGATCCTGAGCGGGTTGTCGCAGGCCGGTCGCTGCTGCGCGGGGCGGTCAGGGCGGCTCCAGGCGTGCAGGGCGCGCAGGCCCACCGAGCGCCGGGACGCCTCCTCGAGCGCGAAGGCCACGGCGTCGATGGAGTCCTGGGAGCCGTCGACCCCGACGACGATCTCCGGCCGCCGGGGCCTGGGGTCGTTGTCCACGGGCACGAGAACGACCGGGCAGGGGGCGTGTTCGGCCGCTCGGTGACTCACCGAGCCGAGCAGCAGCCGGGCCAAGGTACCGGTGCCGCGCTTCCCCAGCACCAGCATCACGGCGTCGGCCGCTTCCTCGAGAAGCGTGTCGGGAAGGGGACCGACGGCGAGCCGGCGTTCGATCTGGACGGACGCGAACGTACGGGCGCGCGTCTCGGCGGCGTCGAGGACACGCATACCAGGGGTCTCCGATGGCGCCGGTGGTCCACGGCCGGTGTACGCGAGGATGTGGCCGCGTTCCCCGCCGGTGGCGACGTGGACGATGCGCAGGGGGATCCGTCCGCGGTCGGCTTCGGCGGCGGCCCACTCCACGGCCTCGAGGGCCGGGGGTGAACCGTCGACGCCGACGACGATGGGTGTGCTCATCGTGTCCCGCCTTTCCGCCTCGCCCGCCGGGCGCCGCGGCGACCCGGTGGTTCTCCCGACATCGTGCGTCTCCGCGTGCCGAGCCAGGTAGGGGCGATGGTCCCTCGGGTCGTTGCCCCGGCCCCGGCCCCGGCCGCGGCCGGTGTGTCGATGCCGAGCCTCCTTGCCGCCATCTGCGTCCGGCCGCCTGACGTGTGCATCGCCGACAGGACGGTCTGATGGGTGATCCAGCCGACGAGGGTGGTCCTGGTGTCGTCGAGGACCGGCAGCCCTGTTCCGGGCGCGTTGATGAGGACGTGCAGTGCGTCGGCGAGGGAGAGGTCGGCGGTGACCGGGTCGGGCAACTCGGCGAGGGCACCGATGGTCTCAGGCGCTTGGTCGCCGTCGGTGAGGGCCTCGGCGGCGGCCCGGGCCGTGACCGTGCCTCGGTATGTCCCGTCGGGACCGGTGACCGGCAGCGCTCCGTGGCCGGACAGCACGAGCCGGCGCGCGGCCTCTTGGAGCGGCATGTCATGCTCCAGTGGGGCAGGGACGGTTTCCATGACGGCCGAGACCGGTCTCGCGGCGAGGGGGTTGGCCGGGGTCTGTTCGGTCAGGTCGATCCCGCGTCGGCGCAGCTTGAGCGTGTAAATCGTGTCACCGGACAGCACCTTGCTCACCAGCGTCGCCAGGACGATCGCCAGCATCAGCGGCAGAATGATCGAGTATTCGCCGGTCAGCTCGAACATGATGACCACGGCGGTGATCGGGGCGCGGGCCGCCCCGGCGAACACCGCCCCCATGCCCACCAGGCCGTAGGCGCCCGCCGGCCCCACGAGGCCGGGGCCGAGGTGATGGACGAGGAGCCCGAAGGCGGTGCCGAACATTGCGCCCATGAACAGACTGGGGGCGAATACGCCGCCCGAGCCGCCGATCCCGATCGTCAGGCTGGTGGCGACCATCTTCCCGACCAGGAGCAGGAGCAGGAAGCCGACGACGTACCGGCCGCCGATGGCGTTCTCGAGCACGGGATAGCCCACGCCGTACATCTGCGGCAGGGCGAGCAGCAGCCCGCCCAGCAGGAGCCCGCCGACGGCCGGGCGCAGCCACTCGGGTCCGCGCCACGCCCAGTCGCACAGATCCTCGATCACGTACAGGATCCGGGTGAAGCCCACGCCAACGACGCCCGCGGTCAGACCGAGCAGGGCGTACAGCAGGTATTCGGCCGGGTGACGGACGTGGAAGGTCGGCAGTTGCAGGAAGGCGGTGTCGCCGAGCGCCGCACGGCCGACCACGGACGCGGTCACGCCGGCCAGCACGACCGCTCCGAAGGACTCGGCGGTGAAGTCGCGCAGGATCAGCTCCATTGCGAAGAACACCCCGGCCAGCGGGGCGTTGA
>JBJMIW010000172.1:0-14489 GCA_045806665.1 Actinoallomurus sp.
AGGGCCTGCGGGACGACGACACGCATCACGCGATCTCCGGGAATGAGGTGACGCGCCTCGGCGGCTCAGCAGAACAGGGCGGCGGCCAGCTGAGGCCGCCCGGTGATGCCGAGCTTGCGGTAGGAGCTGGTGAGGTACTGCTCGACCGTGCGCTGGGTGAGCACCATGTCGTCGGCGTTCTGGCGGTTGGTCGAGCCGGCCGCGGCGCGCGCCGCGACGGCGCGCTCCTGGGCGGTGAGCGGGTTCACGCCGCCGATCAGGCTCAGATCCGGTCGGCCGCCGGCGCGCTTGATGTAGCGGGCCGCCCTGAGCCGGATGGGCCTGGCGTTGTTCAGACGGGCCAGCGCGTGCCCGTTCTGAAGGGGGCCGTACGCCTGGTCGACGGCGCCGGTCTCCCATTGGACCATTCCCAGGTCCACCAGGGCCGCCGCCCGATGGAGCTTCGCCTCGGTCCCTTCGAGAACCGCGACCGCCTCCAGTGCCGCATCCAGGTCGAGGGCGACCACACCGGCCGTGGCGAGGGCGGTGCTGAGCGCGCGCGGCGCACCCCAGCGTCGGGCGAGCTCCACCTCATCCGCGGCCAGGGACGTCGCCGCAGCGGTGTCGCCGAGGAGGGCGTGGCACCGCGCGGCCCGCGAGCGCCAGGCGAACACCACCGGGTTGTCGATCCCGAGCTCACCGAGGGTTCGCCCAGTCTCCAGGAAGCCCTTCAGCGCTTCCCTGTGCTGGTCCCGGGCCATGCACAGTGACGCCCTGGCGAAAGTGAACGTGGCGGCCGCCCCGGCCCGGCCGCCCGGTGCCGCGCCGAGGTCCTGGACCAGGCGGTCGGCGGCGTCCAGGTCACCGAGGTCGGTCAGCACGTGCACCAGGTGCAGCAGCAGCATGACACGGGTCGGCCCGACCACGGCCGGGTAGTTCAGCGCCGTTTCCAGCTCTGTCCTCGCCGACTCCAGGTCGCCGCGGCCGTGGGCGAAGCGCCCACGGAGGTACGCCGAGAGCGCGGCGTCACCCGCCACCCCCTGCCGATGGGCGAAGCGACCGCCGGTCTCGGCCAGGTCGTACTCCTCGGCGTCCATGAGCGTCCTCATGGCCGGCCACCGCAGCCGGAGCTCCCAGGTCTTCTGGCGGTCGACGGCCTCCAGGGCGGAGAGCGCGCGGCGGACGCACTCGGCCCGGTCACGCCCCCGCTGGGTGTCGGACCAGGCGTCGACCAGGCCGGCCAGCGCGCTCAGGCGGGCATCGCCGGCGACCAGCTTCCGGAACCGGGGCAGCCGCCGGTCGAAGAACTCACCGACGTCGGTGGAGACCACGTACGCCATGAAGACGCCGAACTCCGCCTCGGCCGCGAGCTCACCCGGCGGCAACTGGGCGCACGCCTCGTCGACGATCTCCAGGGCCGGTTTCAGCGGACGTCCGGCGGTGGCGTCCATGTACGCCAGATCCACGCCGACCCGGATGCGGAGTGACGGCTCGACGGCCATGGTCAGGGCCTGGCGGAGCGTGCTCCCCGCGCCGGCAACGCCCGCGTCGACCTCCACGGCGCCGACGTGGGCCATCAGCTCCGCCCGGACGTGATCCGGCATCGGCTCGGAGAGTGCCCGGCGCAGGTATCGGAGGGCAGATTCGGGACGACCGCTGTCCAGGGCGCATTCGGCGGCGGCGCGGAGCGTGTCCAGGGCATAGGGCTGGCCGCACATGTCGACGCCCATCAGGTGCGCCGCGGCCCGCTCCGGCTCGGCGTAGTGGTCACGGACCAGGCGTGCGGCCCGCAGCCGTTGCGACGTCCGGAGTCCCGCCGGCATTCCCGCCTGCACCACGGCACGCGTCAGCGAATAGACGTAGCGCAGCGGCGAGGTGTCGGACAGGATGCCCAGCTCGATGAGCTGGTCGGCCGCCCGGGCGGCGGCGTCCAGGTCGAGCCTGGCCAGTTCGGCGACAAGCACGAGGTCCCCGTCGTCGCCGAGGACGGCCACCGCCTGTGCGACGGCCAGCGCCTTGGGACAGGCTCGTCTGATCCACAGCAGGGCACGCCGGGACACGGCGGCGACGCCCATGCTCTCGACCAGCGCGAGTGACTCCTCCACCGGCGGTACGGACCGTGCGGCCAGCGCCGGCAGCAGCTCGGCCAGCAACGCCCCGTTGCCGCCGGTAGCCTGGCAGCATCCCTCGACGAACGCGTCGTCGGGCGGCCCCAGGACGTCGGCGATCCACCGGCGGAGAGGCGCCTGCGTCAGGCGGCGTAGCGTCCACCGCTCGCAGACCGCGATCAGCTCGTCGACCAGGAACCGATGTTCGCTCGCCTCCCCGGGGGAACCATCGGCCAGCACGAGGGCGAGCGGCAGGTTCGCGCTCCGGTGCGCGAGGTAGGCGAGCCATCGAAGGGACAGGGCGTCGCACCACTGCAGGTCATCCACCGCGATGAGGACCGGGGCACCGGCGGTGAGGTCGAGCAGGTGGGCCGACACCCGCTCGAACACGTCGAAGGGCGAGGCGTCCTCCGGCACCGGTCCGAGCGCGGTAGCCGCCCGGTCGTCCGGCAGCGGCGGAAGCCCGGCCAGCACCTGCCGCAGCACGCCGAAGTCGTTGGCGGCCTCGAGAATCGTGGCCCGCCCCGTGAGTACGGTCCACCCACGCCGCCGGGCGTCCACCCGTACCCAGGCCAAAAGAGCGCTCTTGCCCATGCCCGCCGCGCCTTCGAGGCACAGCAACCGGGCCCGCCCGCCGGCGACGGCATCCAGCGAGGCCGCGAGTGCCTCCGTCTCAGACTCCCTGCCGTACAGCCGCCGGGTATCGCGAGTACCCGTGTCGAACTCCCGTGAGCGCACGCCAGAGCGCGTCGCGCACGACGGTCCGCCACCCGTTCTCGTGATCCGCGCATACCCCTGCACCGCCGTCACCGTCCCCCACTGGCGCAGTCCACAATTCCCGCAGTTCCCTGCCCCGGGTCCCCCCGACCCGGCCGAACCACTCAGGGCGAGGGACTCGCTCCTCGCTCCGTACGGTGATCACACGGTAGATCCCCCCGGCGCCGCGGACGATCCAGTCAACGCGTCGACCGTGGTACAGGAGCCTGTACGACGGAACCGCCATCGGCCCATGCATGGCGAGGCGGTCACATTTCGGACAGACCCGGACAGATTTGCATATCTCGACGATGGAGTCAAAAAGGGGACAGGCTCCATGGACCGGCTGAGGACGGCCAACGCGGCGGGCGTACCGCGCACCCGACCGAGCGCGCTGGACGTAGGTGTCGAATTAAAGAGGGTCTTCGAAGTTAACCGGGGTTGTGTTGTCGCCTGACCGCAGTCCGTGATCTTTGGTGGTGACAGTGGGTGACGCTCTGGGGTGCGGAAATCAAGACGCCCGCGCTCTTTGTGATCATGGTTGTTGTCGAAGCAACCGCGGGTCTCAACAGAACACGGGCGTGTGTCACAGGATACGGATCAGGACAAGGAGATGGCCTCCCGGCTGCTGGGGCTGGACGGGGTGGAGGTCGTCGAGGTCGACCGCGAGGCCGGCGGGGGCGTGACGGTGTGGGTGCGGACCGTCGATCCGCGGGCGGCGTTGTGCCCGGGGTGCGGGAGGCCCATTGGCATCCCAACTGCACCGCGTCTGCATTGCTCGCACACACAGCTTGTTGGTCATGACGAGTTAACCGTGCGGCACTTCCTCTGCGTTCTACGCACGTGGTCTCATATACGCGCAAACCCCCGTGAGCCTCCTATGAGGCATTAATCAGACGCGGAGTCACGCATTGTGTGGAAGGTCCTCGGTCGGATCGGTACCGCGCTGGCGGCCAGCGCCGCGGTAGTCATCACAGCTGTCCCCGCGAACGCAGCCAGCTATACCGCGTTCGCCTTCTCCCAGAGCGGTAGCCAGCCCACCATCTACGACTTCATCAACTCGGCCACGACCTCCCTCGACATGACCATGTACGAACTGGAGGACACCACAGCCGTCAACGACCTCATCGCCCTGAAGAACAAGGGCGCCACGGTCCGGGTCATCTTGGACCGCCAGCACCAGAGCGCCAACAGTTCGGCGTACAACGCGCTGACGAGCGCGGGCGTGGGATTCCTACAGATCTAGCCATGTAGTACTAGCCGGTGCCTATCGTGACCTCATGGATCACCGGCGACATCCGCGCTCCAGCCCGTCCAGGAATCGTGGCTTCCTGGCAGGCCATGTGCTTGAGCATCCACGCGATGTCATCGCCAGGGCCAACGTCGTTATAGCCGGTCTCTTCTCTGCCAAGCGCAAGGATCATGTTGATGTCATGGATCAGCTTGAGGTCGAGATCACTAACCTCGGTGGCCTGGTGGTAGCTCGATTTATCCAACGTCGCGGCATCTCAGGGAACAAGAAGGGCACCGCCCCCGGCGGTAAGGCGAACATGGATCAGCCCTACTCGAGCCGGACGCTGATGAGCACCGGGAAGATACATGAAATAGCCGAGGCTTGCACCGACGCCCACGCTGACGCAGTTACCTTCTACAACGAGCTGACCGGTCGACAACGTAAGGTCCTTACAGAAGTCTTCCGGTGTGCGGTGTTCAGCCTGCAAGACCTCCGGCAGTCATCCCCGTACAGGCCGTAACGATCGCACTGGGTGGTTGCGTGCCGTGCGGGGTTTGGGGCGATCGGCTGCCCCCCGCTTCCGTTCCTCGGGCCGTGAACGGCCCTGCGGTACGGGTCGGGGTTCCCCCCGGTTTGCGGCGGTGCTGTCGCAGCTCAGCGCGATTGCTGTACAGCACGGGGTACAGCAACACCGCCGTACAGCACCTGTCGTGATCGCACGGCAACGCACGTTCGAGCAGGGCAAGCCGGCGCCCGCCGTGGTCGCGCCGGTAGTTCGGGACGAAGAGGTCGTGGGTTCAAATCCCGCCACCCCGGCAGGTTGAAAGCAGGTTGAGAGGGGTTTCGGAGTTTCTCCGGAGCCACTTTTCGATCTTCTGAGGCCTTCGGGAGCCAAAAGGGGAGCCACCGTCACGCGGACTTGCTCTGATTGAAGATGGTGTTCATGGTCTCCGCCCCCTTGGTGATCACCGGCTTGAGCTGGTGCCGGTAGACCTCCTCGGTGATGGCCGTGCTGGAGTGCCCGCAGAGATCGGCGATGTTCTCGATGGGCACGCCGTTGTCACTCATGATGCTCACGAACGAGTGACGGAGTTCTCGGGGAGTCCACTCCTCCCCGATGCCTGCCTTCTTGGTGATGAGCCGGAACGCCCGCCTGACGTTGGCGGCGTCGAGCGGTGTTTCGATCGGTGAGCAGAACACGAGGCCGTTGTCCTGCCACGCCTTGCCGGCCTTGAGCTTGTGGGCGGCCTGGCGCTTGTGATGCTGCCGGAGAGCCCTGACCGCCTGCTTCGGCAGTTCGAGCGTCCGGCGTGACTTCTCCGTCTCGGTGTCGCCGTGCTTCCGTACGGACCACCACACGTAGATGGCGAACCGCTTGTGCTGGAAACCGGCCTCGGTCACGGGCTGCCACTCACCCTTGACCCAGGCGACTACGTGATCCCAACGGAGGGCGCCGGGCTTCCTCCGTACGGATACCGGTCATGAGGCTGACCACGACGTAGGCGTGGAGTCTGGACGACTTCGCGTGTTCCAGCACGACCGCTGCCTGTTCGGCAGTGAGTGCCTTGCTCGGACGTCCGGCTTTACCCTTCGGTGTGGTGACCAGTTCGGCCACGTTCCGCAGAACCTCCGAGCCTCGCTGTACGGCGGCTCGGACCTGCGCCGCGACGTGCCGCGCTTCGTCGACCTGTGGCGGGGCGGCTGGCTCGACCTGGAGAGCCTGATCACCCGGCGCATCCGTTTCGAGGACCTCAACGACGCCATCGCCACCCTCGAACGCGGCGACGCGATCCGGCAGGTCGTCCTGTTCGACTGACATCCGCCCCGGACGAACGAGCGGCACCGGCGGCCCGCCCCCTCCCGGGCAGGTCGCCGGTGCCGTCTCACTTCGTCGCGGTCAGGTCGCGGGCGTACCCGCCCGGCGGTGCTGGGGCCGCTCGGCCGGGGCGGCCGAGGGCACACCGTTGACGTCCTCCAGCGCGCGGCCCGTGGTCCTCGGGCCGAGGATGGCGACGTCGAGCGCGACCAGGATGGTCGCCCCCGAGATGGTGACGAACAGCACGCCCGGGCTGGTGTGGTCGAGCAGCGGGACCAGCACCCACGGCATGGCCGCGGTGGCGAGGCGGGACAGGGAGTACGCGCCGCCGGTCGCGGTCGAGCGGAGGCGCGTCGGGAAGATCTCCGCCTGGTAGATGTGGTACGAGTTGGAGAAGATGTTGCTCACTGCGGTGTAGATGAAACCGAAGACCACCGCGAGCGCCATCGAGTTCGAATACCCGAAGGCCAGACCACACACGGCCATCGTGAGCACCGAGGCGACGACCAGGAACTTCCGCTCGAACCGCTCGACGAGCGGCAGCGACAGCGCCGACCCGATTGGGTAGCCGATGTAGGTGAACGCGGTGTAGAGCAGCGAGTCGGAGACCTTGTAGCCCTTTGCGATGAGGACCAGCGGGACCATGGTGCCGAAGCCGTAGTACCCCAGCGTCTGTATCAGATGGAAGATCACCATCATGACGCTGCGGCGACCGTACTCCTTGCCGAACAGCAGGGCGAGGCGGCCGGACTCCGGCGCGCCGACGTGGTCGTCGGCGGGACGCGGAGCGGGGACGGCCGGCACCGGGTCGGCGACGGGCTCAGGCTCGACCGGGGCGAGGCCGGCGGCCCGCGCCTCCTCCTCCAGGGCGGTGACGGCGCGGTCGGCCTCCTCGTGCCGGCCGACCGACTCCAGCCAGCGCGGGGACTCGGGCAGGCCCTTCCGCAGGAAGAACACCACGACCGCGCCGAGCGCGCCGAACACGAACATCCAGCGCCAGCCGGCGATGCCGAGGATCGTCCAGTCCACGACGGAGTGGGCGAAGAACCCGACCACCGGCACACCGCAGAAGGCGACGGTGTAGGCGATGGCGATGAACCGGCCGCGCTTGCGTGAGGGCAGCAGGTCGGTGAGGTACGTGTCGGCGAGCGGAGGCTCGGCGCCGAGGCCGATGCCGGCGAGGAAGCGCGAGGTCATCAGGAACAGCGCGCTCGGGCTGAACGCGCCGATGAACGAGAAGAGCGAGTAGCAGCCGAGGTTCAGCAGGAACCCGCCGCGGCGGCCGAACCGGTCGGCGAACCGGCCGAGCAGCAGCGCGCCGATGAACATGCCGATGAACGTCGAGGCCAGGATCGGCGGCAGCTGCTTCTTCGTGAGGTTAAACGTCTCGATGAGCACGGAGCTGAGCACCCCGGCCATGAAGACCTCGTAGAACTCGAAGAACAGGCCGAGTCCGACCGCCACCGTCGCACGGCGGTGCGTCCGCGTGACCGGCAGCCGGTCCATACGTTCGGCGATCGTGAGACCGGTCGAAGAGACGGCGTCACCACGCGAGGGACGCTCGGGGGGAACATCGGATGGGCCACGGGCGCCGGGCATGCGATCCTCCTTCGGATCGGCTGGAGCGAGACGCCGGAGGGAGGCTCCGGCCTCAGGGGGTCCGATCCTGCGAAACCGTATTGTGGTTTGGTGGCCCATGATGTGGGAGTGATATTGCGCACGTCAACCCCGAAACATGGACGAAATCCCGCATTCGCCACCTGCCACCTCAACGAGCGCGTCCCGCGACGGCCACCTCCCAGTCGACCCTCCGCCACCTTCCCGGGCAGGTCAGCCGCGCTTCGCGGACGCGGCGGCCGGCGCTGTGACGTACACTCCGGCGATCGCCGAAGGCCGGCCGAGAGAGTTTCCGCGAACGCTGAATGGGTCCGCATGCCGGAATGCGGATGCGATCACGATCCGCGAAGGGATTGATAGGTAGGGATTTTCCTACCTATCCGCTGACGCCATGAGCATCACGAACATTCAGCTGCTGTCCGTTCCGGTGACCGACCAGGAGCGGGCCAAGGACTTCTACGTCAACACGCTCGGCTTCGAGCTGGTCGCCGACACCCCCATGGGCCCCGGCCAGCGGTGGGTTCAGGTACGCCCCAAGGGCGCGGAGACCTCGATCACGCTCGTCGACTGGTTCGAGACGATGCCGGCGGGCTCGCTCAAGGGCCTGGTCATCGAGACCGACGACCTGCCGGGCGACATCGAGGCCCTGGGCGCACGGGGAATGACGATCACCGACGAGATCCAGGACGCGCCGTGGGGCAGGTTCGTCACCTTCACCGACCCCGACGGCAACGGCCTCACCCTGCAGGCGACCGCCACCGGATCCTGAGATCCTGAGAGACGCCCGAGACCCCCCACCCATCGCGCGAGGGGTTCGGGTAGTCCATGAGACGCACTCGACATCTGTCACGGAAATTGGCTGAGGACGACATCTTCGCCGCGCTGGCGAGCCCGGCGCGGCGCCAGTTGCTGGGCCTACTCCTGGACCGCGGGCCGCTGCCCGTCCAGGAGCTGGCCTCGCACTTCTCGATGCGCCGCCCGAGCGTCTCCGAGCACCTCAAGGTGCTCAAGGACGCCGGGCTCGTGGGCGAGCGCAAGAGCGGACGGCAGCGCTTCTACCACCTCGAACCCGAGCCGCTGCGCGAGGTGGCGCCGTACGAGCGGTTCTGGCGGGAGAAGCTCCGCGGCCTGCGTGAGCTGCTCGACGCGGAGGCCGAGCCGGGGGAGTCCCCGTGACGGCCGGCGAGCGGACGATCCGCGTCGACGAGTTCCTCGCCCATCCCCCGGCGCGCGTCTGGCACGCGCTGACCGACCCGGCGATGCTCGCCCGGTGGCTGATGCCGAACGACTTCCAGCCGGTCGTCGGCCACCGGTTCACCTTCCGTACGCACCCGCGACCGAACTCCGGCTTCGACGGCGTCGTCCACTGCGAGGTCCTGGCGCTGGAGCCGCAACGCCTGCTGCGGATCAGCTGGCGCGGCGGCTCGCTCGACACGACCGTGACACGACCGTGACCTGGACGCTCGCCCCCGAGGGCCGTGGCACCCGGCTGTTCCTCGAACACGACGACTTCGACCCCGGTGACCCGACGCAGCAGTTCACGCGCCGGATCCTGGACGGCGGCTGGCGCTCGAACGTGCTGGCCGCCCTGCATGCCGCCCTCGAAGCACAGGCCTGAAGAGACTGAGACTCAACCGTCCGTGCGGAGACCGACGCGGTAGCCGAGGCGGCGGGAGGCGTCCTCGGCGGCGGCGGCGATGACGGACGCCAACCGGCCGACGTCCGAGGGCGCCAGCCGCTGGGTCGGCGCGCCGATGCCGAGCGCCGCGACAAGGTCGCCGCTCATGCCGAACACCGGGGCGCTGATCGAGGCCGCGCCATAGTCGCGCTCCTCGAAGCTGGCGGCGTAGCCGGTCGCGCGGATCTGCTCCAGCTGCTCGGTGAGCAGGTCGATATCGACGACCGTACGCGGTGTGAAACGCGCGAGGCCGTGGCCGACCGCGTCGCGCCGCGCCGCGGGATCCCAGGCCATGAAGACCTTCCCGGCCGAGCCCGCGTGCAGCGGCATCACCATGCCGACGACGAACAGCCGGATCACCGGGTGCCGCGACTCGGCGAGCGCCACGACCGTACGGAACGCTCCGTCGCGGACGTACAGGCAGGCGGTCTCGCCGGTCTCGTCCCGCAGCCGCTGGAGCACCGGGCGGGTGAGCCGGACGAGGTCGAGGCCGAACGTGCCGGGCGCGGCGAGCTGTACGAAGCTGAGGCCGATGCGGTACTGGTCCTCGTCGCGGTCGAGGAAGCCCTCGCGCACGAGGTTCTGGACGAGGCGCTGGCAGGTGCTCGGGGGCAGGCCGGTCAGCTTGGTGATCTGCTGCAGCGTCAACTCGGGCTGCTCGATCGTGAACGACCCGAGGATCTGCTTGATCTTGCCGATGACGAGAACCGGTGCGACGGCCGCCCTATCACGGTCGTCCGCCATTCGCGCTCCCCGATGTCCCACGGCCGTTCTCCGGCGACCCCCGCGCCCATCGTAGTCCGCTCCTCGTCCGCGCGCGTAAGACCGTGACCTCGCACGCTTGACCGATATCCATCGAACCCACATTATGGGACTGCAACTCACAAGACGGGATTTCAAAGGACCCGGCACTGCTCGGTGGACTCTCACGCCATGCGAGGCGACGGAAGGTGGCCCATGAACGCAGACGCAGCGCGGCACGACGGTGAGCCCGCATCCGAGCGCGACCCGCGCGCCGCCGCCGCGACGACCTCGCGCGAGCTCCGCGGTCCGCTGGCCGGCATCCGCGTGCTCGAGCTGGGCAACTTCATCGCCGCGCCGACCGCCGGACGCCTGCTCGCCGAATTCGGCGCCGAGGTCACCAAGGTCGAGCGCCCCGGCACCGGGGACGAGCTGCGGCACTGGCGGCTGCACGCTGGCGACACCTCGCTGCTGTTCCGCGCGCTCGGCCGCAACAAGCGGTCGGTCACGCTCGACCTGCGCCGCCCCGAGGGCCGCGAGATCGCGCTGCGGCTGGCCGCCAAGTCCGACGTCGTACTTGAGAACTTCCGACCTGGCACCCTGGAGAAGTGGGGGCTCGGGCCGGACGAGCTGCGCGCCGTCAACCCCAAGGTCGTGTTCGTCCGCATCTCCGGGTACGGCCAGACCGGCCCGTACCGCGACCGGCCCGGCGTAGGCGCCGTCGCCGAGGCGATCGCCGGCCTGCGAGCCCTCACCGGCCATCCGGGCCAGATCCCGACGCGCGTCGGGATCAGCCTCGCCGACTCCGTCGCCGGCCTGTACGCCGTCATCGGCGCGCTGATGGGCCTGCTGCAGCGCGACCGCGTCGAGGGCGAGGTCGTCGACGTCGCCCTGTACGAGTCGGTCTACTCGCTGATGGAGTCGCTCGTCCCGGATTTCGACGCGTTCGGCGTGGTGCGTGAGCCGGCCGGCAGCGGCCTGCCCGGCGTCGCGCCCTCCAACACGTACCTGTGCGGCGACGGGAAGTACATTGTGATCAGCGGCAACGGCGACGGCATCTTCCGCCGCCTGATGCGCGTCATCGACCGTCCCGACCTCGCCGAGGATCCGCGCCTGAGCGGCAACGCCGGGCGGGTCGAGCACACCGAGGAGCTGGACCAGGCCATCGGCGCGTGGACCGCGACCCAGACGCAGGACGCCGCCGAGGCCGCGCTCGTGGAGGCCGGAGTGCCGAACGGGCCCATCCTCACCGCCGAGGAGATCGTGAAGGACCCGCACTTCTCGGCCCGCGAGATGCACGAGCGACACGCCGTACCGGTCGGCGGTGGGCACATCGAGGAAGTGATCTTCCCCGGCATCGTGCCGAAGCTCGACCAAAACCCAGGCCGGGTCGCCTGGCTCGGCCCCGAGCTCGGAGAGCACACGGACGCGGTGCTGTCGGAGCTGGACATCGACCGTTCGCGCCGCGCGGAGCTGCGCGAACTAGGAGTGATCTGATCTTGGGCGTCACCGTCGACCAAGTACTCATCACCGACGTGGTGCTGCGTGACGGCCTGCAGGACGAGGCCGTCACGGTGCCGACGCGGGAGAAGCTCGAACTGGCGCGCGGCCTGCTCGACGCCGGGGTCACCTCGCTGGAGGTTGGATCGTTCGTCAACCCGGCCAGGGTGCCGCAGATGGCCGACACGGGCGAGTTGCTCCGCCGGCTCCTGCCGGACGTCTCAGCGCAGCTTCACACGCTCGTCTTCAACGAACGCGGCGCCCGCCAGGCCGTGGACAACGGGGCGCGCAGCGTACGCTTCGTCGTCTCCGCGAGCGACGGGCACAGCCGGGAGAACGCCGGCATGCCGACCGCGGAGGCGCTCGACCGGCTCGACCGCTGCGCGGAGATCCTGAACGCGGCCGGCGTCTCCATCGAGGGCTGCGTCGCGACGGCGTTCGTGTGCCCGTTCGACGGCGACACCCCCGCGGAACGGGTCGTCGGCATCGCGGGACGGCTCGTCGCGATGGGCGCACGCGTCGTCCACCTCGCCGACACGATCGGCGCGGCCTCACCCGGGCGCCTGGCGCGTACGGTCACCGCCGTGCAGGACAAGTACCCCGACCAGCAGGTCGGCCTGCACCTGCACAACACGTACGGCATGGCGTCGGCCAACGCCTGGCAGGGCGTCAAACTCGGCGTACGCCGCTTCGACGCGTCGCTCGGCGGCATCGGCGGCTGCCCGTTCGCCCCGGGGGCGGCGGGCAACATCGCGACGGACGACCTCGTCAACATGCTGCACCACGAGGGCATCTCCACGGGCATCGACGGAGACCGGCTCACGGACGTACGCGACCGGCTCGCGATCACCGTGGGACATCGGCTGGACTCGGCCCTCGCCTCGGTCCCGGCCGTCCCCGCCCGCCTGCGCGTCGGCGGCTGAACCCGCTCGGGAATCGTGGGACGAAGAGGGCGGCCGGCTTGCGCTGCCAGGCCACCGGCCGCCCTTTCGCGACATCCGTACCCTCCGCGAAACGCGGGCGGATGCCTCGCCGTGATGAGCGGAAGAGAAAGTTCTGACCGGCTCGGTGATCATGCCGTTGGCAACGATTTCTGCCCCAGGTGAACCAGGGTGCAGGGACCTCCGTTCACGCAGGTTGTTCGATGATCCGTTTAACTTTGCGGCGGTCGATGTTGAGTTCGCGTGCGATGGCTCTTTGGCTGTCGCCCGCATCGTGTCGTGCTCGTACCACTTGCTCTAGTGTCGGCGTCTCGGCTGGCTCAGATGGTACGTCGGGTTCAGCGGTTGGCGCAGCGCGGCTCTCGGCTTGGTCTGCGACTGGTTCCACAGTGGTGCGATGCTCGGCTCTGACGAGGGCCATGAGCAGTTCGTAGGAACCAACTAGCGCCACTGCGGGCCAGGCGCTGACCAGGGCACCGACCGCCCCGTGCCCTATGCCGTGCGCCAGATTGGCGGCGATGGTGGCGACGATGGTGGCGACGATGCCTACGCCGGGGCTCAACTTGGCCAACGCTGGTACCGGCTGGTGCCGGCGCTTGGCGTCGAGCATCACCATCGAGGCGGCCCAGATGAGGCCGTCCACGGTTAGTGGTACCAGGCGAGCGGTGGGGCCGGACTCCCGGTGGGTTGCCACGAGTTCGTACGCATGGCGGTAGGAGATGATCGCGGCGATGACCGCGACGGCCATCACCGCCAGGGCCGTCGTGATGCGGGTAAGCCGATCGATCACTGACACCCCTCTTCCCGTGCCCGCCCCCACTGCTCGACGCTGACCGCGCGTATTTCGCTGGAGTCACGGAAGCACACGGGATAGAGGAGGTTCTCCGGCGCGTCCCCGTCCGGCAGACTCGGGTCGGGTTCGGCCAACTCGGAGGCCTCGACGGCGATGCACCACTCGTCTGGGCAGCACTGGCTCACGATCGAGCCGGGCAGCCATGCCCACTTATTCCGGTCGCGCTCGTCGGTACCGCGTGGCGGATACCAGACCAGCACCGTGCTGCCCTCGGGGGACTGCGGTGTGCTCTCTTCGTTGTTCTCGCTTGTCATGGGGGCTCCTCTCCCGCCCGGGGAGGGAGCCACGGGGAGCCAATCAGGGGAGCCAATGCCTTCCGGCGGCCCCAGACTCACCGCGACTCCCTCAGGGCGAAATCGCAGGCGAGGAGCTCCCCGATCGAATCAGTCAGACCTAGATCGACTCATCTGAGTTGCTTCGGGACGAAGAGGCCAAGCAGCGTTGCCGAATTGGGCTGTATTTGATCCAGTGGGGCGCTCCACCCCGACCGCCGGCCCCTGGTCTGCTTGGCTTCGCCTGGGACGTCGGCGGGCGGAATGATCAGGCAGGTGGTCTCTGTGCGGATTCTCCGCCGTGCGTTGCCCAAAGACCCTGCTGCTTGAGCAGGCGTTTGATCGCGTGACGCGTGGCCTGAGAGCAAGATCTTTCGACCGCGACCTGCTGAAGCTCGTCGGCGAAGGTCGGTATTTCCTCGGTATTCAGCCAGCCGATGACACGAGACATGTAGTACTCCCTCGGCGCCCGCAAGGCAGTCCTGATCATGGCGTGGAGCGGCTCCATCAGGTCAGGATCGGTCGCAGTCAGGTGCAGCCGGGCCTCCGCCTCAACCTCATCACGCGGTCGGTCCAGGAGCGGAAGCAGCCAGAGCCGCGATCTTTCCAAAGGAACCGCGTCCTCATGCTGCGTCTCAACTGCCCAGCGATCGTCGATGATCACCAGCCACGCCCGGCCCGGCACGACCGTCAGCACACGGCGCCCAGGGGGAGTCATGTCGACAGGATGCCAGGCAAGATCTACAGATGCGGTCTATGGCTCATGCCGGTTCGCCGAGCGTGACGTTGGAAGCTCCGGCCCATTACCGAGGTTGAATTTTCAGGGTCAGCTCGGCTCGAGGGACAGGCCGGTCTGGGTCAGGAAACCGGTGAGCAGGTCGGGCCGGTACTGCAGGTGCCGGAGCCGGGTTTTGATCGTGGTGGTCAGGCCGTCCAGGCCGTGGAAGCGGCGGTTGCCCAGCCCGTGTTTGAGGTTGGCCCAGACGCCTTCGGC
>JBJMIW010000173.1:0-13472 GCA_045806665.1 Actinoallomurus sp.
ACGTCGTCACCGTCTCCGGCGACGAGGTGCCGCTGCCGCTCAAGGAGTTCGAGCTCCTGGAGGTGCTGCTGCGCAACGCCGGACGGGTGCTCACCCGGATGCAGCTGATCGACCGTGTCTGGGGCGCCGACTACGTCGGTGACACCAAGACTCTGGACGTGCACATCAAGCGGCTCCGGGCCAAGATCGAGCCGGCCCCGTCGACGCCGCGCTTCATCATCACCGTGCGCGGGCTCGGCTACAAGTTCGAGCCCGACGAGTAACCCTCCTGGCGACGGGCGTCTCCGTGGCCGTATCGGCCGGAGGCGTCCGGAACGACGCGAGCCCGCCGACTCCGATCCGGAGTCCGGCGGGCTTCTTGATCGACAGAGGAGCGCGTCGACGGGCCGCTCAGGCGGAAGGCGCCCCGGGCCTTTGTCCGCAAGGCCCATCCGCATTCGGCGGACGGGCCCTGAGCGTCAGGCGGTGGGCGCCGGGGAGGCCTTCTTGGCCCTGGTGTGCTTGGCGAGCTTGGCCGCCGGCGAGGCCGCGCCCGCGCTCGGGCTGCCGCTCGCGCCCGGGGTGGTGCTCAGGGCGGGCGTTCCGGGGGCCGGAGTGCCGGGCGTGGTGCTCGCGGCGCCGCTCGGCGCCGGCGGATAGGTCGCGTAGTAGCCCGCCCGCGGCACGACCGGGACGTCCACGGTGAGGGAGCCGGTCTGCTGGAAGTGCAGGGTCAGCCGGATGTTCTCGCCACCGGTGAGCGGCCGGGTGAGGCCCTTGAGGATCACGGCGGGGCCTCCGGCGGCGGTGCCCGCCGTGCTCGGCGTGGGGCTCGTGGCCGGGCCGGTCGGACTCGTGGAGCCCGGAGCGGTGGGGCTCTGCGTGCTCGCGCCGGGCGTACCGGTGGGCGCGCCCGGCTTGCCGGGCTTGCCCGGGACGGGCTTCTTCGCCGGGGCCTTGCTCGGCGTGCCGCTCGGAGAGGTGCCGGGGGTCGGCGCTCCGGACGGCTGCTGGCTCGCGGCCTGCGGGTTGGCGGAGACCAGCTGGTTCGGCGGCAGGCTCAGGCCGCCGCTCGCGATCTCGACCGACTGTGCCAAGCCCGGCGCGTCGACGCCTACGAGCTTGTCCGGGGAGCTCGCCTTGTTGACGATCCAGGCGTAGAACGGCGCGGAGGAGCCCACGGGCAGGCGCTGACCGGGCTCCGGGCCCAGCACGAAGGCGTCGCGGACGTCCACGTGGCCCACGGAGGCGTTGACGCCCTCGGTCAGGCGGGTCGGCAGCACCGACTGCGGATGCTGGCCGGCGGCGCAGGCGGACACCAGCGGCGCGACGGCGAAGGCACCGGCGATGGCCATGGCGACGGCCCGGCGGCGGTTGCGGCTCACGGCGTCGTTCTCTCCTTGGACAGGACTTTGGTCTTCCGAGGCGCGCGGAACGCCCGTTCTGAAGCGTAGCGAGAGTATCCTCACCGGCCCCGACGGGGGGCGGGCTTCCGGGGTTCCTCAAGGTCGAGCCACGCGGCGTCCGCGGGAACGGCCGGGTCCAGGGCGGGCCGTACCGGCGCCTGCCCGAGGGCTCCGAGCGCTCAGCTCGGCGTGTGCAGCGCCTGCAGCTCCGGCGCGAGGGTCGCATCCGGCCGGACGCCGCGGACGACATCGCGGACGATCTTGTCGGGCCGTACCAGCACGGCCGTCAGCCCCGCCGCGCGGTAGGTCGTGGAGAGCACCCGGTCGGGATCCTCGGCGGGGACGGCGTCGCCGCGGGGCACGGTGTCGGCGAGCCGCCGCACGTCGTCCGCGTCCTTGCCGGAGCGCCCGTCCGCGATCACCCAGGTCTGGACCCGCTCGCTCACCGCCTGCTGGGCGATGCGGGTGACGGCGGCGTCGCAGTGGCAGTCGCGCGGCACGATGAGGATCACCCCGGCGACGTTGACGAGAGTGTCGACCGGCATCCTCCGGCCGTTCACGAAGAGGTTTCCGGCGGGGAGTCCGCCGCCCGCCTCGCCCGGCTGGTGGCGTACGACCCCGGTCGGGGGCACCTGGACGGCGTGCGTGGTGGGGCGTGGAGAGACGACCGTCATCAGCACTCCGCTGATGAGGGCGACGAGGACGGCGCTCGCGATGAAGGGGGCGGCGATGCCGTAGCGCGTGAACGGGCGAGCGATCCGCTCCCATCGCTCTTGACGGCGCTTCTGGCGCAGCTCACGGCGGTATGCGAGCACGTCGCGGTCGAGCTCCCGCGCGTCGTCCGGGACGACGATGTCGACCTTGGGAAGCCCGTAGTCGTCAGGGTCGCCGTGAAGCCCCACGCCACACCTACCTTCTCGGACCGCTGCCGGCGCCACCCCGGCCCCGCCGCCCCGCTCATGACGGGATCGCGGACCCGTGTCGGCTCGCTCCACCTCCAGTATGAGCCGCTTCCGTCGCCGTGTGAGCGGTGTGGCCTAATCCAATCGCCATGGCCGGGTGTTACACCGAATTCGAGCTTTGTCAATACCCTAATTACCGCGCTGACCTGCGTATATGTCCGGATGGTCGGTTCAGCAGGTCCCTGCAGCGTGCTACCCTTATCCATAGCGGAAGGGGTACTTGTCACATGACTTTCAAGGTCGGCGACACTGTCGTCTACCCCCACCATGGGGCTGCTCGGATCGAAGCCATCGAGACTCGTGCCATCAAAGGTCAGGACAAGACCTACCTGGTCCTGAAGGTCGATAAGGGCGATCTCACCGTTCGCGTTCCCGCGGAGAACGCCGAGCTGGTCGGTGTTCGTGACGTGGTAGGCCAGGAGGGGCTTGAGAAGGTGTTCGAGGTGCTCCGCGCACCCTACACCGAAGAGCCCACGAACTGGTCGAGGCGCTACAAGGCGAACCTTGAGAAGCTCGCGTCCGGCGACGTCAACAAGGTCGCCGAGGTCGTCCGGGACCTGTGGCGGCGTGACAAGGAGCGCGGGCTGTCGGCCGGCGAGAAGCGGATGCTGGCCAAGGCGCGGCAGATACTGGTCAGCGAGCTGGCGCTGGCCGAGAAGACCAACGAGGACAAGGCCGAGGCCCTCCTCGACGAGGTTCTGGCCAACTAGCGTCTTGGTTACACGGTTTCCACGGGTGGGCGTCGGAGTCGACGTCCACCCGTTCGCTTCCGGTCGCTCGCTCCGGGTGGCCGGCCTCGACTGGCCCGGCCAGGGCGACGGCCTCGCGGGCCATTCCGACGGTGACGTCGCGGCGCACGCCGCCTGCGACGCGCTGCTGTCGGCGGCCGGTCTCGGCGACCTCGGCGCCGTGTTCGGCACCTCCGACCCGCGGTGGGCGGGAGCCTCCGGAGTCGAGCTCCTACGGGAGGTCGACCGGCTGATCACGGCGGCAGGGCACACGATCGGCAACGTCGCGATCCAGGTCATCGGCGTCCGGCCGCGGATCGGCCCGCGCCGGGCCGAGGCGGAGAAGACCCTGAGCGAGGCGCTGGGCGGCGTCCCGGTCAGCGTGATCGGCACCACGACGGACGGGCTGGGCCTCACGGGACGCGGTGAGGGCCTCGCCGCCATCGCCACAGCCCTCGTCCTCGTCTGACAACGGGGAGCGGCCGTCGCCGCCACAGCGCACGTCCTCCTCTGATGCCGGCGTGCGGCCCGGCCATCGTCACAGCGACAGCTCGGTCCTCGTCTCAACGCCCGGTAGAGGCCGTCGTCGCGGTCACGGCCCTCGTCCGCGTCCGCGACGCCGTCGGAGCAGCCTTCGGCGCAAGGGTCAGGCTGTGACCCCGAATCCGCTGCCTTCGGGCACGGGCACCCACGTCTCCATGATCCCTACCTTCCCAGACGCACGCGGAGGCGATCGAAAGCCCAGGCCGGCCGGTCAGCCGCGGGGCGGGGTCGGTGAGCTGCGGAACTTGCTCGACGGCGGCGTCGACTCCACGTTCTCGTCGTCGGGAGCCCCGGCGGCACCGGGAGACCACGGGCCGTCGCCCTGCGGTTCGTTCCACGGCCGCTCGTCATCGGCCACGTCGCCGGCGTCCGGATCCTCGGCCCGGTCGTCGGCGTACCCGTCGTCCTCCTCGCCGGCGGCCGTCTCGTCGGCCACACCGGTCATCGGGATGCCGTTCGGGTCGGTGTCGCGCAGCCTGATCCCGTCGGGGTGCGTGCCGCCGAGCCCCGGGCCTGCCTGCGGCGGCCCCACGAGTCGAACGTCCGTCGGCAGCGAGGCCCGGGCCACCCAGCGCGGCGGCGGCTCCTCCTGCTCGGGGTCCACGGGCCGCACGGGCACTCTCACCTCCAGGTCGGTATCCGGGACCGGGTCACGGTCCGGTTTCGTCTCCGGCGCGGCACCCTGGACGGCGTCGGGCGCCGTGACAGGGGACAGCGAGGGGCCGGGCTGCCAGGCGCGATCCGCCTGCCGCTCCAACTCGGGCGGGATCGTCGGCTCCGGCTCTCCGCCGGTCTCGGCGGTCGGCGGAAGGAGGGGCGTCGCGCGATCGTCGCGGGGCCGGTCCCGTACGGTCTCCGGCTCTCCGCCGGTCTGGGAGGCCGGGGGGAGGAGGGGCGTCGCGCGATCGTCGCGGGGCCGGTCCCGCAGGGTCTCCGGCTCTCCGCCGGCCTGGGCGACCGGCACGGACAGGGCCGGGAGCCGATCGTCGCGGTCCGTCTCCGGAGCGCCGTGTTCGGCCGGTACGGCCCCGGACCGCGGACCCTGGTCGGGCTCGGCGGCCTCGCGCGGCCGGTCTCGTACGGCGTCGGCTCCGGGTGCGAGCGCTCGGGGCGCTGCCGGGCGCGGGAGCGGCCGGGTGTCGGCGGACTCCTCACCGAGGCCGGGGATGAACTCCCGGTCGGGGTCCGGGGCCTCCGGCTGCGTGGCGTCCCGCCGGCGGAGCCGTACGAGCTGCTTGATCATGGATAGCCACAGCCAGACCGCGACGGCGAGGATGACCCAGGGAGCCGCCGCGACCCCGCCCGACAGCCATGGACGCGACAGGCCGCCGTAGCCGTGGACCGCGCGCTCGACCCCGGCGCCGCCGGCACCGACGATCAGCGCCAGGAGCAGTACCCAGCGGACGGCGCGCGCCCACCAGGGGGACCGGCGCGCGGTGAGGATCGAGAGGATCACGACCACCACCAGGCCGTCGACCATGCCGGGGTACAGGAACGCCCGGTGGCGGGCCGCGCCGCCCTGGACGGCGAGCGCACGGAGGTCGTCGTAGGACAGCACGAACGTCGCGCCGGCCAGCGCCGCGACGCCGAGGCCGCCGGCCGCCGTCAGCAGCCGCCGCTGCGCGGTGGAGTAGTGGGCGGGGGAGTCAGTCATAGCAGGGGAGCCGATCATCGATTCGGAGGGTTCCCTTATCTTGACCGGATCAACGTGTTCCCGCTCTCACCGTGCACCGCGTGTCGTCCGGCGCGGTCGGGGGATGTGGCCGGATCCGGCGTCCTGGCTTTGAGGGGGCCCGCTGGTGGGTATGCGGGCGATCGGTATGAAAGATTTTCCCCTCTTTAAGGTGAATGCAGGCACCGGGGCCGACGTCCCGTCTCGTGTCCGCCGGGTCGCCGAGGACGAGCGGCTCGGCGAGTACCGCGGCGCGCACGGCCCCCGATCCGTCGACCGGCGGTCCCGTATGTGGCTCGTGAGCCTGGCCGTGCCAGGTCTCGTGCTACTCCCCTTCACGGTCGCGTTCCTCCTGGACGGCTTCGGCTGGGCGGCCGCGCTCGCTCTGCTGCTCACCGCCGCGTACCTCGGCGCGGCCGGCCGCATCCTCGTACGGGACGTCCTGCCGGGGCGAGGGCCGGCCGTCCACCTGTTCGAGAACGGCGTCGTGCTGTCCTCCTGGCACGCCGTCACGCCCTTCGCCTGGGACGCCGTCACGGAGTTGCGCGTCTCCGGCGTGCGGAGCGCCGCGACCAGCGCGGTCACATGGCGGCTGATCCTGTCCGGCAGGGCGGGGGCCGAGGCCGAGGCCCTGATCGACGGGAGCGTCCCCGGCGCCCGCGAACTGGTCGAGACCGTGTCCCGCGCGGTGACCGAACAGGTGTTGCCGAAGTACCTGTCCCGCGTCGAGACGGGCGGGAAGGTGCGACTCGGGCCGTTCAGCGTCACTCGCCAGGGCATCGCGAAAGACGGCGAGTACGTGCCGTGGGAGAACGTCGACCGGGTCGAGATCGAGGGAGGCATGGTCTACGTGGACCGCGCCGACCGTCCGTCCGGGCTGACGGCGATCGCCGCCGAGGTCCCGAACACCGTGGCGTTCGGCGAGCTGACCCGGCGGCTGCGCGCCTCGGACGACGGCGTGCGGGCCGATGAGGACACCGGCCGATCCGTGAGGTCATGAACGGGTGACCAAGGCGATTTCAGTGACGGGAGCTGACCGGCATCGAATAGCCTCTTACGCGTGAGCCTGCGCCTTTACGACACCGGTACCCGTGGCATCCGCGAGTTCGTCCCGCTGCAGGCGGGCCGGGCGGGGATTTACGTGTGCGGTGCCACTCCGCAGGCCGCTCCGCACATCGGGCACCTGCGCTCCGGCGTCATTTACGACCTCGTCTACCGCTGGCTGCTCGCGTCGGGGTACGACGTGACGTTCGTGCGCAACGTCACGGATATCGACGACAAGATCATTCGGGCCGCCGCTGAGACCGGCGTGCCGTGGTTCGCGGTGGCCGAGGCCAACCAGCGCGTCTTCGGCCGCGGCTACGACGCGCTCGGCTGCCTGCCCCCGACCGTCGAGCCGCGGGCGACGGGGCACGTCCCCGAGATGATCGTGCTGATGCGCCGGCTCATCGAGGCCGGGCATGCCTACAGCGTGGAGGGTGACGTCTACTTCGACGTGGCCTCCTGGGCCGATCGGTACGGCGCGCTGTCCAACCAGAAGCTCGACAACATGCGGCCGGCCGGTGACACGCCGAACGAGGCGGCCAAGCGCGACCCGCGTGACTTCGCGCTGTGGAAGGGCGCCAAACCGGGCGAGCCCAGCTGGGAGACGCCCTGGGGCCCCGGCCGCCCCGGCTGGCACCTCGAGTGCTCGGCCATGTCCACCAAGTACCTCGGCCCGACGTTCGACATCCACGGCGGCGGCGTCGACCTGATCTTCCCGCACCACGAGAACGAGCTCGCGCAGTCGGCGGCGGTCGGTGACGGGTTCGCCCGCTACTGGCTGCACAACGGCCTGCTCACCGTGAACGGCGAGAAGATGAGCAAGTCCGTGGGCAACGTCGTGCTGCTGCCGGACCTGCTGGACCAGGCCCGGCCCGTCGAGGTCCGCTACTACCTCGCCGCCGCGCACTACCGGTCGACCATCGACTACTCCGATGAGGCGCTGCGCGACGCCGCGGTGGCGTACCAGCGCATCGAGGGGTTCGTGACGCGCGCCGTCGAGCTGGCCGGGCGCGTCGAGCCCGGCACCATGCCCGCCGCGTTCGTCGACGCGATCAACGACGACCTCGGCGTGCCGCAGGCGCTGGCCGTCGTCCACGAGGCGGTACGCGAGGGGAACACCGCCCTCGCCGCCGGCGACAAGGACACCGTGACCCGCGTCCTCGGCGAGGTACGCGCGATGCTCGACGTCCTCGGCCTCGACCCGCTGTCGGAGCAGTGGGAGGGCGCGGGCGGCGACCTGCGCGACGTCGTGGACGCGCTCGTGTCGGTGGCGCTGGAGCAGCGCCAGGCGGCCCGCGCCCGCAAGGACTACGCCGCGGCGGACGCCATCCGCGACGGCCTGACCGCCGCCGGCATCCTCATCGAGGACACCCCGCGCGGTCCCCGCTGGGAGCTCAAGCGCTCCTAAGGGGCCATACGGTCCGGAGCCCCTGACACGGCGGCCTCCGATCCGGTTGCCGGGCGGCTCTCGTGGGGACGTACGCTTCGAGAAGATCCGACCGGGCCGAGGTGGTGCACGTGTTGGAGCGGTTCACCGACACCGCGCGCCGAGTCGTCGTCCACGCCCAGGAGGAGGCCCGTGCCCTCGAGCACGGCCACATCGGCACCGAGCACCTCCTCCTCGGCCTGCTGCGCGGTGACACCGACGGCGCGGTCCGCGCGCTCGGCGCGGCCGGCCTGACCCTCGACACCGCTCGCCATGACATCGAGGAGCTCGTGGGGAGGGGATCGGCGGCGCCCGGCAGCGAGATGCCGTTTACGGCCCGGGCCAAGAAGGTCCTCGAACTGTCGCTGCGCGAGGCCCTGCAGTTCGGTGACGACTACATCCGCAGCGAGCACCTCCTCCTCGGCCTTATGAGGGAGCCCGAGGGGACCGGCGCCCAGGTCCTCCAGCGGCGCGGCATCGACGTCTTCGACCTGCGCGGTGACGTGGTCGCGGCCCTGCGCGGCCCGGAGCCCCGCCCCGAAGCCCCGCGGACCGCGGACCGCCCCGAACCGCCGGCGGCCGGGAGTCCGGAGCCGCGAGTCACCGGGCGGCCGGAATCGGAGACCGCCTCACCGGACGCGGCGGTCGAGGAGCGGCTGACGGCCATCGAACGCCGCCTGGAGCGCATCGAACGGCTCCTGCGGGACGGTAGGGGTCCCGGTTCCGCGTAGAGTCTGGTGGGGGGCGACAGATCGCCCTGTGCACCAGCGGAGGGCAGGATGGCCAAGCGTCGCAAGAAGGGGCCTAGTCACACCTTGAAGGCCGAGGACCGGCACTGGTACGGCGAGCGCCAGACCGCGCGTGCCGCCAAGTCGGCGGAACGGACCGGCACCGCGACCGCCGTCGGCTCCCGGCGCACGCCCTCGTCGTCCGCTCCCGCGGAGCGGCCGGCCCGGCGATCCGCGCCCGATGGCCCGGAGCTGGTCACCGGCCGCAACCCGGTCGTCGAGGCGCTGCGGGCGGGCATCCCGGCCAGCGCCCTCTACGTCATGACCGGGGCGTCCGACGACCGCGTCCGTGAGTCGATCAAGTTGGCCACGGACGTCGGTGTGCCGCTGCTCGAGGCGGGCAAGTCCGAGCTGGACCGGATGACCGACCGGGCCGTGCACCAGGGCATCGTCCTCCAGGTCCCCGAATACCGCTACGCGCACCCGGACGACCTGCTCCAGCGCGGCACCCCCCAGCTGATCGTCGCCCTCGACAGTGTCACCGACCCCCGCAACCTGGGGGCGATCGTCCGATCGGCCGCCGCGTTCGGCGCGAACGGCGTGCTCGTCCCCGAGCGGCGGGCGGCCGGAGTGACCGCCGGGGCGTGGAAGACCTCCGCCGGCACGCTCGCCTCGGTCCCGGTGGCCCGCGCCACCAACCTCGTACGCACGCTGAAGTCGTACCAGAGCGCCGGCCTGTTCGTCGCCGGCCTCGACGCTCGCGGTGCGGTCGGCGTCGGCGAGCTCGAAGCCGCCAGCGGCCCGCTCGTCCTCGTCGTCGGCTCGGAGGGCAAGGGTCTGTCGCGGTTGGTCGCCGAGACCTGCGACCTGCTGGTCAACATCCCGATGGGACCGAAGGCCGAGTCCCTCAACGCCGGCGTGGCGGCCGGCATCGCCCTGTACGAGATCGCCCGCCACCGCTCCTGACGGATCGCCGAGACTTGCCGGGCCTCTGGGCCCGACGATCCTCGGCCGAAATCAGCGGTAGTCCTCGACCGGGGCGTCCTTCTTGTCGCCGAAGTAGACCTCTTCGAAGAAGCGGCTCGCCTCCGGCTGCGAACCGTCGAGGTCGGTGAAGCCGTAGTGCTTGGCCAGCACCCCGGCCGACAGCGCCTTACCCGACCAGCGGGCCGCTTGAGGATCGGTCGCCAGCGCGACGACCGCCCGCCCGATGTAGCGCGGCGTCTCCGAGATCGCGAACCACTTGTCCTTGGCGATCCCGTCCCGCCAGTTCTCCTCGGCGACCCCGAAGTGGTCCAGGACCTCCTCCGAGCGCAGGAACCCGGGCGTCAGCGACAGTGACGTGACCCCGAGCGGCGACAGCTCGTCGTGCAGCATCTTGCCCAGCCGTGTGATCGCCACCTTGACCATGTCGTAGAACATCGACCCCCGATACCGGTCGTTGAACATGTCGTCCCCGTCGGTGATCTCGACGACCAGCCCGCGCCCCCGCCGTACGAGCAGGGGGAGCACCGTGTGCAGCGTGATCAGGTGGGTCTCCAGGCCGTTCCGGAGCGCTTTGAGGCCGTTGTCCAGGTCGTGCTCCCAGAGCGGCTTCCACTCGATCCACTGGTCCCCGCCCCAGGTGTCGTCGACGAGGACGTCCAGGCGACCGCCCTGCTCCTCCTCGATCCGCCGGACGAGCGCCCGTACGTCGGCGGGGACCATGTGGTCGCACCGCACCGGGATCCCCCGGCCGCCCGCCTCCGTGACCAGCTCGGCGGTCTCCTCGATCGTCTCCGGACGGCCGAGCGGGCTGCGCGATTCCCGCGTCGTACGGCCGGTGACGTACACCGTCGCCCCCGCGGCCCCGAGCTCGACCGCCATTCCCCGCCCGGCGCCTCGCGTGCCCCCGGTGACGAGCGCAACCTGTTCCTTCAGCGGACCGGTCACATGTTCTCCTCGATCGTTGTTGCGTCGGGAGCGCGGCACCAGCCGGTCAGTACGGCGCGGAGATCGGTGCGCAACCGGTCGCAGAGGCCACCGGCCGGCCGCGCCGACCAGTGCAGCGTGGTCCCGCCGGTGACCGCGGCCAGGATCCGGGCGGCCACCGGTACGGGCGGCGCCCCGGGGAGCCGTCCCTCGCGCACCGCCCGGTCGAGGAGAGGGATGAGCCCCTCCTCGATGGCCGCGTGCAGCTCCGCCAGCAGTCCGCGCAACTCCTCGTCGGCCAGATCGACGGCCAACTGCGCCAGGTTGTTCGCCGCCGTACCGGGATCGTCCAGCGGAGTGAAGATCTCGACCAGTACGTCGATCGCGATGGCGACCGGATCGCCGGACGCCGCCGCGGCGGCGCGCATTCCCTCGCGGGTGCTCTCCACCGCCGTCCTGGTCATCGCGGCCAGGAGCCCGTGTTTGGACCCGAAGCGCTGAGCCAGCGTCCCCACGGCGACCCCCGCCTCCCGGGCGACGTCCGCCAGCGTGAACCCCGGCCCGAGCCGGCTGATCACCACCCCGGCGGCGGTCAGCAGCCGCTCATCGGTGAACTTCCTCGGCCGTGCCACACCGTTATTGAACCACGGTTCATTAACCGGCACCAGGCATCGGACGGCCGACGCGATAGCGGAGGAACGTGCCGAGAGCGCGCCTGACTCGCGCCGTATACGCGCTATCGTGGTGACGCTGCGAAAGCAGTCCGCCTCCGTAGCTCAGCTGGCAGAGCGTCCGCCTTGTAAGCGGCAGGTCGCCGGTTCGAATCCGGCCGGAGGCTCCACCCCTGACCAGGCAAAAGACCCCGAGCGATGATCGCCCGGGGTCTTGTTGACGGCAACGCTGACGGCAACGGCCTCAGCCGAGGGCATCCCCCAGCTTCCCGAGAGCCCGCCGCTTCTCGCCGAGCGCGGCGTGTGCGTAGATGGTCATCGTTACCTCGATGTCGCTGTGCCCGACGATGTCGCGGGCGACGTGTGGCGGTACGCCCAGGTCGAGGAGCAGCGACACGCGTGCCGGATGTCGTGAAAGCGCACGCCCTCAAGGCCGGCGCTCTTACGAACTCGGCCCCAGCTCCGCCGGAGGTTGTCCGGTTCCATGGGGGTTCCGACGCGGGAGGGGAAGACGAGGCCGTTGTCCTGCCAGTCCTTGCCCGCCGCGTTCCGCTCGGCCTGCTGTTTGACCTTGTGCTCGCACAGGGCCGTGATGCACAGATCGGGCAGCGGCACCGTGCGGACCGAGTCGTCGGTCTTGGGCGGCACGAAGCGCAGCTCGCCGGCGATCCGCTGCACCGTCTGGACCACTTCCAGGGTGGCCGTCTCTATCCCGCTGCCCCCGCAGGTGGCGCATTCCTCGCCGTCCGGATCGCCGCCCTCGCCATCGCACGCGGCGCACGGCACGAGGTGGACGTCCTCCCAGCGCAGCCCGAACAGCTCGCCCCGCCGGAGGCCGAGGCACAGCGCCAGGACGTACAGCGCGTAGAGCCGTTCGCCTTCCGCAGCCTTGAGGACGTCGCGGGCCTGGTCGACGGTGAGGCCACGGTTGACCTTGTACTTGGGCGTGGTGACCTTGACGAGCTTGGCGACGTTCCGGGAGATGACCTCTTCCCGTACGGCCGTCTGGAGCGCGTTGCGCAGAACGGCGTGGATGAACTGGACCATGCGGACCGACAGCCGCGAGCCGCAGCACTCGGGCACCGGCTTGGCGCAGCAGCGCGGCTCGTCCCGGACCGCGTCCCAGCCGTTGCGGCAGCACGGGCATATCTCCCGGAGACGGGTGATGAAGAGCCGGACGTCCCGCGCACTGAGCTTGTCGAGCCGCTTCTTGCCCAGTTCGGGAATGAGGTGTCGGCGGACGACGCCCTCGTATCCCTGGTAGGTCTTCGGGCGCCGCTCGGCGCGGACGACGTGATCGAGCCAGTACGTGAGATAGCGCTCCACCGTCCAGCTCTCGGCGGCCACCGGGATTCCCTGGTCGGCCTTTGTCAGCAGGTCGGTGAGCTTCTTACGCGCCTCCTCATGAGACCGCGCGTAGCCCTGAACTCGCTTGAGCGTCCCGGCGGTCGTCGGGACGTAGGCGGCGAAGCCGTACCGGCCGTCCGTCCGAAGCCAGATGCTCCCTTCCCCGTTGTCACGCTTCCGACGGCTTCGCTGCTTGCGGCCACCAGGCTCCTTTGGCGGTGGACCCGCCGTGATGTCGGCCATCAGCTGACCACCTCCATCAGAGTGTTGAGGCACTCGGTGATGGCCGAGGCCGGGACGAGGCGGCGGCGGCCGATCTTGACGGTGCGGAGCTGGTTGGAGCGGATGAGGTTGTAGAGCGTCCACCGGCTGACGCGGAGTCGTTCGGCGGCCTCGTCGACGGTGAGCACCGTGAGTTCGCTCATGCGGCCCTCCTCTCACCCGCCAGAGCGGGCAGGGGGTGTTCCAGTGAGCGCGGCGGCTAGAAGCGCGTCGCCGGGGGATAGGCCGCGTCCGGCGTAGTGCCAGTGGCCGACGACGAGGACGGTGTCCTCGTCGAACAGCGGGAGCCGTCCGGTGGTGATCGCCTCGGTGCGGACGTGGTCGGCGCGTTCGGCACGGAGCGCCCCGAGGGTGGTGGAGTAGTGGCGGGAGCGGGTGGAGAAGTGGCCGCGGAAGCCGAGCATGTGCGCCCACTGGACGAGCCGCAGGTCTGCCAGGTGTTCCAGGACGCCGAGGTGGAGGCATTCTGCGATGAGCCGTCGGGCGTGGTCGCGGATCGGCAGCGCGTCGAGGTCGTCGAGGAGGTTGACGCGCCGGTCGAGGGTGCCGACGCATTCGGCGGCCTTGGTGGCGTACTTGGCGACGTAGCCGGCGACGGCCTGTTCGGTCACGTCGCCGTCGGTGGTGATGGGCCGGATGTTCTTGAGCCACACCACCCGCACCCGCCGCCCGCCATGCTCTACATCGGCCGGTGCGGTACTGACGTGCTGCTTCACAGATGACTCCATCCCGCACCCCGGGCACAACGCCGCCCGCGGATCGACGGTCCGCAC
>JBJMIW010000174.1:0-14710 GCA_045806665.1 Actinoallomurus sp.
CCGTCCTGCTCAATGAAGCCGAAGCCCTTTTCCGCGTTGAACCACTTCACGGTACCTGTGCTCATAATTCTTTGTCCTTCTGGGGTGCTGATAGGACCCACACTGCGTGAGCCCCACGTCGCCGAAATGCCCCCACCGGACGAGTCCGGTTACAAAAAATGCGCCTGAGGTTTAAACCAGCAGGCGCACATAAAGTCTATGGGAACCACAACTGCAACTTTAGCAAGCATACCACGTAAGTCGCGTGGTCAAACCATCGACGGGCCGTCGACTTCATCTTCCGTCGCGTCCAGCCTGCTTGCGGACGATGGCGGCCACGACCTCCGTGACATGGCGTTCGCACACCGGGTCGCGGGAGCGACGTCCGCTGAACCAGTTGGTGTCCACGACGAACTCCGCCGGGTCGCCGCATAGGCACTCGCCGGGAGCCTCAGGATCCGCGGGCTCAACGGCCGGACGATGAGTGGTCCGGCGAGGGCGGATCACCGAGGGGACCACGCCCGCCTGACCGGCCGATCCCGGCCGGTAGGGCCTGGCCGGTGACCCGCCGGCGTCGATCTGCCCGCTCGTCCAGCCACTGAGACGAGATCGAGGGCTGAGCGACCAGCGATCGGGGGTCGCGCCCGGGTCCGTGTCGCCGCGCGGTCGTTGTGACGTCATACTTCGCGACCCGTCCCGGCCACGACAAAAGGCCGAAGTAGTGAGCGACTAAGGGATGCGCCTGCTCGGCCGCTGGCGCGCGAGAATCCTCAGTCTCGCTGACCATACCTCACGCTAAACGCGCTCAACGTGGACGCCGCATCGATGGTTCTGCATTCGCCCTGGTCATCCGGTGTCCGCGCCGGAAACATAACGGTGCGCCGACGGCGTCCAGGTGGTGGTCGAGGAGGCGGGGCGGGGCGTCGACCTGCAGGATCGCCCCGATCGCGCGCCGGTGGAGTAGGGTCGGGATAGCCGCGGAGTGTTCAACATCGACAATCGAGTCGACGTCGCCCCGGCGCCTACTACTTAAGCCCCTCCCACGGGGTCAGACAGGTCGGCGCAGATGACGCCCCACGTCACCGCAGGTCCTTCCGCTACAGCGGCCGGGCTGCAGCGGTTCGGCCGCAGCGGCGGCCGTGAAGACGATCGGCTGCCCCGCGATCCGGCTCTTTAGTCGCACCGCCGCAGCCGGCTTCAGCGCGATCAGCGCTTCCCCCTCGGGCTTTCGACCAGGCGGGAGACCCCCTGGTCATTCATCCTCGTACGGCCGAATCCGGCCGTACGACCTCGGATCGGAGATCCATCGATGTATCGCAACACCGCACGTGTCAGGCTTTTCAGCCGCCGGCTGGCCGGCCATACCGTCATCACGATCCGCGGAGATCTCGACTTCGCGACCACCGCGACCGTCCGCGACCGGATCCTCACCATCGTGAAGGACGCGACCACACCACTGATCATCGACCTGTCGGGCGTGTCCTTCTGCGACGCCTCCGGCCTGGCGATGCTCGTCGGCACGGGACGTCGTGCGGCACTGCACGGAGTCACCGTCGCCCTGGCCGCGCCCCGTCCCGTCGTGAGCAAGCTCCTGCGCATCACCAGCCTGGACCGCGCCTTCCCCATCCATCCCACTCTCGCCTCCGCGCAGGCGGGTTGCGCGCCGTCCGATCACATCCGCGCGGCGTGACCGCTCAGCTCGGCCCGTAGCCGCTCAGATCGGCAGACCATGCTCTGAACCACAGGAGGCATGCTGAGGACATCGGACCACGAAGATCTTCATCCGGATGACGACTTCTGATCGTCCGTGAAGCCGTCTCAGGGGAACGGTGTCTCTAGAGCCGACCGGTTCGCACCGTGCAGGTCATGATTCGGGGGGAAGCCAGTGCCGTACACGTCCAGGCCGAGAACAACGGCCGAGCTGCTGAGAGAGCTCGAGCCGGTCGTCGGGGCCGAGCTCGACCGCCACCTGTCCACGGCTAGGGAGTGGTTCCCGCACCAGTACGTGCCGTGGAGCGAGGGGCGCGACTTCGACGGCCCGTTCAACGGTGAAGCATGGTCGCCCGAGGACACCAAGGTCGCACCCGCGGCGAGAGAGGCACTGATCGTCAACCTCCTCACCGAGGACAACCTGCCGGGCTACCACCGCGAGATCTCCACCATCTTCGGCCGCGACGGCGCGTGGGGCACCTGGGTCGACCGCTGGACCGCCGAGGAGAATCGGCACGGCATCGTCATCCGCGACTACCTCACCGTCACCCGGGCCGTCGACCCGGTCGCGCTCGAACGGGCGCGCATGAGGCACATGCAGGGCGGCTACCAGGCCGATCACGGCGACAAGATGCTCCACGCCCTCGCCTACGTCTCCTTCCAGGAGCTCGCGACCCGCGTCTCCCACCGGAATACCGGAAAGGCCGCAGGCGATCCAGCGTGCGAGCGCCTGCTGGCGCGGGTGGCCGCCGACGAGAACCTGCACATGCTCTTCTACCGCAACCTGCTCGCCGCAGCCTTCGAACTGGCGCCGAGTCAGACGATGCGTGCCGTCACCGACGTCGCGACGAACTTCCAGATGCCCGGCCACACCATCGACGGATTCCTACGCAAGTCGGTCGCCATCGCCAACGCCGGCATCTACGACCTGCGCATCCACCTCGACGATGTGCTCCTCCCCGTCCTGCGCCAGTGGCGTGTCTTCGACCTCGAAGGGCTGGACGCCGACGGGGAGAAGGCCCGTCAAGAACTGTCCGACCTCCTTGAACGGATCGACGCGGCGGCGACCCGATTCACCGATCGCCGCGCCGAACGCCAGGCCCGGGCGACCGAGGCGCACGCTGACAAACGGTGACGTAGTACGGACGGCCGTCGAGGGGGACGACGCACCGGCCGCCAGGGTCCTGGCGGCCGGTCCTACCGTCTGACTCAGCTGCTGCGGCCGAGGCGGACGCCTACCTGTGCGTCCTTGCCACTGACGCCGAGCGTGCTCGCGCCGATGGTCGCCGAGCCCGACCCGGTGACGCCCTTCGCGGTGCCCTTCAGGAGGCTCACCGCGCCGTCCGTGCCGTTCTCCAGCGGGGCGCCGGCGAGCAGGTCGGCCCAGCCGTCGGAGTTGACGTTCAGCATGCTGACCGTCCAGCCGAACTCGTCGTTCTTCTCCGCGGCGCCGGGCACACCGCTCGTGCTCTGCGAGACGGCCTGCGAGCCCGCGCCGGTGAGACCGGACGCCGACCCGTACAGCACGATCGCCTCGCCGGCGTGCGACTGGGAGCTGACGGTGCGGTACGGCACGCCGACCGCGAGGTCGTACTTCCCATCCTTGTTCACGTCACCGGCGGACAGCGAGTAGCCGAACCGGTCCCCCGCCACCGCGGTCCCCGGCACGCTCGGGCTGTTCTGGGTGATCGTGGTGGAGTTGGCCAGGGTGACGTTCGCGTCGCCCTTGTAGACGGTCACGTGACCGCCCGTGCCGGCGCTCTCGTCGGCGCCACCCGCGGCCACGTCGCCGTAGCCGTCACCGTCGAAGTCGCCGACGGCGAGGCCGTCCACCCGGGTGATGGCCTCGGCCACGGGCTTGCTGTCCGTGGGCGTGAACTCCCACACGTCGAAGCCGGACTTCGTGCCCTGCCAGCCCAGCACCAGGTCTGCCTTGTTGTCGCCGTTGACGTCGCCGATCACGGGGATGAGCGAGGTGAGGGTGCTCGCCGCCGTGGAGACCGTGCCGTTCTTCGCCCCGCGGTACCGGTGCGGTGTCACGGACGGGTTGAAGCCCTGCATCTTCAGCCGCTGGGTGCCCGGGTTGGAGGTGAACGTGAAGAAGTAGCCGTCGCCGGGCGCCGTGTCGACCCAGTCGGTCCAGCCGTCGCCGTCGAGGTCGCCCGTCGCCAGCGAGTAGCCGAACCGGTGACCCGCGCCCGCGTACCCCGCGGGTTCGGGGATGGCGTCCGAGCCCGTCCCGGTCAGGCCGGACTTCGAGCCCCACAGGATCGTCTCGGAGCCCGCGTTCGAACCCGCGGTGGTGTCCTCGTCGGGCGCGCCGACGAGGAGGTCCGCATAGCCGTCCTTGTTGAAGTCCAGCGACGCCACCGAGTAGCCGAAGTGGTCGCCCGCCTCGGCCGCGCCGGGCACACCGGAGGTGTTCTGGCTGAAGACCTGCTTCTTCGCCGTGTTCAGGCCGGACGACGAGCCGTACACGATGGTGACGAAACCGGCGCCCGCGTGGCCGCTGACCGTGCCGTACGGGTTGCCAAGCGCGAGATCGGGATAGCCGTCGCCGTTGAAATCGTACGGCCGAACGACCTTGGTGGGTGTGACCGTCGCGGGGAGAGGGGACGCCTGGGCGACGCCGGCCAGCCCGGCTCCCATGGCGGTGATGGCGGATACCGCCAGTGCCCGTGTGACACCACGAGTTCTCAACAAACCTCCTAAGAACCGCCGCGCGTAGAAAACCCGCGGCGAAGAAAATGACGCCTTGGACTCATTGCCGGTTTACGGTTTTTGGCAGGAATCCTGACGGCTCGGGACCAGGGCTGCCGTCCAGGAGGCCTCGCCGTACCCGGCGGACCCCCGACGCACCCTCCTTCTTGAGGAGGGGGCTCCTGCTTCCGGCCGCCCGGTTCGGCCGGTGGCCGGAGGCGCGGGCGTTCTCCAACAGCGAGGCTGTTCTCATGACGACCAACGTCCCCCAGCCGTGGCGCTACCGGCGGTTGCTCGTCGGCGCGTTCGCACTCGGTGCGATCGTCATCGCCATGTGGACGGCCGCCTTGGCGGTCTACGTGTCCCCAGAGGAGCGGCAGGTCGACTGGAAACTCCTACGTACGTTGCGATCCAGTTGCCGTCCAGCGACGATCAGGACATCTCCTTGATGGCCGTGAACGTGGTGAGCATTTTCGCGCTCGCACTGGCGATCGACTACGCCACGCTGGTGATCAACCGATTCCGGGACGAACTGGCGCAGGGCCTGACGGTCCCCAGGCGGCGCTGCGGGACTACGCCCAGCGGCTCGACAACGTGCCGAACGTGACGAATGCCCGGATCACCGGGACCAGCGGCGACACCGCACGGATCACCCTCGGCTACGCCATCGATCCGATGTCACGTGCGGCGAAGACCATGGTCGAGAGGCTGCGCGCGCTGGATCCGCCGCAAGGCGCCCGGGCGTCGTTCACCGGCATGCCGGTCTCGCGTCCCGACATTGTGAACATGATGTTCTCACGGCTTCCCTGGATGCTGCTGTTCGTCGGCCTGGTCTCCTTCATCGTGATGTTCCTGGCATTCGGCTCAATCGTGCTGCCCCTGCAGGCGGTCGTCCTCAATCTGCTCTCACTGTCGGCCGCGCTCGGCGCCATCCGGCTCATCTTCCAGAACGGCTACCTATCCGGCGTCTTGAACTTCGTGCCGATCGGCGCGGTGGACGTCAACTTCTCGCTCCTGGTCGTCGTGATCGCCTTCGGCGTGGCGATGGACTACGAGGTCTTCCTCGTCGCCAGGATCAAGGAGGAGTACGACCGTCGCGGCGACCTCCGGGAGGCGGTGGCCGTCGGCCTGCAGCACACCGCACGTGTGATCACCAGCGCGGGGCTGCTGCTGGCGGTGGTCGTGGGGGGCTTCGTGTTCTCCGAGATCACCGTGATGAAGATGATCGGCGTGGGCATCGTGCTGGCCATCTTGGTCGACATGACCCTGGTGCGCGGGTTGCTGGTGCCGGCCACCATCCGGCTGATCGGCAACCGGATCTGGTGGGCGCCGCGCCCCCTGGCCTCGTGGTGGCGGGCCCGCATCGATCGGCCGTACGGCGTGCCCATGCCCGCCACGGCCGGCGGGGGAGAGGTGCCCCCAGAGCCCGTAAACAGGCGGCACTGACCGATGAAGAGGCGATGCCGGTCATGATCGCGCTCCGGCGGTCACGACCGGCATCGATCGATCGTTCGGCGATGTCGGCGCCGGGACGACCCCACGGTCGGATCAAGGCGTTGGCCGTACGGCGCGCCGGGCCTGCGCCTGGAGACCTTCCTCGCCGACTATCCGCCGTACTCGGGGTAGCCGTAGCCGACGACAGAGTCGGTGCTGCGGGTCCGGATCTTCACGGCGTTGTCGGTGTTGCCCTCGACGGTCTGGATGGTGCCATGGTGGTCGTCCTTGATGACCATGCCGACGTGGTCGATATTGTCGGCGCTCTTGCCACCGTTCCAGGAAAAGAACACTACTGCGCCGGGCTTGGGCACGTGGCCCCAGCGGCCCTGCCGTTGGAACCACCGGGCGTGGGCCGGGGTGAACGCGTCACCGCCGATCCCCTTGACGTCGGCCTGGGCGCCGACCCAGGTGACGAACATGTCGCACCAGGAGGCCTTGGCGTAATCACCGATCGCCCCGCCGTCACGCGCGACGCCGGCCTTGGCGAACGGGCTGACCATGAACCACCGGTTGAACTTGGTGCCGCCCCCGGCGTCCTCGGTCGTACCGACCTGGGAGAGGGCGACCTTCAGCGCGTCGTTGGCGGTGGGCAGCCTCTGCGGCCGCACCACCACGAGGACCGCCGCAATCAAAATGATCACGGCTACGCCGACGGTCGCCATGACGGCGCGGGCGCTGACGGGACGTCCTCGGAATTCGATCGTCGAGTATCGAGGGACAGGGGACACGGGGTTACTCCTTGGCTTGCACGCCGGCTTACCGCGGATTCGGGGGATGGAGGTCGCCCTACGGCACGAGGGATGTGCCGATTCACCCGGCAATGGGCCCACGGACCCGGCATCGCCGCTCCCGCCTCTGCGCGGTCGAACTCGCTCGACGGTAGTCGCGACCTCTCGAATATAGCTCTCACCTGAGACAACGGGGTCCGCTCGCCCGGCGGTTCCTTAGTCGGCGAATATGCAGACCCGATCGGCCGTGTCGGAACACGTGTTGCGTTTGAGAAGATATGTGACTCACGCGGTGAATGGTCTCTTGTCAGTCGCGTGGAGAACCGTCATTGATGCGCTGCGGTCTGAGCAGCAGGGTCGACGCCGCCGCGGCGAGCATCAGCACCACGGTGATCAGCAGGCTGGCGCGCAGGCCCCGTACGTCCCGTGGGGAGAGCCCGCGTGGCGGGCTCGATGGGGCGGCGCCGCCAGCTACGTCCTGCTGGCCGTCAGGGGCTGATCGCACCTCCGGCCGGCGTTCTGCCGAGGATTCCCGAGTCCGCAGAGCCTGTTGCCTTTTTTGGGCGGCGTCCGATGAGCGCCGTCTACCCAGGCGAGACATCCTCTCGGCTCGGTAGACAGCGCAGAACGGGGCAGTCCGCCCCGAGCGACCGCCGAGCGGGCCACCCGAAGGTGCTCCCCCGCTGTCCCCTCAGGCGGGACTCTGCCGGGCAGCCGGGTCAGCTTCGTCGATGCGGCACTCGACCTCTTCGGTTAGAAAGTGACTGAAACCGATTATCCGGACCTTTCCTCCGAACTGCTCAGCTTGGAGTCCTGCCTATTGACATGACATGCCGAACTGGGGGCTTTTGGCTTTGCGAAGACACCGGGATTACGGGCGCAGCAACGCCTTGATGGCGCGGCGTTCGTCCATGGCGCGGTACGCCTCGGCGACCTGCTCCAGGGGCAGCGTCAGGTCGAAGACCTTGCCCGGGTCCATCCGCCCGTTCCACACCCGGTCGATCAGGTCGGGCAGGAAGCGGCGTACGGGGGCGGGGCCTCCCCGCAGTCCGACCTGGGAGTGGAACAGCTCTTCGCCCGGTATCTCGACGCCGTGGGGAACGCCGACGAAGCCGACGTTCCCGCCCGGACGGGTCGAGCGCAGGGCCTGCTGCATCGACTCGTTCGTGCCGACGCCCTCGAGCACGGAGTCCGCGCCGACGCCGTCGGTGAGCTCCTTGACGCGGGCGACGCCCTCATCGCCGCGTTCGGTGACGATGTCGGTCGCGCCGAACTCGAGGGCGAGCTTCTGGCGCGACTCGTGGCGGCTCATCGCGATGATGCGCTCGGCGCCCAGCTCCTTGGCCGCGAGCACACCGCACAGGCCGACCGCGCCGTCGCCGACGACGGCGACGGTTGAGCCGGGCCGGACCTCCGCGGCCACGGCGGCATACCAACCGGTGCCCATGACGTCCGACAAGGTCAACAGGCTGGGGATGAGGTCATCGGCCGGCTGCTCCGGCGTGGCGACCAGGGTCCCGTCGGCGAGCGGGACGCGGATCAGCTCGGCCTGGCAGCCGTTGATGAACTCACGGTGCCGGCATGACGTGTGGTATCCGGTCCGGCAGTGGGGACAGGTGTCGTCCGAGGCGAAGAACGAGCCGATGACGAACTGGCCCGGCTCGATCGAGGTGACCTCGCCGCCGACCTCCTCGACCACGCCGACGTATTCGTGCCCGATCGGGTGGGGCTCGGTGACGGGGTTGATGCCGCGATAGTCCCACAGGTCTGACCCGCAGACGCAGGTGGCGACCGTACGGATGATCGCGTCGGTGGGGTTCGTGATCTCGGGGTCGGGGGGCTCCTCGAAGCGCACGTCCCTCGGAGCGTGAATGACGGCTCCGCGCATGATGACTCTGTCCTTTCGGGATGTCTCAGGTCCAGTTCGACTTCAAGGTCTCCGTACGGTCGGTCGCCGGTGCCGGGGTCGGCGACAGCGCGGAGATCTTCTCCCGCAGCTCGCCGGTCATCTCGACGTTCAGGGCCGCCAGGGAGTCCTCCAGCTGGGAGAGGTTCCGTGCGCCGATGATCGGCGCGGTGACGGCGGGGTGGGACATCGCCCATGCCACCGTGAGGGTCGCCGGCTTGACACCCACCTCCCGTGCGAACGCGGTGAACCGGTCCGCCGTCGCGAAATCGCTCTCCAGGCCGTACCGGTCGGCGTACCGGGCGTTCTCGACGAGTCGCCCGGTCTCCGGCCGTCGGTCGGTGCCGTACTTGCCGGTCAGCAACCCGGCACCGAGCGGGCTGTACGTGACGACACCCATGTTCTCGGCCTCGGCGAGCGGCAGGATCTCTACCTCAGCCTGCCGCTTGACCAGGTTATACATCGGCTGGATCAGCTCGAACCGCGCCAGGCCCTCCTTCTTGGAGATGCCCAGCGCTGTTGCGATCTGCCACGCCGCCCAGTTGCTGACGGCCGGGTAACGGCCGCGACCGATCAGCCGTAGGCGCCCGGCCGCCGCGGTCCCACGACCGGTAGGCCGTACGTCATCCCGTGTGCCGGGGCTCGGCCGGTCGACCGGAGTCCTGGGCGGGGGCGTTCAGGCGTGCCAGCAGCGCGTTGTACGCCTGCAGCGCCCCGTCGTCCTCGTCGACGTCCGCGCTGGTACGCAGCCGCGCCCGGTCCGCCGCGTCCGTTCCCGGTGCAGCCTCATCTCCGGTGGCGGCGAGGGTGCTCTGGCGGACGGCCTCGAAGAACCGTCCCGCCTTGGCCGCCTCCGGGGACCGGTCGAACAGCCAGCGGAGCATGACGACGATCATCATGACGAACATCAGGCCGTCGCCGCCGATCCACATGGCCGCGCCTCCGTCGTGGATGTCGGCGAGCGGGCCGACCCCCCAGGACGGGTGCATCCGGGCGTACGCGGGGAACGGCGGTTCGGTCGCCTGCAGCAGGACGATGCCGACCACCGTGTCGGCCGACATCCCCATGAACAGGGCGAACAGCCGGAGCGGATAGGACAGCTCCCGGGGCGGCGAATCGCTGGTGAGCACCTGGGAGAAGTAGAGGTATCCGCCGCCGACGTACAGCACGTACTCGAGCGCCATGAGGGCGGGCGAGCCCATCATGGAGTTCATGAAGCCCGACAGGTGCACGCCGAACAGCACCCCGCCGTAGACGGCCAGCCCGGTGATCGGCGAGGTCAGGAACACGGCGATCCTCGACCGGCGGATCCGCTCGACGCGGTCGTGGACACGGCCGTGCGTGGCCGCGAGCAACAGGCTCAACGGGTGCCCCAGGCACAGCAGCCACGGCACGACCATGATGAGCATGAGGTGCTGGATCATGTGCACCCAGAACAGGCCACCGTCGCCGTACACGGCGGGGCTGCCCATGATGGCGGCGACGATCACGGCCAGGCCGGCGGCGAACGCCGCGGTACGGGCGACGGGCCACGTCCTGCCGCTCCGACGCGCCTGGAGCACCGCGGCGATGTAGAGCCCCAGGGCCACGGCCACGAGGACGGCGGTCACGGGGGCGAACCGCCAGGTGGTCAGCGCTCGCGCCCAGGTGAGCGGCGCCAGCATGTCGTGCATGTGCGTCACAGTGTCTCCATGAGTTCTTGGCCGAGGTAGCGCCCTGGCCGGCAGCCGCGCGGGACGGCGAACAGCGCGCTGGAGGTGTGCCGGATGAACCGGCTGAGGTCGTCGGCGAGCGCGAGACGCTGCTGGATCCGGGTGAAGCCCGACTCCGGATCGGACTGGAACGCCATGAAGAGCAGCCCCGCGTCCGGGGTTCCGTCGGGCAGCACGCCGTCGAAGTAGGAGAAACCCTTCCGCAGGATGACGGCGCCGGCGTTGGTCTCCGCGGCCGCCTGCCGTACGTGGGCGCTGGGGCCGATGGCCAGGCTGCCGTCGGGGTTCTGCCGGCCCAGGTCGATCGGCGTGAACTCCGATCCGCCGGACAGGGGCGCTCCGGTGTCCTTCCGCCGCCCGATGATCTGCTCCTGACGGTGGCGGGACAGCGTGTCCCACGCGTCGAGCAGCATGCGGATACGGCGGAAGACCAGGTAGCTGCCGCCGCGTATCCACGCCGGATCGCCGGCCGGGCCGACGAAGACGCTCCGGTCGAACCCGGCGTCACCGGGACGGGGGTTCCCGGTGCCGTCGAGCTGGCCCATCAGGTTACGAGGAGTGGAGTCGCGGCCGGTCACCACGCCGTCGCTCGCGGCGAACCCGCTCATCTGCCAGCGGACGTGCGCGGCACCACGGGCCAGACGGGTGAAGGTCCGAAGCGCGTGCGCGACGACCATCGCGTCGTCGGCGGTGAAGAGCACGCCGATGTCACCGCCGCTGCGCCCGGGGGCGATCTCGTCACGGGGGAACGGCGGCAGCGGGGCCAGCGCGGCGGGCACCGGCGCGCCGAGGTGCTGGAGCAGCGACGCCCCGAACCCGACGGTGACGGTGAGCGACGCGGGGCCGTAGCCGGTCGCCATCGCGTCGTCGCCGGGCGCCGGTCTGCCGTCGGTCAGCCGTCTCGCCGCATCAGTCCACGCCCGGAGCAGGGAGGTCAGCCCCGCCGCCCTCAACCCGGGCTGGACGTCGAAGGCGGCGAACCAGCCGTGCGCCGCGTACGGGGCGAGGATGCCGGCCTGGTGGGCGCCGTCGAACGGGATCCGGCGATCCCCCCGGTCACGGGCGGACTCCCCCGTCGTCACGGAGGCGGCGCCGGCCCCGGCGGTGGCCGCCGCAGCCGCGCCGACCAGCGTGCTCACCGCGAGCAGCCCGCGGCGGCTCACCGTACGCCGCGGGTCTCTCCCATGCTCGGTCGACGCGCCCGTCACCGCGCCGCCTCCGGTCGGTAGTCCACCGGCTCGACGGGAGCGTCGACGGTGATGGCGGCGGACCGGCGGAACCGCAGCGTCAGCCGGACGTGATCGCCCTGACGCAGCGGCCGGTCCGGATGCTCGAGCATGACGTGGTACCCGCCGGGCGCGAACGTCAGCCGGCCGTGGGCGGGCACCGGGACCTGGTCGATCATCCGCATCGTCTGGCCGGTGCTCTGGTGCATCATCGCGTGGGCGGAGACGTCCGCGGTGACCCCGGTCAGCTCGTCGCCCGCACCGCCCGAGTCGATCACGGTGAAGTAGGCGGCCGCGACGTCCGGCGAGGCCGGCCGGGGCACGTACGCCCCGGAGACCTTCAGCCGGGGCACGGCAGGACCGGACGAGCAGGCGTCCACTGCCACGGCCGTCAGCAGCAGACCCGTCACGATCAGAAAGCCCCGGCCGAGTGCGGCGGTCATGATCCGCCGGCCCGGGGACTCGCGGCGGGCATCCGGGCCAGCAGCTTCGTCAGGTCGGCGGCGAAGTCGCGGGAGGACACCCCCGCCGTCCAGAGGACGCGGGCGAGATGGTCGGTGTCGAACGGCAGGACCTCCGCGCCATGATCGACCTCGTAGTTCGCAGCGGTCCGTGCGGGGCGCTCAATGGCGATCCCCACCGACTTGGCCGCCGCCTGGATCTTCGCGTAGTCGCCGGTGAGGCCGATGAAGGAGGGGTCGAAGGAGGCGAGCCAGGACTTCACGACCTTCGGGGTGTCACGCCACGGGTCCGTGGTGATGAAGACGACGGCGACGCGGGCCCGTTGCGCCGGGGTGAGCAGCCGGAGGGCGCCGGCGAGGTCGGCCATCGTCGTCGGGCACAGGTCCGGGCAGTGGGTGTACCCGAAGTACACCAGGGTCAGCTTGCCCTTGGTGGCCTGAAGCAGGTTCACCGGTCGGCCGGACGTCCCGGTCAGGGTCACGTCGGGCTCGCGGAACGGCGTGCCGAGCGTCGCGGCGTGCAGGTCGGAGGCGGGCGCGGAGATCCGGACCGGAGGCGACGACTGGGCACTCGACGCCCCGGCGCAACCGGCGGCCGCGACGGCCACGGTCAGCGACGCGACGACCAGGCGCGAGGTTCGGCGGATCGGCGCGGCGGTCGTGCGCTCCGGGTTCGGTACGGGAGTGGGATGCGTACGGCCAGGGACAGGGCGTCGCGCGAATGGAGAAAACGGCATGGGAGGTCCTTCGGACGGCAGGTGAGATCGACTGTGCGACCACGGCGAAGCCCGGGGCGACGCCCGGTCGACGGGCACGCGCGATCCGCGGCCTCGGCCGACGCCGACTCCGTCTCCGTTCCGGCCCAGGTCGGCGTCAACCCGCCGCGGTCACAGCAGGACGGGTAAGGTCACGACGCTCGTACGCGGGCGGCCCCCGGCGCACCACCGTGTGGCGCAGGGCGCCGATCCGGGGCTGCGGGCCGTCCCCGCCATGGCGCCCGGTTCTCGTTCCCCCGGGCCGCTGGGCGATCGGGACGCCCACCAGGAGCGCGAGCACCCGCAGGGCGGGCGCCAGCAGCAGCCGCGTGATCGCGGCGAGCGCGCGCCACGCGGCTCGCTCACCGGCCGACAGCCAGAGCGCGACCAGCACACCCGCGATGGTGTGCATGATCAGCATTCCCCAGTCGGCCGTGCCGGCGTGCGCCGCGGACGGCTGACCTGGCCCGGCGACGACGAGGTGATGTATTCCCGGCAGGTGATGGTGCATCCGCGCGGCATCCCACGCCGCGTGCGGATCGGCCGGGGCCGAGACCGCGCTGAACCACAGGTGCAGGCCGCCCTGGACGACCTCGACCGCGAGCAGGAGCCATCCGACGGACCGCCGACGGTCGGCCAGACAGAACCCGACGCCCGTCAGGACGGCGAAGGCGACCGGACCGGCATACGCCGGCAGCGGCCGCGGATGCATCAGGCCGTGCGCCGTCACGGACAGCACGACGCACACCGCGGCGAAGACCCCGGCGCGCATCAGGCGGAACCATGCTGGAGGACGCATCACCTCACGATAACTACAAGACGTAGTACATCAGCACTACACCCGGCATGAGGGTGGGTGTCTCACGCACCGTCAGTCCCAGCCCAGGGGGAAGGCGTCGCGGCTGGGTGCGCCGACCGGAGGCTCGCCGCCGGCGTCGGTGAAGGCCCGCAGCGCGTCGACCAGGCCGACCCGCTGATCCGCGGGCATCGCTGCGACGATGGTCGCGATCTCCTCACGTCTGCGGGCGGTGACCTCGTCCACGATCTGACGCCCGGACGCGGTGAGCCGCAGCAGGACCTCCCGACGGATGGCCGGATTGATCCGCCGGTCCACCAGATCGGCGGCGATGAGGCGTTCGACCATCCGCATCGCCGTCGAAGGGTTCACCGCCAGACGTTCAGCGAGGGTGACCAGGTTGGTCTCCTCGTGCGTGGCCAGCACCACCAGCAGACGAAACTGCGGCAAGGTCACCCGTTCGCCAACCGCCGCGAGTGACCGCACCGAGATCGCCACCAGCAGTCTCGAGGCCGTCAGCACCGCGGAGGTGACCGCGTCGACGTCCTCCTCGGGCCGGTCCTCGGGTAGCACGGGCTCGATCGCATGCTCCGCCATAGATCTGTTCTACCCGGCGCACCGACCACCGGAATCACTGTTGCATAATGCAATGGTGAGTGATGCGAAGTTCTCCCGCAGATCCGGCGAGTCCATCCACGTGCCACGTGGTGGGGTCGGTGCGCTGACGAGTCTGCGGGCGGCCCCCTGGGGACCGGTCGCCCTGGCGCTGCTCGTCGGAGCGGGTGCGGGCCTCGGAGCGATCGCTTTCCGCTGGCTGATCCAGACGTTCACCCACCTGTTCTCTGGGCACGCCGACTATTCGGCGGCCGGACGGGCCGCCAACCCGCACGTCCCCTGGCTCGGCCCGTGGTTCCTGCTGCTGGCGCCCGTCGTCGGCGGCCTGCTGTACGGGCCGCTGGTCCAGCGGTTCGCCCGCGAGGCACGCGGGCACGGCGTGCCGGAGGTGATGCTGGCCGTCGCCCAGCGCGGCGGGCGGATCGGCGCCCAGGTGGCGGTGGTCAAGTCGCTGGCGTCGGCGCTGTGCATCGGCTCGGGCGGCTCCGTCGGGCGCGAGGGGCCCATCGTGCAGATCGGCTCGGCGCTCGGCTCATCTCTCGGGCAGCTGCTGCGGCTCACGGAGAACCGGTTGCGGATCCTGGTCGCCTGCGGCGCGGCCGGCGGGATCGCCGCGACGTTCAAC
>JBJMIW010000175.1:0-16131 GCA_045806665.1 Actinoallomurus sp.
ACGGCCCCACACTCGCCGCTGACGTCGTACACCGGCATCCCGACCCCGGGCTTCTACTCCGACGCCGCCATCCAGAAGCTCAAGAGCAAGGGCATCCCGGCGAGCAAGCTCCTGCTCGGCATCGGCTTCTACGGCCGCGGGTGGACGGGGGTGACTCAGAGCGCACCGGGCGGTTCCGCGTCGGGTCCCGCGCCGGGCACGTACGAGCAGGGCATCGAGGACTACAAGGTCCTCAAGAACAGCTGCCCGGCCACGGGCACCGTGGCCGGAACGGCGTACGCGTACTGCGGCAGCCAGTGGTGGAGCTACGACACGCCGCAGACGATCAACGGGAAGATGAGCTACGCCAAGAGCCAAGGCCTGGGCGGGGCGTTCTTCTGGGAGTTCAGCGGCGACACCACCAACGGTGCGCTCATCACCGCCGTGAAGAGCGGACTCGGGTAGACGGGGGACCGGTATCGACCGCCTGGCCTGGCGTCTGACGCCGGCCAGGCGGTCACGGCCGCGGCGGCACTCAGCGGTTCATTCGCCGCCGTGGAACGGCTCGACCTCGCAATTGTCGATGCCGGCGTCACGCAGCAGCGAGAGAGCACGATCCGAAACGACGAGGCCGGCGTCAGGGAGCTGCCCGAAGTCGTCCACGCCAGGCTTACCGTGGATTTTGAGCCAGGCGAACTCCGGAAGGCTGTCGATGCCGGCCATCTCCATCAGCTCCTGCCCCTCCGGCGTCACCGAGGTCTCGACCGGAGCGAGCTCGGTGCCGGTGAGGCCGGCGGCCTGAGCCGCTTCGCCTGTGCCGCGCTCGATGATGAAGACCGGGAAGGTCTCGAGAAGGACGTCACCCATCCAGTCGGCGAACTCGTAATGCATGCGGTGGACTCGCGGTGGATGCACGTCGGTGTCGAGCACCGAGTTCGGACCAAGTCCACCGGCGACCTCAGGTCGAAGAAGGTAGAAATCCACGCGCACATCCTAACGCAGCCGAGGATTGAACAGATGACCGTACTTGTTATCTATCTCCGTGGCCTTGCGCAGGAGGTCGGTCGCGGTAGCGCGAGGGTTGCTTCGATAAAATTCGTTCCACTCTTTTCTGATGGCACTGAGGTGCACCCGCGAATTAAGGTCGTTGGGTATGCCACGCAGATTCTCGTACGAGTGCAGTTGCGCAGGCGTCAGCGCATGAGGGTAGCGGGTCAGTGTCTGCTGCTCGACGGCGTGATGGACCCAGACCTGCCCACGAAGGTCCGGATGGCGAGCGAAGAAATTCTCGGCGTAGTCGAACGATGTGGCGTGACCGAATCTCGCCGGCTTGCCGAACAAAGAAGACTTGATGCGGAAGGTTCTCGTCGAGTACGGCGCCGCGATTTTACGCTTCGTATGCCGCTCCGCCCACCTAAGCCAACTCTCGGCCGCTTTGAAGATGCCTTTGGCGCCCCCCTTCCCCGCACTACGTGGAGCATGGAACTTCACCATCACGCCCGCCAACGCCAAATCGGCCATATCGAAGGTTTGCGTGATTTTTGCAGAGTGCCGCGACATGGTCAACGGACGCGAGGACGGACATCCTGGTTTGGGGGGCTTCGGACGGGGATGACCCCATCAGGGGAACCGCCTGGTCGGTCGGGGATCTTCGGGGGGATCGTCGTGCTCGAGGTGATCGGGGCCGGATTCGGGCGCACCGGCACGCTGTCGCTGAAGCAGGCGCTGGAGCGGCTCGGGTTCGGGCCGTGCTACCACATGGTCGAGCTCATCGACCATCCCGAGCGCATCGAACTGTGGTCACGGGCGGTCGAGGACGGCAACGTGGACTGGGACGAGGTCTACCGCGGCTACCGGGCGACGATGGACTGGCCCGGGGTGGCGTTCTGGCGGCAGCTCGTCGAGCACTACCCCTGGGCCAAGGTCCTCCTCACCGTCCGCGATCCGAAGAGCTGGTACGAGAGCGCCCGCGACAGCATCTTCCGTGCCTCGTCGATCTGGCCGGAGGACCCGGTCGGGGTACGGCGGCGCAGGCTGGTCGAACGGATCGTGTGGGACGGGGACTTCGGCGGGCGGTTCGAGGATCCCGAGTACGCGATGGCGGTGTTCACCGAGCACAACGACGCCGTACGGCGGGAGGTCCCTGCCGGCCGGCTGCTGGAGTACGAGGTCAGGCAGGGCTGGGGGCCGCTGTGCGACTTCCTCGGCGTACCCGTGCCGGAGGAGCCGTTCCCCCGTACGAACGACCGGCAGGAGTTCGCCGAACGGGTCGCCCGGCGACAAGGACGGTAACGCGTCAGACTCCGGAGGGCAGCGTCTCCAGCTCGCCGCGGCGGGCGGCCTCCATGTGCAGCGGCCGGACCGCGGTGGTGCGGTGGAACCAGCCCAGCGCGTCGTACCGGTCGCGGAGGCGGGTGGGGACGAAGTTGCGGTGGCGGTCGAGGTCCGGGTCGTAGACCACGCCGATGGCACGATGCCCGCGCTCGGTCCGCAGCCAGGTCGCGTCCGGCTGATCGTCGAAGATGAACAGGCACCGGTCGAGTCCGTCGGGCCCGGACTTGTCGAGCAGCGCCTCGACCGAGTCGGGTCGCGGCGGGGGGATGGCCATGACCTCCATCGGGGCGCCCCAGCGCGGGGCGGCGATCACTTCGCCGTGCCCGCCGGCGAAGCCGACCAGGACGACCTGGTCGTCGCCGTACCGCTCCCTGGCCAGTTCACCCAGGTTGGTCAGCCCGTACTGGGCCATGGGCGTGGCACGGGCGTCCCCGACGTGCGAGTTGTGCGCCCAGACGACCGCCCGCGCGTCCGGGCCGTGGTGGTGCAGCAGCCGGTCGAGGGTGTCGGCCATGTGGGTGTCGCGGCCGTTCCAGGAGTCCGGGCCGCCGCCGACCATGGTGCGGTAGTAATTCTCCGCGCCCGCCGCGACCTCGGCGTTCTGCCGGGCGTTGAACGCCTCCGCCGGGTCGTCGGTGTGGGCCGGAGGCACCGCCTCGCGCATCCGGCTGAGCAGGTTGAGCACCTCGGGCGAGCAGCCTTCGGGGGCGAAGCGCGTGCTCTGCGCGTACAGCTGCGGATCCTCGCCGAACGGTTCGAAGCAGCGGTACGCCTCCAGGGCCGTCTCCACGTACTCGGGCTCGTGCTCCATCAGGTAGAGGATGATCGCGCGCAGGGACTCCCACAGGCTGTAGACGTCCAGGCCGTAGAAGGCGGCACGCCGCTCGCGCGGCAGGTCGGCGTTGTGGCCGCGCAGCCACTGGCAGAAGTCGACGACCTCGATGTTGGCCCACATCCAGGTCGGCCAGCGGCGGAAGGCGTTCAGGACCGCGCGCGGGTCCTCGGGAGCACCCTCCGCGAGCCTCACGCAGCGGTCGACCTCCCAGCAGTCCGGCCAGTCGCCCTCCACTCCCACGAAGGAGAAGCCGCGCTCGATGATGAGGCGGCGGGTCAGCGCCGCACGCCAGGCGTAGTACTCGTGGTTGCCGTGGCTGGCCTCGCCCACCAGCACGCAGCGTGCGTCCCCGATCCGGTTCATGAGCGGGTCGAGATCGTCCTGGTACTCCATCTGCAGGGCCATGCCCCGGATTTCGTCGCTCTCGTCCATGATCGATCTGCCGGCCGGGCCGGCATGCTCCAGTTCTGATCTCGCGGGCGCAGCCGGTGTGATCGTCCACCTTCGGGGCCATCGGCCGCGTCTGGGGTTTTCCGGCACCGTTCCCCGTACGCGCAGGTCAATGCGCGGCTATGGGGGACCGAGCCGGATGCGGGTATACCGAGCGGATGAGCGACGGCGAGATCGCCCGGCTCTACCACCAGGCGACCGGTTTCGGCTCTGGGCGCCACCCGCGGCCGCCGGGCGTACCCGAGTTCGTCCCGTTGGATCCGCACAACCGGCCCCGCCCGTTCAAGCGCTACCCGCGGGCACCGGTCCGCGACCTTCCCACGGATCTTCCCCCCAGGGGAGCGCCGGCGACCGCGGCGCTGTCCGGACGGGTGCGGACCGCCGATCCCGGCCTGGACATGAAGGTCCTCGCCCGGCTGCTGTTCTTCTCCGCCGGGGTCACCCGGAAGGCTCCGGCGCGGGAGCAGACCGTCTGGTTCCGGGCCGCGCCGTCCGCGGGCAACCTCCACCCCGTGGAGGTGTACGTGGCGGCCGGGGCCGTCGCCGGGCTGGGCGCGGGCCTGTACCACTTCGCGCCGGACGTGTTCGGCCTGGAGGAGCTGTCCGAGGGCGACTGCCGTCCGGCCGTGGCCAGGGCCGCCGCCGCGCCAGAGGTCGCGGCCGTCCCGCTCGTTCTCCTCCTCACCGGCATTCCCTGGCGGACCGCGTGGAAGTACGGCGAACGGGGCTGGCGGCACGTGTACTGGGACGCGGGGGCGATCCTCGCCAACGTGCTCGCCGTCGCCGAGGCGTACGGGGTCCCGGCGCGCGTCCTGCTGGGCTTCGTCGATTCCGCGCTGTGCCGGGAGCTCGGGATCGACGGTACGGCCGAGTTCCCGGTCGCGGTGATCACCATCGGCGGGCCCGGCCAGCCGGCCGGGACGGGCGGCTGGCCGCCACCACGCCTGGCGGCGACTCCGCTGTCCCCCGCCCCGATCGAGTTCCCGCTGGTCACCCGGGTCCAGCGGGCGGGCGATCTGGCCACGGCCGAGGACGTGGCGGCCTGGCGATCGGCGGCTCCGGACGAACTGCCGCCCGCACGGGACGTGGCGGACCCGCCCGCGTCCGTTCCGGATGAGCCGATCGAGTCGGTGATCCTGCGGCGCGGGTCCACCCGGCGGATGCGGCACGGCGTCGTGCCGGCCGAGCTGCTGCGCTGGGGGATGTCGGTGGCCACCCGGCGCCTGCCCGCCGACGCCGTCCCGGCCGGGGCCACCCTGCTCTCCCATCGGCTCGCCGTCCACGCGGTCCAGGGCATGGAGCCCGGGCTGTACTCCTGGGTCGACGGGCGGGCAGAGCCGTACCGGACGGCGGCCGAGACCGCGGTGCGGCGGCTGAGCCGGTACCTGTGCCTGAACCAGCCGCTCGGCGGTGACTCGGCCTACACCGACTTCATCTGCGCCGACCTCGACCGGGCGCTCGACGCGTACGGCGAGCGGGGCTACCGCGTCGCCCAGTTCGAGGCGGGGGTGGCCGCCGGGCGCCTGCAGCTGGCCGCGTTCACCCTCGGCCACGGCGGCACCGGCCTCACGTTCTCCGATGACGACGTCTCGGCGGCGTTCGGCAGCCGGGACGCGTGCATGCTCGCCGTCTCGGTCGGGATCCCCGCCTACCAGGCCAAGCCGGGCGGCCCGCCCGGCCGGCCCTCCCGGCTGGCCTGGTGAGGGCCGGTCAGGCGCGCAGGTAGGACAGTTCGGGGAAGTGCGCCTCGTACCGCTCCAGGAGGCGGCGGGCGACGGTCACGGAGTCGACGAGCGGGTGGGTCGCGAGGGCGCGCAGCGCGGCCGGGCGGGAGCCGGTGGTCGCGGCCTCCAGGACGGCGCGTTCGACCGCCTTGATCGTGGTGACGAGGGCGAGCTGGTGGTCGGCGAGGGGGGCGCAGGCGACCGGGCGGGCGCCGTTGGCGTCGACCAGGCACGGGACCTCGACGACGGCGTCGTCGTCCAGGCCCGGGAGAGCGCCGCGACCCCGGACGTTGAGGATCAGGGTCGTGCGCTCGTCGTGGGCGATCGCGCGCATCAGCGCGAGCGCGACGTTCTCGTACCCGCCGGACTCCAGGTCGCAGGACTCGCGCTCGCCGGCGCCGGCGGCCTCGCGGTTCTCCGCCATGTAGGTCGTCTCGCGGGCCATCCGGGTGGTCTCCCAGGCTTCGAGCGCCGAGCCGGGCGCATCGGGCGTACGGGCGTAGAAGTCGCGCTGCTGGTCCAGGACGAGGGCACCCCGGGTGCGCTCGGCGTTCCGGACGGCGGCGACCGCGTCGCGGGCGAAGTAGTAATAGTGCAGGTACTCGTTGGGGACGGCGCCGATGGCGCGCAGCCACTCGCCGCCGAACAGCCGGCCCTCCTCGAACGACGCCAGCGCCGCGTCGTCGGCGAGCAGGCCGGGCAGCACGTCGCGGCCCTCGACGCGGACGGCGCGGAGCCAGCCGAGGTGGTTCAGCCCCGCGTAGTCGAACCAGGCCGCGCCCGGGTCGACGCCGAGCGCGGCGGCGACGCGGCGGCCCAGGCCCACCGGGGAGTCGCAGATGCCGATCACGCGGTCGCCGAGGTGGCGGGACATCGCCTCGGTGACGGTGCCGGCCGGGTTGGTGAAGTTGATGACCCAGGCGTCCGGCGCGACGGCGGCGACGCGGCGGGCGATCTCCACGGCGACGGGAACCGTGCGCAGGCCGTACGCGATGCCGCCCGCGCCGACGGTCTCCTGGCCGAGCACGCCCTCGTCGAGGGCGATCCGCTCGTCGGCCGCGCGGCCCCGGAGCCCGCCGACGCGGATGGCGGAGAACACGAAGTCGGTGCCGGTCAGCGCCTTGTCGAGGTCGGTGGTCGCGGTGACCGCCGGGGCGTCCGGGTGGCCGGCCGCCTGCTCGGCGAGGACCTGACGGATCACGGCCGTACGGGCAGGGTCGAGATCGTACAGGACGACGTCGGTGACGCGGCCCTTGCCGCGGTCGGCCAGCAGCGCCCCGTACACGAGCGGCACCCGGAACCCGCCGCCGCCCAGAATCGTCAGTCGCATGATCCCGAGGCTAACCGGCGTAACTGACGTGCGGGTCGATGACGGCGTGGGTGTCGGTGACGCCGCCGACCGCGCCGGTGAAGCCGACCAGCACCTTCGGCGGCAGCGTCACGGCGACGTCGAGGACCTGCTTGCCGTCGATCTGGACCACCATGTGGCTCGCCTTGGTGACCCGGACGTCGATCGCATGGGTTCCCGTGCGCAGTGGCGGGATCGCGGTCGTCGTCTTGAGGAAGGTCAGCGTGGTGGATCCCGGTTTCGCCGTGCCGACGGCCGCGAAGTTCTTGGCGCCGCCGGTGCCGTACGTGTCGAGCGCGGTGAAGACCGCGGGCAGGCCGGCGACGCCCAGCCCCGAGCCGGCCGCGCCGATCGAGGTGGACTTGGCGGCGCTCGCGTCGAGGAGGGCGAGGGTCAGGCCGTCGGCGCCGGTGGGGTGCGCGCCGCCGATCTGGGCGGTGAACGTCACGTGCAGTCCGCGCGGCGGGACGGCGATCGCGTTGATCAGCGTCCCGGCGCCGGACTTCTGGCCGTCCTTGGTGAGGGTGGCGGTGCTGCCCGCGAGGGTCGTGTAGCCGCTGTATCCCCAGGTGGAGGTGGTGAGGTCCGGCAGCTGGTCGTCGCCGGTGCCGGTGAGGGGCACGACGGTACGGCCGCTGGTGGTGGTCACGCTCAGGCTGCCCGTGAAGGTGCCGCCGATGGCCGGCTTGAACGTCACCGGCACGCGCACGGACCCGCCCGCGGCGACCGTCGTGCCGACCTTGGGCAGGGACGCGGTGTACGGGACGTCGGGCGCCGCCCCGGCCGACACGGTCTCGGGCTGGCCGCCGCGGTTGGTGAGCGTGACGGTGGCGGTACCGGCGCTGCCGACCTGGACCTCGCCGAAGTCGAGCGAGGCGGGGCTCGCGGTGAGCGGCGCACCCTTGGCCGCCACCGTGGTGATCGTGACGCCGCGTACGGTGTGCGCGTCGGCCTTGGTGCCCGTTCCGGCGGTGAAGCCGGGCAGCGCGGTCGCCGGGAGCGATCCGGCGGGGGCCGCGACGTCGAGGAGCCGTTTGCCGTCGACCGCCACCTTGAGGCGGCCACCGGACACGGTGACGTCGACCGGGTGGGTACCGCTGCGCAGTGACCGGGACACCTTGGCGGTGGCCTGGTAGGTCAGCGTCGTGCCGCCGGGACCCGCGGCGACGCCGGTGAAGTTGGACGACTTCGCCTGGGTGTTGTTCGTGGTGAGGAGGGTGACGGCGATGCCGCGCAGACCGAGGAAGCCCACGCCCGCCCCGGTCCTCCCCACGGAGGCCGGGGTCTGCGTGCGCGGGTCGAGCAGGGCGAAGGTCAGCCCGTCGCCGCCGGTGCCCGGGCCGAGCTTGGCGGTGAAGGTGGCGTGCAGGCCCTCGGTGGGCACCGCGCGGCGGTAGATCACCGACCCGGCCTTATACGTGGCCGCCGGGTTCAGCAGCACGTCGGTGCCTGCCATCTTGGCCGCGCCGTTCAGCGACCAGGTCGCGGCATCCGGCGCCGGAAGTCGGCCCGTGCCGGTGCCGGTCAGCCGCACCGACATCGGCCCCTGCCCGGCATCGCCGGTGAGGTCGTACGTCGCGGTCTGCAAGCCCGGCCGGGCCGGCATGAACGTGACCGACTGGTGGACGACGCCGCCCGGGGGGATGACGGTGCCCTCGGCGAGCGGTGCCGTGCTGGTGAAGTCGCCGATCGGCGCCTTGGCCTTGGCCACCACGACCGGCAGGTTGCCCGCGTTGGTGACGTCGAAGCTGAGCGTGCGCGACGATCCGGTGGCCAGCGAGCCGAAGTCGACGCTGCCCGGAGTGATCACGAGCTTGCCCGCGCCGGTCACCGCGGTCGCCGTCATGGGGATGGTGAGGGTGCCGGACGTCGAGGTGACGGTCACCGAGCCGGTGTCCGAGCCCGGCGCGGTCGGCGCGTACGTCACCGCGACGACGAACGAGCCGCCCGGCTTGAGGGCGGTGCCGGCCGCGGGCAGGCCGGCGACGGCGAACGGCCCGGTCGTCCCGGTCACCGACGTGATCGTCTCGTCGGCGGTGCCGGAGTTGGTGACCTGGACGTTCACGGTCGCGGTCGAGCCGACGGGCTGGTCGTTGAAGGTCGCGGCGGCCGGAGTCGCGGTCAGGCCGGTCCTGGTGCCAAGGCCGTTCAGCGCGAAGCCGACCGTGCCGGCGTTCGTGGTGACCCACAGGATGTCGCCGACCGCGCCCGGGCCGGTCGGGGCGAACGCCACGGGCAGGTCGACGGTCGCGTCCTTGGCGAGGGACAGCGGCAGCGTCGGCGCGGTCACGCCGAACGGCGCGGACGTCGAGAGCGCCGTGATGGTCAGGTCGCGGGTCGCTGTCAGCGTCAGCGTGCGGGTTCCGGCGGTGCCCACGTCGGTGCCGCCGAAGTCGACCGGGCTGCCGGTGAGCACGGACGTGGCCGGGCGGCCGAAGCCGATCACCCTGCCGTCGCGGGTGCCGACGAAGACCCGGCCGCCGTCGGTGGCCGGGACCGTGAACTTCACCCCCGTGCCGATCGGCGCGGACCACAGCAGCTTGAGGCGGCCCTGCGCGTCGGGGAGCGCGGAGTACGCCCGCAGCTGGGCGTTGCCGCCCGCCGGGCCGTCGACGCGCACCGCCCAGACGACCGCGCTCTCCGTCTTCCCCCCGTCCGAGGTGATCACCGGGGATCCGGAGGTGTACGGGAAGGTCTCCGCGGTGGTGCCGACCTGCGTGAGCGCGGGCAGGTCGCCGCTCTGCCCGGCCCTGAGCGCGCGCAGCGGGCCGCCGTTGCCGATCAGGTAGACGTAACCGCCGTCACCCGTGCTCCACGCGGCGGGGTGTCCCCACTGGCCCTGGTACGGGCCGACGACGCCGAGGACGGCGTCGGTGCCGCCCGGGCCCTGCGACCGGCCGCCCAGGGCGTCGCGGTCGAGGAGGAAGACCCGGCCGTCCTTACCCTGCTGGACGAGGACGTGCGGGTGCGCGCTCGTGCCGAAGGAGTCCGGCAGGGCGATCGGGCCGCCGGAGCCGAGGTCGGTGTCGTTGGTGTCGAGCTTGGGCGCGTTCGCCGGGCTGAAGAAGTCGCCGGTCGCCAGCACGCCATCGGCGCCGACGTCGAGGCGGACGACCGACTCGGACAGCGTGCCGGGCGGCCTGGTCCCCGGCCCCTCCGGTGCCATGACGCCGTTGCCGGTGCTGAGGAACACGCGCCCGGACCCGTCGGAGACCAGCCCGCCACCGGACTGCCAGATGCCCGCGCCCTTGGTGGAGGACGTGACCTCGCTCGCCCACATCGCGGTGACCTTGGCGGCCGTGGTGCTGACGCCGACCACGTAGCCGCGGTACTGCCCGTGGTCGCAGTGCGCGCCGAACCCGGCGTAGACCGCCCCGTCCAGCAGCAACAGCCCCGGCCGCTGCATCTCGGTCATCGGGTCGAACGCCACGGTCGGGTCGTTGGTGGCCTTCCCGGCGATCGTCACGGGCCAGCCCGGCCGCTCCGCGCCGCTCGCCGGGTCGAGCGCGTGCAGGTACCAGTGCGGGTGCTGGACGTCGGGGCCGTCGTTCACCTTGGTCGTGAGGTAGACGGCCTTGGTCGCGGGGTCGTACACCGGCGCCGCGGTGCTGCCGAGGTCCGGGGCCAGATCACCGCAGGTGATCGCCGAGGCCGGCCAGGACGGGCCGAGGGCCCGCCGCCAGGTGATCGCGCCGGTGGCCGGGTCCAGGCCGTAGACGTTGTTGTGCTCGGTGGTCACGATCAGCGTGCCGCCGACCGCGAGCGGCTGGGCGTACACCTGGCCGTCCAGCTGCGTCGTGAACAGCTGCCCGAAGTCGGACGATCCCACCGCGGCCGGGCCGAGGCCCGGTTCGTACCGGTCCCACCCGGTGCGCAGCGGATCCTGGGAGACGGTGGTCACGTCGCCGGCCGCGGGTACGGCCGTTCCCGTCGCGACGGCCACGGCCGCCCCCGTCAGAACGGCGAGCAGCGTACGCGCCGCCCCCGAACGCCTCGCGAGCCGCATCCCGAACCCCGTTTCCCAGGCCACGCCGTGCCGTTCCCCGTAAAGCGTGACAAACAGTGTTCGAGGCGGCTGTAACCGTCGTTACGGGTCGATAGGGCGACGGCGCGGATGCGGTCCAGGTCACCAGGCCTGCTGAGCAGCGACGTCAGCGGTGCGACTAGCCTCTACAACAATCAGGTCACAGCCGATCACGGCCGTCGGCGGGGCGGGCGGGCCGTACCCAGGGACCTCACAGCCAGCGCCCAGGATGCGGCGAGTTTCGGGAGTTATCCCTAAGGAAAGAACGCCGCAGGGGGGTGCGATGCGTAGATTGTTGTGGTTGGTTGCATCGACGGTGCTGCTCGCCGGCTGCACGGCGGCCCATGGGAAGACGATGCCCCGGGTCGCGGCCCAGGGCGGGCCTCCTGGGACTCCCCATCCGTACCCGACGACCAGCGCTCCCCCGACGCCTCTGCCGACCGGCACGCCGACCGCGCAGACCGCGGTGGAGGGCCGACGCGTCGGGGCGATCTTCTCCCACGGCACCTCGGGCACCCACTTCTGCACCGCCAGCACGGTCGACAGCCCGCACCACAACCTGATCATCACCGCCGCGCACTGCCTGCACGGCGGCAAGGACAGCGGCTACCTCGGCGACCTGGTCTTCGTCCCCGGCTACCGCGACGGCAAGGCCCCGTACGGGGTCTGGAAGGTCCGCACGGCGCTGGTCGACACCCGCTGGGTGAACGGCTCCGACGAGGACCTCGACGTCGGCTTCGCCGTGGTCGCACCGCTCGACGGCAAGAACGTCGGCGACGTCGTCGGCGTCAACACGCTCGGCATCGACCCCGGCTTCCGCAACGTCGTCCAGGTCACGGGCTACCCCATGCAGTCCGACAAGCCGGTGACCTGCCTGAACGCCACTACGAAAGAGGACACCCACCAGCTGCGCTTCGCCTGCAACGGGTACGCCCCCGGTACCAGCGGCAGCCCCTGGCTCGCCGACTACGACCCCAACACCCGTACGGGCAGGGTCGTCGGCGTGATCGGCGGGCGCGAGGAGGGCGGCAACGACGACGACGTCTCCTACAGCTCCTACTTCGACGACGATGTGCGGAACCTTTACGACGAAGCCGTCCGGGAGAGCGCGCCACAGTAGGGAACACTGGGGGGTATGGACGTCGACGTCATCGTCATCGGGCTCGGCCCGGGCGGAGAAGAAGTCGCGGGCAGCCTCGCCGACGCGGGCCTGTCCGTGGTAGGGATCGAGGACCGCTTGGTGGGCGGCGAGTGCCCGTACTGGGGATGCATCCCCAGCAAGATGATGATCCGCGCGGCCGACCTGCTCGCCGAGGCCCGCCGCGTCCCGGGCATGGCCGGGGAGGCGGACGTCCGGCCCTCCTGGGCGCCGGTCGCGCGCCGGCTCCGCGAGACCACCGACGACTGGGACGACAAGGTCGCGGCCGACCGGTTGACCGGACGGGGCGGCAGACTGGCGCGCGGCAAGGGCCGGATCACCGGCCCGGGCGAGGTCACCGTCGAGGGACAGGTCTTCCGTGCCCGCAAGGGCATCGTCGTCTCCAACGGCACGGACCCGGCGGTCCCGCCGATCGACGGCCTGCGCGACACGCCGTACTGGACCAACCGGGAGGCGATCGAGACCACCGAGGTCCCCGCGTCGCTGATCGTGCTGGGCGGCGGCGCGGTCGGCGTGGAACTCGCCCAGGTGTTCGCCCGGTTCGGCAGCGAGGTGACGGTCGTGGAGGCGATGCCCCGGCTGCTCGCAATGGAGGAGCCCGAGGCGGGCGACCTGCTGCGGAAGGTCTTCGAGGACGAGGGCATCACCGTGCGCACCGGGGCGACGGTCGAACGGGTCCGCCACGACAGCGACGGGTTCGTCCTGAACGACGACCTGCGGGCCGAACGGCTCCTCGTCGCCACCGGGCGGCGGACGAATCTCAAGGCGCTCGGCGTCGCGGCGATCGGCCTGGACGAGGACGCGCGGTTCGTGGACATCGACGAGCGGATGCGCGCGGCCGACGGCGTGTGGGCGGTCGGCGACGTCACCGGGAAGGGCGCGTTCACGCACGTGTCGGTGTACCAGGCGCGGATCGTCGTACGGGAGATCCTCGGCCAGGACGGTCCGCCCGCCGACTACCGGGCGCTGCCGCGCGTGACCTTCACCGACCCGGAGATCGGCAGGGTCGGGCTGACGGAGCAGCAGGCCAGCGACCAGGGGCTGGACGTGCGGGTGCACCGGACGGACCTCGCCAAGTCCACGCGCGGCTGGATCCACCAGGCGCAGGGGTTCCTCAAGCTGATCGAGCACGACGGCGTACTGGTCGGCGCGACGTCGGCCGGGCCCGTCGGCGGCGAGGTGCTCGGTGCCCTGGCGGTGGCCGTCCACGGCGAGGTCCCGGTGGAGCGCCTCCGGCACATGATCTACGCGTACCCGACGTTCCACCGCGCCATCGAGGGCGCCCTTCTCTGAGCCTGGCCCCTCAGCTCTACACCGCGGAGCCGCGCCGGTCGAGACCTCTGGGAGCCCCGGGACCGGCCACGCGGGCACGCTGATCGCCGGTGGCCGGCAGGGCACCGTCGGCGTCTGGAAGTCAGTCCGAGTGTCCGGCCCCGGCCGGGCGCCGCGCCGGCGCGCCCTCGCCGTCGCCGGAGGTGACCGCCAGGCGCTTCTCCTCGCCGTCCTCAGTACGGATCCAGGCGACCTCCGGCAGCGGGACCACGTCGACGAACGCGTGGTTCAGCTTCACCCTCATCCGGGCCGTGGGGCGGCGGGCCTGCTTGGGCAGGACGCCGTTCTCGTCGGGCCGCGGCTCGGGCAGCGGCCTGGCCGGAGGCGCCCGGCGGGCGAGGACCACCGCGGCGCCCTCGTCGTCGACCGGGGCTTCGACCTCGACGTACGCGCCGCTGGGCAGCCGCTTGATGATGCCGGTCTCGACGCCGTGCTCGAGCATGTGCCGCTCCCGGCGCTGCAGGCCGAGCGCCATCCGCCGCGCGATCACGAACCCCAGCACCGGACCGACGATCACCGCGATCCGGAAGAACCACGTGGTCGCGAACAGCGGGATCTCGAACGCCTTGGCGAGGATGTCGTTGCCGCCGGCCAGCCACAGCACGCCGTAGAAGGTGACGCCCGCGACGCCGATGCCGGTACGGACGGGCACGTCGCGCGGCCGGTCGAGGAGATGGTGGACCTCGTAGTCGCCGGTGATCCAGCGCTCCAGGAAGGGGTACATCGCGAGGCCGGTGAACAGCACGCCGGGGACGACCAGCGCCGGGATGATGACGCTCATCGGCAGCGTGTGCCCGAACGCGTTGATCTCCCAGGCCGGCATGATGCGCAGTGAGCCCTCCAGGAAGCCCATGTACCAGTCGGGCTGCGAACCCGCGCTGATGCTCGCCGGATCGTACGGGCCGAACAGCCAGACCGGGTTGATCTGCAAGAACGTCGCCAACAGGGCGATCACCCCGAACACCCACATGAAGAACGCCGTCGTCTTCGCGAAGAAGACCGGCCACATGGGCTTGCCGATGACGTTCCGGTTCGTCCGCCCCTTGCCGGGGAACTGCGTGTGCGTCTGCCGCCAGGTGAGGACCACCGCGTGCAGCGGGATCAGCGCCATGAGGATGCCCGGGATCAGCAGGACGTGGATCGTGAACAGCCTGGGGATGATCTGGTCGCCGGGGAACTCGCCCCCGAACAGCCACATCGACAGGTACGACCCGACGAGCGGAATGCTCAGGAGCACCCCCTCGAGGATCCGGATGCCCGTGCCGGACAGCAGGTCGTCGGGCAGGGAGTAGCCGAACAGCCCGTTGAGGATGGCGAGCAGGAACAGCGTCACGCCGATCAGCCAGTTGATCTCCCGGGGCTTGCGGAAGGCGCCGGTGAAGAAATTGCGCAGCATGTGGGCGACGATGGCCGCGAGGAACACGATCGTGGCCCAGTGGTGGATCTGCCGCATGAGCAGCCCGCCGCGCACGTCGAAGCTGATGCGCAGCGTGGACTCGTACGCCTCGCTCATCGTGTCGCCGCGCAGCGGCATGTACCGCCCGTTGTAGATGACGTCGTGCATGCTCGGCTTGAAGAAGAACGTCAGGAAGATGCCGGTCGCGATGATGATGAAGAACGAGTACATCGCGATCTCGCCGAGCAGGAACGTCCAGTGATCAGGAAAGACCTTCCGCAGGGCCTTCTTCATGAAACCGGCGCCGCCGACACGCTCGTCGATCGCTCGGGCCGTCTTGGACAGTGGTCTGGGCACAGTGGCCATCGCCGCACTCCGCTCTGGCGGCCCCCGACCGCCTCGGCCTCGGTTCTTCTACCACTTGTAGTACTTGGTCGTTCGTAACGCAACGGAGTTGAACTGGCCACTTTTGGCACAATTAGTGCACGTGCTCACTTGCAGCGGTAACTTTCGATCAGCTGTGGGCTGGGGGAGGTTCTGTGTGACGAATGGGGCGGCCGTGGGCATCCATTCCACCCGAACTCGCTGCCCAGGTCAGACACGGGCTGGCCGACGAGATGATGGAGGAGATCCACCGCCGCATCCCCGAGTACGCACGCCGCTGGGATGACGCCTTCGCCACGGTGATCCGCTCGGCCATCGACCGGGTGATCGACGAGGTGTTAATGCGTGTGACCGACGGGGAGGACGGCGAGCGCCCCACGGAGCGGACCCGCCGCGGCGGGGCGATGTGGCGTCTGAGGTGAGCGAACCGGTCGGCGACTTCTTCCGGGGGATCGGCCGCAGCGTCGCCCGTGAAGGACGCGGACTCGACACGCTCCAGACGGCCATCCGCGTCGCCGGACTGGCCGTCTGGCGCCGGATCTCTGCCGACGCCGAACCGCTCCGGCTGTCCGCCCAGCTGCTGTGCGTCCTCGGCGAGACCGTCATGCTGATCCAGGACGAGGTCGCCGCGGCGGCCGCCGAGGGCTACGCCCAGGCCGAGGCCGCCGCCGTCGGCCCCACCGTCTGGCTGTCGGAGGTGTCCCGGTCGATGCGCTGGGCTCGCCAGGGTCTCGACCTCGTACGCCGCGGCCTCATCGCGGACGACACCGTCGTACGGTGCGCCGAGCACATGTCCACGCTGATCCTCTTCCAGGACGAGGGACTGCTCGCGGCCCTGTCCGCGCGCCAGCTCGCCCCCTTGGCCCACCTGCGGCAGAGCCAGCAGGACCGGCTCGCGGAGACGCTGCTGGCGTGGCTGCAGGCGGGACGCAACGCCAACGAGGTCGCGGTCCGGCTGCACGTCCATCCCCAGACGGTGCGCTACCGGCTGCGCCAGCTCGACGACCTGTTCGGCGATCGGCTGCAGGACCCCGACCTGCGGTTCGAGCTGGAGATCGTGCTGCGCGCCCGGGCGCTCGTCAGCGCCGGTAGAGGCTGATCCGGTCCTCGCCGATGCGCTCGCGCAGCGCCGGATCGTCGACGCCGAGGCCCTCCTTCGGGGCGGC
>JBJMIW010000176.1:0-4784 GCA_045806665.1 Actinoallomurus sp.
GGCCGAGCCAGAAGCCGGCCCCGTCCGGAAGTGCGTGCTCGCGCCCGTCCACGGCGAGCGTGGCCCCCTGGGCGACGCCGCTGTCGAGGTAGGAGGCGACCTTGTCGCGGTGCGCCCCGGTGATCAGCGGACCCATCTCCGAGCGATCGTCGTCGCCCGGGCCGACGGACAACTTCGCCACCCGCTCCTTGATCTTGGCGACGAGTTCGTCGCCCACGGGGTCGACCGCGACGACCGCCGAGATCGCCATGCACCGCTCCCCCGCCGAGCCGAACCCGGCGGAGACGGCCGCGTCGGCGGCCAGGTCCAGGTCGGCGTCGGGCAGGACCAGCATGTGGTTCTTCGCGCCGCCCAGGGCCTGCACCCGCTTGCCGTGCGCCGTGCCCGTCTCGTAGACGTAGCGCGCGATCGGCGTCGAGCCGACGAAGCTCACCGCGCTGACATCGGCGTGGGTGAGCAGCGCGTCCACCGCCGTCTTGTCCCCGTGCACGACGTTGAAGACACCGTCGGGCAGTCCCGCCTCCCGCCACAGCTCGGCGATGAACAGCGAGGCCGACGGGTCCTTCTCCGACGGCTTGAGGACGAAGGTGTTCCCGCAGGCGATGGCGATGGGGAACATCCACATCGGCACCATGGCCGGAAAGTTGAACGGCGTGATGCCGGCGACGACGCCCAGCGGCTGCCGGATGGAGTACGAGTCCACGCGGGTGGAGACGTTCTCCGAGAAGCCGCCCTTCAGCAGGTGCGGGATGCCGCAGGCGAACTCCACGACCTCGAGGCCGCGGGCGACCTCGCCGGCCGCGTCCGCCCGCACCTTGCCGTGCTCGGACGTGATCACCGCGGCGAGGTCGTCCCGGTGCCGGGCGACGAGCTCACGGAAGGCGAACAGCACGTTGGCGCGCTTGGCGAGCGACGCGTCCCGCCACGCCGGGAACGCCTCGCGCGCGGCGGCCACGGCCGCGTCGACCTCGTCGGCCGAGGCGAAGTCCACCCGGCCGCCCACCTGCCCGGTCGCCGGGTCGTACACGTCGCCATGACGCTCCGCCGTCCCGGCCCAGGGCTTGCCGCCGATCCAGTGCGTGATCTGCTTCATGCCGAGACCGCCTCGAGCGCGTCGACGAGGATGCCGAGGCCTTCCTTGCCCTCGTCCTCGGTCAGCGTGAGCGGTGGCGCCATGCGCAGCGTGTTGCCGTACAGCCCGCCCTTGCCGATGAGCAGGCCACGGGCCTTCGTCTCCTCCAGCATCCGTACGGCCAGGTCCGGCTCGGTCAGCTCGACCGCGAACATCAGGCCCTTGCCACGCACGTCGGTCACGATGGGCAACCGGGCGGCCGCCGCCCGCAGGCCTTCGATGATCTGCTCGCCGACCTTGGCGGCGTTCGCCTGCAGGTCGTGGTCGAGGATGTAGTCGAGCGTCGCGTTCGCGGCGGCGGTGGAGATCGGGTTGCCGCCGAACGTCGACAGGCCGGTCGCGTGCAGCGAGTCCATCAGCTCGCGGCGCGCGACGAGGCCGCCGATGGCGAAGCCGTTCCCCAGCCCCTTGGCGAACGTCATCATGTCCGGCGTCACGCCGTGGTTCTGGATGCCCCAGAAGTTCTGACCGGTGCGGCCCCAGCCCGTCTGTACCTCGTCGGCGATGAACAGGATGCCCTGCTCGGCCAGAACCTCCTGATACGCGGCGTACAGCCCGTCCGGCGGGACCGTATAACCGCCGACGCCCTGGATCGGCTCGGCGATGATGGCCGCCACGTCACCGGCCGTGACGGTGGCGAGGTTGTGCCGCAGGTCCGCCACGCACACGTCGATGTAGTCGGCGTCGGAGAGCCCGCGGAACTGCGGGAGGTGCCGGTCCCCGCCGTGCAGGAAGTACACGCTGAGCGGCGAGAGCGCGTTGTTCTTCCACGTGCGGTTGCTGGTCACCGCAGTGGCCCCGAAGGACCGGCCGTGGTAGCTCTGCCGCATGGCGAGGATCTGGTTGCTCTTCCGTGCGTACGTCGCGAGCAGCAGCGCGGTCTCGTTCGCCTCGGTGCCGGAGTTGGTGAAGAACACCTTGGCGTCGTCGATCCCGGAGAGCCGGGCGATCTTCTCGGCCAGCTCCACCTGGCCGCGCATCAGGTAGAGCGTCGAGGTGTGCACGACTCCGGTCCGGAGCTGACGCTCGACGGCCTCACGTACCTCGGCGAGGTCGTAGCCGAGCGTGTTGGTGACGATCCCGGCGAAGAAGTCGAGGTAGGAGCGGCCGTTCGCGTCGGTGACGCGGTTGCCCTTCCCGCTGACGATCTCGATCGGCTCGTCGTAGTAGAGGGCCATCCAGTTCGGCATGACCGCGCGATGACGTGCAAGCAAGTCCGACATAGCACGAGTCTTCCCGCTGAACGTCCGAAAGCGCCAGCCAACAGACTGTCAGTACCGGGACGCCACATCTGGCAACCTGTCGGCCGCGAGCCCACTGCTCGCTCACACGTCTCACTCGCTTCGCGTCCGGCCTCGTTCCTCGGCCGGACACTCCGCTCGCTCCGACGCGTTCGCTCGGGCCGATCAGAGCTCGTTGAGGCGGCGGGCGAGGCGGAAGTCGTACTCCGTCAGGCCTCCCGCGACGTGCGTGCTCTGCGTCAGGGTGACCTTGTTCCAGCGGATCGCGATGTCCGGATGGTGGTTCAGCTCCTCGGCGACCTCCGCCACGCGGTTGACGAACGCCATCGCCTCCTTGAAGTCGGCGAACGTGACCGTCTTGACGATCGCGTCCTCGGCGAGATCCCAGCCCGGGGTCGTCGCCAGCTCGCGGTCGATCGCGTCGCTGTCCAGTCGATCCATCTGGCTCCCTCCTCACGTCGGTTTGCATAGCATCACAGATGTGCTGCCCACTCTGGCCGACGTCTTGCGGCTCGACGCGGTCCGGCGGGGCGAGCCGCGGATCATCGCCGGCGCGGATCACCTCGACGCCCGCGTCCGCTGGGTGCACTCCGCCGAGGTCACCGACATCGCGCACCTCCTCCGCGGCGGTGAGCTGGTGCTCACCACCGGCATCGCGCTGCCGGACGACCCGCAGCGCCTCCGGGCGTACGTCGCCGACCTGGCCGAGGTGGGCGTCAGCGGCCTGATCGTCGAGCTGGGCCGCAAGTACGCGCGCACGTTGCCCGACGCGCTGGTCGCGGCGGCCGAGGAGCACGAGCTCCCGCTGATCGCCTGGGCGCGGGAGACGCCGTTCGTCGACGTCACCGAGGCGGTGCACGCCCAGATCATCGACGCCCAGCTGGCCGAGCTGCGCGCCTCCGAGAAGCTGCACGAGGTCTTCACCCAGTTGTCCGTCGACGGCGCACCGCCGGCCGAGGAGGTCCGCCAGGTGGCCAGCCTCGTCGGACGCCCGGTGGTGCTGGAGAACCTCGCCCACCAGGTGCTGGCCGCCGAGCTGGCCGGGTCCGACCCCGCCGAGCTGCTGACCGGCTGGGAGATCCGCTCCCGGTCCGTACGCCCCGAGGAGCGCACCGCGTACGACGAGTCCTCCCGGTGGCTGGTCACCGTCGTCGGCGCGCGCGGTGAGGACTGGGGACGGCTCATCATCACCTCGATGGACCCGCCGTCGCCCCGCGACGTCGTCCTCATCGAGCGGGCGGCGACCACCCTCGCGCTCGGGCGGCTGCTCGACCGGCACGCCGAGAGCCTCGAACGCCAGGCGCACGGCTCGATCATCAGCGGCATCCTGGCGCACGCGTACGCCGACCCGCAGGAGGCGGCGGCCCGCGCCCGCGCGCTCGGCGTCCCGCTCACCGGCCGGCGCCTGCTCGGCATCGTCGTCCTCCCCCGCGCGGCGGGGCCGTCCGGCCCTCCCGGGGCGCTCGGCCTGACGGACGGCGGCGGCACGACGGCGGCCTCGATCGCGGAACTGGCCGAGGCCACGGCCGCCGCCTGCCGGGAGGCGAACCTGTCCGCCCTTGTCGGCGCCCTCGACGAGAGCTCACCGCAGGCCCGGGTCGGCGTGCTCGCCTCTCTGCCCCCCCGCGCCGTCGAGGACGACGTCCTGTGCGAGGTGGCGCGGCGCCTCCGCGCCCACCACTGCGGCCCGGCGGTGGCCGGCCGCGACCGGGGCCCTGGCGGCCGGGACGCGCGACCACGCGGTGGCACGGACGCCTTCGTCATGGCCGTGGGGTCGACCGTGGAGTCCGTACGCGACGTCCGCCGATCGTTCCTGGAGGCCGAGCAGGTCGCCGACGTGGCCGCCCAACGCAATGACGGACGGCTCTTCTACCGCCTCCCCGACCTGCGGCTACGCGGCCTGCTCCACCTGTTGCGCGACGACGCGCGGCTGCAGACGTTCACCGAACGCGAGCTCGGCCCACTGCTGACCTACGACGCGCAGCGCGGCAGCGGCCTCGTCCACGTGCTCGGCCTCTACCTGGGCAGCGGGCGCAACAAGGTCCTCACCGCGCAGCGGGCCCACCTGTCCCGTCCCGCCCTGTACGAGCGGCTGCGCCGCATCGAACGCGTGCTCGGCGCGGACCTGGAGGACGTCGAGTCGTGCGCCTCCCTGCACGTCGCCCTGCTCGCCCTCGATGCCGTCCGCAAGGACCGCGCCTGACCTGTGCTGAATGCTCGGCGAAGCAAGCCCGAAATCGAACGAACCGGTACGTCGTGCGGCTGCTCGGCGTCCTTCGCCGAGCATTCGGTACGCGTGGCGTCGTGATCACCTTTGTTGGCACCCTGGTGCACCGGACACTTCGCCCATTCTTCCCGGAGGCCCCTATGAGCAGAGCCCGAGACCTCGGCGTCGTCATCGGCACCGGAAC
>JBJMIW010000177.1:0-4070 GCA_045806665.1 Actinoallomurus sp.
GGCCCCGGAGCACATCACGCTCGTCGACGGCCCGGACGATGTGGCCAACGTCCAGGTGCGCGACCCGGACAAGCTCGTCTGGCTCTCGCAGACCACGCTGTCGGTCGACGAGACCAAGGCCACCGTCGAGGCCCTTCGCGCGCGGTTCCCCAAGCTCGTCGACCCGCCGTCGGACGACATCTGCTACGCCACCCAGAACCGCCAGGTCGCGGTGAAGGAGATCGCCGCCGAGTCCCAGCTGGTCATCGTCGTCGGCTCGCAGAACTCCTCGAACTCCAAGCGTCTCGTCGAGGTGGCCACGGACCACGGTGCCGATGCCGCGTACCTCGTCGACTACGCCGAGCAGATCGACCCCGCGTGGCTGGAGGGGGTCGACACGGTGGGCCTCACGAGTGGCGCGTCCGTGCCGGAGGAACTGATCGAGGGCGTGCTCGGCCGTCTCGCCGAGTTCGGCTACGACACCGTCGAAGAGGTCGAGTCGGTGCGCGAGCGGATGGTCTTCGCGCTCCCGCACGAGCTCCGCCGGGACCTGCGCTCGGCGTAGGGCGTCTCTGACAGATCCGCTGTCCGCTTGCTACGAACGGGATTCGTCAGACACGCCTGAGTCTCAGTCCTCCGCGGGCGGGGCCTTCGCGGCCGGGAGCCTTCCCAGGCTCTCGTCCCACCGGACGGGGTCCTCGTCCTCGTTCTTCTTCCGGCCGCGCAGGGAGGCGCGCCCGCGGAACGGATTGTCCGCCGCGACCCGCGCACGCAGCTCGCGCAGGTTGGCGGGCAGCCCCCGGGGGACCGCGATCAGCACGACGAGCACCGCGCCGAGAAAGAGCCACGGCACGCTCGAGGTGAGCTTCGCGGCGAGGGTGACCACGGTGCTCAGCAGGAACGACTTCTCGCCCATCGATCCGGTGACGGCCGACAGCAGGCTCACCAGGAAGAACAGCAGCGGCGGGCTCACCACCAGCGTCAGCAGGTCCGTGCGGCGGGTGGCCAGCACGGCGAGCAGGCAGCCCACGACGAACAGCAGACCCTGCGCGGACCGCAGGCCGAACAGCCCGCCGATCACCGCGCCGAGCAGCGTGCACCCGAACACCACGACCGCGCCGCCCCGGCCGGTCAGCATGACGACCGGACCGGTCCGTGCGGGCCGCTCCAGGGCCGCGGGCGGACGCCGCTTCTCCCGCCGTCGCGGAGCGGCGACCGTCTCCGGGTCTCCGCGCGTGTCCGTTGCCACCAGATGCGTCCCAGAGTCGACAGTGCCTGCCCCCACGGTAACCCTTTCGGCACGCCGCGTCTCGCGACACGACGTCAGGGCAGCAGGCGGATTTGGCGGCTCTGCTCCGCGTCGTCGGCGAGCTCGGCGGCGGACAGCGAGCGGGCCGGCTCTTCGACCGGAGCCGGGGCGTCGAGCTCGGCGTCGGTCACGCCGAGCTCGTTGAGCCTGCGCGCGGTGACCAGGACCCGGCTCTCCAGCGACCCGATCGTCCGGTTGTAGGCGACGACGGCGTTCGTCAGGGACTTGCCGAGCTGATCGACGTGCCGGCCGAGCGTCCCGAGCCGGTCGTAGAGGTCCCGGCCCAGCTCGAACACCGCCCGCGCGTTCTCCGACAGCGCCTGCTGCTGCCATGCGTAGTGCGCCGTGCGCAGCATGCTGATGAGGGTGGTCGGCGTGGCGATGTGCACCCGGCGGCGCATCGCGTACTCCAGCAGGCCGGGGTCCCGGTCCAGCGCGGGGGCCAAGAACGCCTCGCCCGGTACGAACAGCACCACGAACTCCGGGGCGGGGGCGAAGGACTGCCAGTACGACTTGGCGGCCAGGCGGTCCACGTGCTCGCGCAGGTGCCGGGCGTGCGCGTCCAGCCGCGCCTCCCACGCCCCTGCTTCGTCCGCGCCCGCGGCGTCGAGATACGCGGACAGGGAGACCTTCGAGTCGACGACGATGCTCTTGCCGCCCGCCAGCCGTACGACCATGTCGGGACGGAGCCCATTCGCCGCGGTGGCCTGCTCGTCGAAGTCGCAGTGCGGGGTCATTCCGGAGATCTCCACGACCCGGCGCAGCTGGAGCTCTCCCCACCGCCCACGCGCCTCCGGCCGCTGCAGCGCTCGTACGAGCGTCCGGGTCTCCTCGCGGAGCTGGTCGGAGCTCTGCCGTACGAACTCCACCTGCTTGGCCAGCATGGCGTGCGACTCGCGCCGCCCGCTCTCGACCTCGCGCAGTTGTTGCTCGACCTTGCTGAGCGTGTCCCTGAGTGGGGCGATGCGCTTGTCCAGCTCTCCGGCGGCCTCGGCGTTCGCGGTAGCCAGCCGGGTGTCGGCCAGTTCGAGGAAGCGCTGGTTGCTCGCGTCGAGCGCCTGGGCCGACAGCGACTGGAAGCGCTCGGCGAGCCCCTGCTCCACGTAGGCGAGCTTCTCCTCGGCGGCCTTCGCCCGCGCGGTGATCACGGCGGTCCGGCTGCGGGCCCAGGCGATCCCGAGCGCCGTACCCAGGACAAGACCGATCACGAGCCCAAGGAGAACGTCCATGTCCGCATCGTGACAAAGCAGCACGAGAAAGTCGGCTCGACGCGCGGATGAGCCGCCACCCGGCCTGCGCGGCGCTGCCGTACCTGGGTGCCGGTCGTGGCGGCGCGCCGCAGCCGCTGCCGGTGCCAGGCGGGTCTGAGCCGCACCCCGGCGAAGCCGGGGTACCGGCGCTTCGGCTCGCATTGGTCGCGGGCGTACGGACGCTGCCCGGCCCAGGGGCTGCGATACGCCGGCGAGGTATTGATCACAGCGGTCCGCGCGGCCCGCTCACCGGCGCATCCGGGACGCCGGACGGTTAGCGCGGGCCCGTAGACTCTGCGTCCGTGAGTCTGTCCATCGGAATCGTCGGGCTGCCCAACGTGGGCAAGTCCACCCTGTTCAACGCGCTGACCAAGAACACCGCTCTCGCGGCGAACTACCCGTTCGCGACGATCGAGCCGAACGTCGGTGTCGTGGCCGTGCCGGACCCGCGTCTCGACGAGCTGGCCAGGCTGTACGACTCGGCCAAGATCGTGCACGCGACGATGCAGTTCGTCGACATCGCCGGGATCGTGAAGGGCGCGTCCGAAGGGCAGGGGCTCGGCAACCAGTTCCTCGCCAACATCCGGGAGACCGACGCGATCTGCCAGGTGATCCGGGTGTTCGACGATCCCGACGTCACGCACGTCGACGGCGACGTCGCCCCGCCGCGCGACATCGAGACGATCAACACCGAGTTGATCCTCGCTGATCTGCAGACGCTCGAGAAGGCCCTGCCGCGCCTGGAGAAGGAGGCGCGGACGACCAAGGACCGCGACAAGCTCGCCGTCGTGGAGGCCGCCCGCCAGGCGCAGAAGACACTGAACGAGGGCGTCACGCTGTACGCATCGGGCGTGGATCGGGAACCGCTGCGCGAGCTGCACCTGATGACCGCCAAGCCGTTCCTCTACGTCTTCAACGTGGACGAGGACGAGCTCGGCGACGAGGCGCTGCGCGCCCGCCTACAGGAGCTGGTCGCCCCGGCCGAGGCCATCCTCCTCGACGCGAAGATCGAGTCGGAGCTGATCGAGCTGCCCGACGAGGAGGCCCTGGAGCTCCTGCAGTCCACCGGTCAGGAGGAGCCCGGCCTGCTGCAGCTCGTCCGCGTCGGCTTCGGCACCCTCGGGCTGCAGACCTTCCTCACCGCCGGTCCCAAGGAGGCCCGCGCCTGGACGATCCGCAAGGGCGCCACCGCCCCGGAGGCCGCAGGTGTGATCCACACCGACTTCCAGAAGGGCTTCATCAAGGCCGAGATCGTGTCGTACGAGGACCTGGTGGCCGAGGGCTCGGTCGCCGCCGCCCGTGCGGCCGGAAAGGCCAGGATGGAGGGCAAAGAGTACGTCATGCAGGACGGTGACGTGGTCGAGTTCCGCTTCAACGTGTAGCAGGGGAGACGAACCTCGCTATCCGGTAATGCTCCACCGGCTACCGAGTTGTCCACAACCGCGCGGCGGGACTGTGCATCCTCGCTCGGCACTGGAACAATTGACCGCCGTGGTTAAGGTGGTAAACCGAACTCGACCAGACGGATAGAC
>JBJMIW010000178.1:0-12148 GCA_045806665.1 Actinoallomurus sp.
AACCAGCGGCAGACGCACCTGGAACGCGCTGCGGACTTGTTTCCAGATCTTGGAGCGGGTGCCGGGAATGCAACCCGCGCGACCAGCTTGGGAAGCGTACGGATCTTGGCCGTCATGAGCGCTGACCTGCTCAGTCCTGTGGTCGGCAGTGACCGCTGTTGACCCTTGTTCACCCGGGCTAATGTCACGCTAATGGCACGACCAGAGATGCGCGGCGGCCATCGACGTGCGGTAATTCGATGATCACGGATCGTGATCGGGTGGTGAAGGCGTTCAGGGCGGAGTCGGCTCGTCTGGGCGAGGTGGCCTTGAACTGGATGGAGCGGGATTGGGGCCTGCCCACCCGGTGTGAGCCCTGGCGGGTTCGTGATCTATTTGGTCATGTTCGGGTTGTGATCGCCTGGCTGCCCGGGATGCTCGCCGGAGCATCACCGGACCCGGCGCAGGTGTCGGCCAGGCAGTACTACCGGCCCGATGAACGGTTCTCGACTGCTACGAACGACACGCGTATCTCCTTGGCTCAGGAGCACGCTGCCGACTTCCCGGACGGTCGCGCGCTCGCTGAAGACTTCGCCGCCACCTGGCAGAAGGTTTATCGGCTGTGCAGCGCGGAACCGGCCGATCGCGTGGTGCGGACGCGGCATGACGACGCGATGTTGTTGTCAGAGTTCCTGGTCACCAGAGTGGTCGAGGTCGCCGTCCACGGACTTGACCTGGCCGCTGCGCTGGAATGCGTGCCGTGGCTGACTCCTGAGGCAGGCTCAGTGGTGGAAGAGCTCCTGACCGGCCACTCCGATAGCACCGACCGGCAGGCACTGGGATGGGACCAGGCCACCTTTCTGGAAAAAGCCACCGGACGTCAGCTGCTCACCCCAGCCGAAGATCGGCAACTGGCCGACATGAACTTGCGATGGCTCACCCTCGGCTGATCTAGCGCTGTGACGAGCAGATGTCCGGCGTTGTCGTCGCGGCCGATCAGCGGGAGTTTTCATATACGGCCGGTATCCGTATCGGCCTCGGTGTCTCCTCCCAGCGGTCAAGCGCTCAGCGGAAGTTAGTGGCGAAACGGGGCACCGATCGCCAGGGCACCGAGGCCGACGAGCAGGGTCAAGGTGCCGCCGGCATCCTGTCTGCCGGCCTGCTCGACGGCAAGCGTCACCGTACGGCTGTTACATGGGCCGATCACGGCCACATCACCCCCCGGCCCGGTCATCCCGTCCGCCTTCGTCCCACCCTCCGGGGAGCGGGCCAGGCCCTAGAGACGAAGGTGGATCTCCCTACTGAAAGAACGACCTTCGGCTCTAGGGCCTGGTCTGCTTGGCTTCGCCTGGGGCGTCGGTGGAGGGGACGAACCGGCTTCCACCTCAGCCCGAACACACCGTCAGCCCCACGCCGGCCCGGGCCATCCCCGAGCCAGAGGCCCCCGCCGGAGGCGCTTGAGGTCATTCGCGAGGGCGGGTGGTAAAGACTCGCGTAATCCAGCCGATGACCAGGCCGACGAGTACGGCTATCAGGGGCGTGGCATTCCCAGTAAGGACGGTGAGCAGTGCGCCGGCGATGACCGTGAGGACCGTCAATGGGATCGCCAGGCGCAATGGTGGTGGCGGGCGGTCCAGCCACCGTCCCAGTACGCGGTCATCGAGCCGGGTCAGTGCCCGGAGGACGTCTCGTATGTAGGCCACGGCCCACCTCCGGCGCTGACGATACGCCTGCGAGCCGGTGGTCGACCCGCGGTGCGGCAGGCCGCCCGACCGGCGCGATCGGAGGGACCGGCGCCCACGCCGCACACCCGTAGGGCGTGCCGGAGCGGGCAGCCTGCGGCGGCGCGAAGCGCCGCCGCCTTGACAAGCTCACGCGCTGGGTCGACGTCGTGCGCACGATGGGTGTTCCGGGCCTGCACTTCCACGACCTTCGCCATACCGGCAACACCCTGGCCGCCGACATGGGCGTCTCGCTCCGCAACCTGATGGCGCGCATGGGCCACGACAACGAGCGGGCCGCGCTGATCTACCAGCACGCATCCAACAAGGCTGACCGCAAGGTCGCGGAAGGGCTCGACGCTCTCCTGAAGGAAGCGCGCGGGGCTGAGGACGCGGGCGACGACCCGAACGACGGCGCCACCGGTGCCGGCGACCTAATTGCCCGCTAATTGCCCGGCGGCCGATCACCGCCCCTATCAAGATCAAAGCCCAGGTTGGGGATCTTGTCCCTGGCCTGGGCTTTCGTCGTTGGAGCGGGTGACGGGAATCGAACCCGCGCTACCAGCTTGGGAAGCTGGAGTTCTGCCATTGAACTACACCCGCATCGGTCACCTTCTCAGGTGACCGCCCGCACATGCTACCGGAACACGCCCCCTTCATGCCCAGGGGTTCGGCTCCCGGCCGGATCATGCCGCGACCAAGGCCGTCCGGGAGCGGGTTCTGGGTGATCCGATCCGGCGTTTACGTGTCAGGCGGCTTTACCCGGTAGTTTCTTGTCGTGCTGCTCTCCGATCGTGATCTCAAGGCTGAGATCGAGTCCGGGCGGATGAAGATCGATCCGTACGACCCCGGGATGGTTCAGCCGTCGAGCATCGACGTGCGCCTGGACCGCTACTTCCGGGTGTTCGAGAACCACAAGTATCCGCACATCGATCCGGCGGTGGAGCAGCCCGACCTCACCCGGCTCGTCGACGTCGAGCCGGACCAGCCGTTCATCCTGCATCCGGGCGAGTTCGTGCTGGCCTCGACGTACGAGGTGTTCGGCCTGCCGGACGACCTGGCGGCGCGGCTGGAGGGCAAGTCGAGTCTGGGACGCCTGGGGCTGCTCACGCACTCGACGGCGGGCTGGATCGACCCCGGGTTCTCCGGCCACGTGACGCTGGAGCTGTCGAACGTCGCGACGCTGCCGATCAAGCTGTGGCCCGGCATGAAGATCGGACAGATGTGCCTGTTCCGGACGAGTTCGCCGGTGGACCATCCGTACGGTTCCGAGCATCACGGGTCGCGCTATCAGGATCAGCGTGGTCCGACACCGTCGCGGTCGTACCTTAATTTTCATCGCACCCCGATCTGATGGGCCTGTCGGCCAGGCGCCTGCGTAAGGTGCCGGCAGTCGTGCTGCCCCGGCCGCCGGAGCCGCAGCGGTGGCTCGCTACGATCCGGCGGTTCGACCCGGAGGCCGCGCCGGTCGACGGCGGGGTCGCGTTCGGGGCGGGGGTACGACTGGCCGGGCCGCATCCGGTGACCTCCGACCTCGCCGCCAAGAGCACTCTCCCGGAGGGCCACGCCTTCGTGGCCAGCGACTCGGGACCGTTCCAGAACTGGCTGGCGCGCGGGCTGGCGCGCCGGTTCGGCGGGTACGCGCATCTGCCGCAGCAGATGGTCGTCGACGATCCGACGGAGGTCGTCGTCGTGCACACGCCGCGGAAGGTGTCGCCGGGCGAGCTCGCGTCGCGGCTCAGCGCCTTCATCCCCGGCCTGGCGCCGGACGGACCGGAGGAGGACGGCTCGTTCTTCCTCAGTACCCCACAGGCGCCGATCAGCATTCGCTGTGACGGGCCGGAGGTGCCGAGCCTGCGCTGGTTGCTGCCACTGGCGCTCGGGCCGATGCGGCGGGAGCCCGGGTTGCACGGTTACCGGTTCGGCGTCGCAGGGGACCGGGATCCCCGGTGGGTACGCCTGGGGGCGACGGCGGCGCTGGAGCTGGCCGACGGGGTGGGTGGCGTCACAACCGACCTGGACCGGTTCCGGGTCTTTGAGCCGGGCGACCCCGGACTCTACCGCTGACGCGGTCCGCCACGCACGGCTCCTGCCCGGTCTCCGTCGCGGAGGCGGTACTCGGCGGTCCGGCTCCCCCTACTGCGCCCGCGCGCGGTACCCCGGGTTTGTGCAGGTCAAACCGATCGTTTGCGCATTGTGATGGTTCGCACACGGATGTGCATCTTTATTTGCCTGGGGATAAGGTGCTTCGACGCATGACCCATTCGGTCGGTTGGCGACCACGAGCGTGATCTGTGTCATGTCTCGTTCCCCTGGGTCGTACAAGCGCGAGCCGACGGTGGAGGCACCGGCAGTTCGCACGGATTGCCGCGCGGTCCGACGGGGACGACGGCCCTCGGGACGGCGGCGCGGCCGGACCGGAAGGACGATGTGCCCAGAATCTGCGCGCAACGTGTGTCAAAGGTCTTCGGTCGCAGGTCGGCCGAGGTGCTCCGCAGGATCCGGCAAGGCGCCGAGCCCGACGAGCTTCGCCGGCTGGGTGTGACCGCGGCGGTGGCCGACGTCTCGTTCGAGGTGAACGAGGGCGAGATCTTCGTGGTCATGGGGCTCTCGGGCTCCGGCAAGTCGACGCTGATCCGCATGCTGAACGGCCTCCTGGAGCCGACGGCGGGCAGCATCGAGATCGACGAGGTCGACATCACCAAGATGGGCGGGAAGGAGCTGCGCCGACTCCGCCAGGAGAAGGTCAGCATGGTCTTCCAGCACTTCGCCCTGTTCCCCCACCGCACCGTGCTGGAGAACGCGGCGTACGGGCTCGAGGTGCGGAACGCTCCAAAGCAGGAACGGCTCGCCAAGGCCAAGGAGTTCCTGAGCTACGTCGGCCTCGAAGGCTGGGAGGACCGCTACCCCGACCAGCTGTCCGGCGGGATGCAGCAGCGGGTCGGCATCGCCCGGGCACTCGCCGCCGAGACGGACATCCTGCTCATGGATGAGGCGTTCAGCGCCCTGGACCCGCTGATCCGGCGGGAGATGCAGGACCTGCTGCTCGACCTGCAGGGCGAGCTCGGCAAGACGATCGTGTTCATCACGCACGACCTCAACGAGGCGATGCGACTCGGCGACCGGATCGCCATGCTCCGCAACGGGCGCGTGATGCAGATCGGGACGGCTGAGGAGATCCTCACCGACCCGGCCAACGACTACGTCGCCCAGTTCGTCGCCGACGTCGACCGTACGCGGGTGCTCACCGCGCGCTCGGTCATGGAGAAACCGATCGCCACGGTGGACGCCGACAGCGGCCCTCGCGCGGCCGTGCGCGTCATGCGGGAGCAGCAGGCGTCGTTCGCGTTCGCGGTGGCGCGCGACCGGCGGCTGGTCGGAGTGGTCTTCGCCGAGCCGGCGGCCAAGGCCGTACGGGAGGGCGGGAACACCCTCAACGGGATCATCGAGGATGGCCTGCAGCCGGTCGACCCCGACACCGCCCTGGCGGATCTGTTCCTGCTGGCGGCGGAGACCCCGCTGCCCGTGCCCGTCACCGACGGGAACGGCAAGCTCCTCGGCGTGATCCCACGGGTCACGCTGCTGACCGCCCTGGGCAACGCCCATGGCAACGGCCACACCGAGGAGGCCGCGCCCGCCCAGGAGGAGACCGCCGCCGTCACCCCGGGGGTGACCGCCGATGCCTAGGATTCCCCTCGGCAACTGGGTCGCCGACGCGGTGAACTTCCTCACCAAGCACGGCAGGCCGGTCTTCGGCGCGATCAGCGACGTGGTCGGCGGCGTCGTCCATGGGCTGAGCGGTGTGCTGACCGGGCCGCCGTCGTTGGCGTTCGCAGCCCTGGTCGCGATGCTGTGCTGGTGGCTGCGCGGGCTGCTCGCGGGGATCCTGGCGTTCGTCGGATTGATGGTCATCGACGCGCTCGGGCAGTGGAACGCGGCCATGGAGACCCTCGCGCTGGTGCTGGTCGCGAGCCTCGCCGCCCTCATCGTCGGTATCCCGCTGGGCATCCTCAGCGCGCGGGTGCCGTCGGTCGGTGCGGTGGCCCGGCCGGTGCTCGACTTCATGCAGACGATGCCCGCGTTCGTCTACCTGATCCCGGCGATCTCGTTCTTCGGGCTCGGCGAGGTGCCGGGCGTCGTCGCGACCATGATCTTCTCGATTCCGCCGGGCGCGCGCCTGACCGAACTCGGCATCAAGCAGGTCGACAGGGAAATGGTGGAGGCCGCCGAGGCGTTCGGGACGCCCTCGTCACGGATTCTCACGCGCGTGCAACTCCCGCTGGCGCTGCCGACCATCATGACCGGCGTCAACCAGGTGATCATGCTGTCGCTGTCCATGGTGGTCATCGCCGGCATGGTCGGTGCCGAGGGCCTCGGCGCGAACGTCTTCAGTGCGATCACTCAGTACGACCTCGCGGCCGGTGCCGAGTCGGGGCTGGCGGTCGTGCTCTTGGCGATCATCCTCGACCGGCTGACCGGGGCGCTGGGACGGCGCCTGGAGCCGGCCGCCCGTCGCCAGGCCGAACGGGTGGCGTACGGTGGCGTGCTCTCCGTGCTGCGGTACCGGCCCCGCCCGGCGTTCGCCCTGTCCGGCGTCGTCGTCTTCGCCCTGCTGGCCACCGCGCTCGGCGTGGTCGGTTCCGGCGGCGGCACCAAGGGCCGGCCGATCACGATCGGTTACAACCCGTGGGACGAGGACATCGCCGCCACCCAGCTGTGGAAGACCGAGCTGCAGAAGAAGGGCTACAAAGTCATCCTCAAGCAGGTGGACCTCGGACCGATGTACGCCGGGCTCGCGCAAGGCGACATCGACCTGTTCATGGATTCCTGGTTGCCGACCACCCAGGGCCAGTACCTCGACAGGTACAAGGGCAAGATCGACGACATCGGTGTCTGGTACCAGAACGGCACGATGCAGTTGGCGGTCCTGAAGAACGACCCGGCGAACTCCACCGGCGACCTCAAGGGGCATGCCTCCCGGTACCAGGGCCGCATCATCGGCATCGAGCCCGCCACAGGGGAGATGAAGCTTGTCCAGAACAAGGTGATGCCGACGTACGGGCTGAACGGCGAGTACAAGCTCATCGCGAGCAGCACTCCGGCCATGCTCGCGGAGCTGAACCGCTCGGTGCAGACCGGAAAGCCGATCGTCGCGGTGCTGTGGAAGCCGCACTGGGCGTACGTGAGGTACCCGATCAAGCCGCTGGCCGACCCGCAGGGCGCGTTCGGCCGAGCCGAAGAGATCCACACGCTCGCCCGCAAGGGATTCGCCAAGGACTTCCCCCAGGCGAGCCGCTGGCTCCAGAACTTCCGGATGGACGACGCCCAGCTGTTCCCGCTCGAGGACCTGGTGATGAACAAGTACAAGGACAAGCCCGCTCAGGGCGTCGCCGAGTGGGAGAAGCAGCACCCGGACATCGTCAAGAAGCTGACCGGCTGATTCCGGCGCGTATCCGCCCACGTCACGGGCCGTCTCCGTAATCCATCGGGGACGGCCCGTGATTCTTTCCACAATCGGTGGCCAACTGTCGGCAAAGCCGATAGTTTCGGACGACGCGTTACCGGTCAGTTCGGTTGACGTTCGCCCCTGTGGCCTTCGTCACATCTGGCCGGTGCGTTGTGGCGGTGCCATCTCACCCCCCGCTCCCCCGAGATGGCACCGCCTTTGTCATTCGCACGCGAAGGGCCCGTCACCGGCTCGGTGACGGGCCCTCGGCGTGCGGTGGGACGCCTACTCGGCGGGCACGGGAACGGGCTCCGGCTCGCCCTTGACCGACTTGATCAGCAACTGGGCGACGTCGACGACCTCCAGGGACTCCTTGGCGCCGCCGCTGTTCTTCTTCTCGTTGATGGCGTCGCCGAGCATGACGAGGCAGAACGGGCAGGCCGTGGAGACGGTGTCCGGGTCGGTCTCCAGCGCCTCCTCGACGCGCTCGGTGTTGATCCGCTTGCCGATGCGCTCTTCCATCCACATCCGCGCACCGCCGGCACCGCAGCAGAAGCCCCGCTCCTTGCAGCGGTGCATCTCCTGGGTCTTGACGCCCGGCACCTGGGCCATGATGTCGCGCGGCTGGGCGTACACCTTGTTGTGCCGTCCGAGGAAGCACGGGTCGTGGTAGGTGATCTTCTCGTCGATCGGCGTGACCGGCGTGAGCTTGCCGGTCTCGACCAGGTGCGACAGCAGCTGGGTGTGGTGCACGACCTCGTACGTGCCGCCGAGCTGCGGGTACTCGTTGGCGAGCGTGTTGAAACAGTGCGGGCAGGACGCCACGATCTTCTTGACGCCCGCCTCGTTGAGCGTCTCGACGTTCTGCTGGGCGAGCATCTGGAAGACGAACTCCATGCCCAGGCGGCGCGCCGGGTCACCGGAGCAGGCCTCCATCGGGCCGAGCACCGCGAACTTCACACCCGCGATGTGCAGCAGCTCAGCGATGGCCTTGGTGGTCTTCTTCGCGCGGTCCTCCAGCGCGCCCGCGCAGCCGACCCAGAAGAGGTACTCGGTGTCCTCGGGCATCTTCTCCTCGACGACCGGAACTTCGAAGTCCAGCTCCTCAATCCAGTCGAGGCGCTTCATCTCGGACATGCCCCAGGGGTTGCCCTTGTTCTCGAGGTTCTTGAGCATCACGCCCGCCTCGGACGGGAAGCTCGACTCGATCATGACCTGGTAGCGGCGCATGTCGACGATGTGGTCGATGTGCTCGATGTCCACCGGGCACTGCTCGACGCAGGCGCCGCAGTTCGTGCAGGACCACAGGACGTCCGGGTCGATGACGCCGTTCACGTCCGCACCGCCGACGAGCGGCCGGCCGGCCTCCTTGAGGACGTCCTCCGGGAGGTTCGCCTGCTCCTCCTCGGAGGCGAAGATGTAGGGCGCCTTGGCCAGGGCGTGGTCGCGCAGGTCCATGATGAGGGTCTTGGGCGACAGCGGCTTGCCGGTGTTCCAGGCGGGGCACTGCGACTGGCAGCGGCCGCACTCCGTGCAGGAGGCGAAGTCGAGGTAGCCCTTCCAGGTGAAGTCCTCGATCTTGCCGCGGCCGAAGGTGTCCTCGTCCGGGTCGGCCTCTTCGAAGTCGATCGGCTTGCCGTCGCTCATCATCGGCTGCACCGCGCCCAGTCCGTCCGGGCGGCGCTTGAACAGCACGTTGAGCGGCGCGACGAAGATGTGCAGGTGCTTGGAGTTCAGCACGATGATCAGGAACGCCAGCATCACGCCGATGTGCAGCAGCAGGCCGACCGACTCCAGCACCTCGTCGGTGCTGTGACCCAGCCCCTTGAGGCCGTTGCCGACCAGGTGCGACATGAAGGCCGCGTTGCCGTACGGGAAGTTGCCCGTCGCCACACCCGCGCCCCGGAACAGGAACATCGTCCAGATCACGTTGAAGATCATGAATAGGACGAGCCAGGCCCCGCCGAGATGCGAGCCTTTGAAGCGGGACTTGCGGTCGAGCTTCTTCGGGGAGTTCTTCACCCGGATGATCGAGAAGGCGACCAGGCCGAGCAGCGCGGCCACCGCGATGAAGTCCTGCAGGAAGCCGAGCACTCCCCACTTGCCGACCAACGGGATGTGGAACTTCAGCCCGAAGATCAGCGCACCGTACGCCTCGAGGTAGACCGTGGCGAGGATGAAGAACGCCCACATGACGAAGAAGTGGGCGAGACCGGGCACGGTCCACTTGAGCAGCTTGCGCTGCCCGAAGACCTCAACGGCCTGCAGCTTGACGTCCTCACCGACGTTCGCCTTGGCGAGCGCGATGCGGTCGGGGGCGGGCTGGCCGTTCGTAGCGAGCCTGTAGAGGAACAGGACCCGCCGAGCGGCGAAGACCAGCGCGACCACCGTTGCGGCAAGCCCGATGATCAACCTGACAACCAATGTTCCGTCCTCCTGGGGGGTACGGCGTTGGCAATCAGCGTACGGCCGGCGACTGACAGCCATCGACATGGGATCCACGGATTCTACCGAGCAGTAGCTTTTCTGGTCACCCTGGCACCACGCGCCGGCGTACGGCCGTCGCCGCGCGACTTCACCAAGTTCTTCCGCCGCCACGACGGCCGTACGCCGGCCGCCTTCCGCGCCGTCGCCCAGGGGAGCCAGCTGCGGTAAGGACGGGCGTTCGTCCAGCCGACCGAGGCCGCCCCGTCGGTGTTTCATCCTCGAACAAAACCGATGCCGCCCTCTGCCCGGCGATGCCATCATTGCTCCACCGAATCGTTATATGGGGGCATAGGTGAAGAGGGTGCCGCATCGTCGGTTGATCTCCGGGCTCGCGGCGGCCGCCACCGCCCTCGCCATCGGGGGCTGCACGGTCGGCACCGCGGCCACTCGGCGACCGGCCGACCGGACCCGCCCGATCGCCGATACGTCGGCTGCCTCGCCCACGCCGAGTCCATTTCCGAGTGCGTCCGCGCCCGCGGCCCCTCCGGTGTCCCGTCGGCTGCACATGGCCAAGGAGTACCAGTCGACGTCGTACAACTGCGCGCCCGCCTCGGGCGTGATGAGCCTCTCGACATTCCACATCACGGTCCGGCAGTCGGCCCTGGCCCGCAAGATGCGGACGAAGAGCCCGAAGGGCACCGCCGGCGATGACGCCATGGCCGCCCTCCGGGACTTCCTGCACGACACGCGGTACTCGCTGACCTTCGAGGGACTACCGAGCAGCCCTCCGGACTTCCTCCTCAAGGAGGTCGCGTACGACGTCGGTGTCCTCGGTCGCGCGCCCCTCGTCGCGGTGTGGTGGGAACGGCTCCCCTGGAACAAGGGCATCGGGTCGCGGCACAAGCTCGGGCACCTGATCGTCGCGTACGGCTACGACCGGAAAAAGGGCACCGTCACCGTCTTCGATCCGTGGCGGCCGACGGGCGGGACGCACACGCTGCGGGCGGCGGCGCTGACCCGGGCGCTCCAGCCCTCGGGCCTCTACTACATCTACGACTAGTCGCCGCCCCGGGCCGCGATGGCCGTGGAGTCGGCCCCGCAGGACCCCGGCCGGCGGCCCCGGGTCCGTCGCGGGGATCCCGTCACCTCTGTTCGTTGCCCGGTCTCCCTTGCCTGGTTCCCGGCCTGCTGCGGGGTTTCGCGCCATCTGCCGGCACGGATGCCCGTAAGAACCGCGTATCGAGTTGAACCCTGCCCGCCGACCGAAGATCGACAGATTTCTGGCCGGCGGCGGGAACACGGCGCGGCCGGTGATCGTTGTACCGGTCAGCAAAGTTGAGTGAGGCAGACTCAAGTCATTTGACAGGGCGATAGCTCTTTGGCAATCTTGCGTCTGCTGGACCCAGCTTCATCGACTTAGCAAGCTCACAGTCGGAGGAACCAACTCATGGCACGTGCGGTCGGTATCGACCTTGGAACGACCAACTCGGTCGTCGCGATCCTGGAGGGTGGCGAGCCCACCGTCATCGCCAACGCGGAGGGGTCGAGGACCACGCCGTCCGTCGTCGCCTTCGCCAAGAACGGCGAGGTCCTGGTCGGCGAGGTCGCCAAGCGTCAGGCGGTGACCAACGTGGACCGGACCATCCGGTCGGTCAAGCGGGAAATGGGCACCGACTGGAAGAGCACGATCGACGGCAAGGACTTCACGCCGCAGCAGATCAGCGCGTTCGTGCTGCAGAAGCTCAAGCGCGACGCGGAGGCCTACCTCGGCGAGAAGATCACCGACGCGGTGATCACCGTCCCGGCGTACTTCTCGGACCACCAGCGGCAGGCCACCAAGGAGGCCGGCCAGATCGCGGGCCTCAACGTCCTGCGCATCATCAACGAGCCGACGTCCGCGGCCCTGGCCTACCACCTGGAGAAGGAGAGCGAGGCCACGATCCTCGTCTTCGACCTCGGTGGCGGCACCTTCGACGTCTCCCTCCTCGAGGTGGGCGACGGCGTCGTGGAGGTCAAGGCCACGAGCGGCGACAACCACCTCGGTGGCGACGACTGGGACAACAAGGTCGTCGAGTGGCTGGTCACCCGGTTCAAGAACGCCCACGGCGTCGACCTGTCCAAGGACAAGATGGCGCTGCAGCGGCTCCGTGAGGCCGCCGAGAAGGCGAAGATCGAGCTGTCCAGCTCCTCGGAGACGAGCATCAACCTGCCGTACATCACGGCCTCGTCCGAGGGCCCGCTCCACCTGGACGAGAAGCTCACCCGCGCCGAGTTCCAGAAGATGACCTCGGAGCTGCTCGACCGCTGCAAGAACCCCTTCCAGCAGGTCATCAAGGACGCCGGCATCGGCGTGAACGACATCGACCACGTCGTTCTGGTCGGCGGCTCCACCCGTATGCCCGCCGTCGCCGACCTGGTCAAGGAGCTGACCGGCGGCAAGGAGGCCAACAAGGGCGTCAACCCGGACGAAGTGGTGGCTGTCGGAGCGTCGCTTCAAGCCGGTGTGCTCAAGGGCGAGGTCAAGGACGTGCTCCTGCTCGACGTGACCCCGCTGAGCCTGGGCATCGAGACCAAG
>JBJMIW010000179.1:0-5717 GCA_045806665.1 Actinoallomurus sp.
CCGACGACGCGCGGGATGAGCATCGAGATCGGCTGGCCGAGCATGGCGGCCTCGGCCTCGATGCCGCCGACGCCCCAGCCGAGGACGCCCAGACCGTTCTGCATCGTGGTGTGGGAGTCGGTGCCGACGCAGGTGTCGGGGTACGCCACGCCGTCGCTGTCGAAGACCACGCGGGCCAGGTGCTCGATGTTCACCTGGTGCACGATGCCGGTGCCCGGCGGCACGACCTTGAAGTTGTCGAAGGCGTTCTGGCCCCACTTGAGGAACTGGTAGCGCTCCTTGTTGCGGCCGTACTCGAACTCGACGTTGCGCTCGAAGGCGTCCTCACGGCCGAAGACGTCGACCTGCACGGAGTGGTCGATGACCATCTCGGCCGGGTTCAACGGGTTGATCTTCGCCGGGTCGCCGCCCAGGTCGCGGACGGCCTCCCGCATCGTCGCCAGGTCGACCACACACGGGACGCCGGTGAAGTCCTGCATGATCACTCGGGCCGGCGTGAACTGGATCTCCTGGTTCGGCTGGGCGTTCGGGTCCCAGGCCGCCAGCGCACGGATGTGCTCGCCGGTGACGTTGGCGCCGTCCTCGGTGCGCAGCAGGTTCTCCAGCAGGACCTTCAGGCTGTACGGGAGACGTGCCGAACCCTCGACGGCATCCAGCCGGAAAATCTCATAGGACGCGTCGCCGACGCGCAGCGTCTGGCGGCTGCCGAAGCTGTTCAAGTTGTCCTCCTCTACGCGCTCCCCGAGCGCGGCTACCGCTCGTTCGGCGTACGCGGGGGTTCGTTGGTGGATACGTCAGGATCCTGCCCCAACCGCGCGCTCGCGTGCGCACTGAGGCGTGCCTAACTTCTCCGCAATTTCTCTCGACGTCAAGGTACCACGAATATCTCGACGTCAAGGTATCCCCTCACCTCCTTGACAGCGAGCGCTTCCGATATATCGTTCGAGTATCGCGAACGATCTGAGATGGTTCTCGGAAGGGAGTACCGAACATGCACGACGCGACATTCGACGCCCCCTGGCAGGCCTGGGCCTTCGGCCGCCGTGGTGGCCGGGGCCGTGGCAGACGCGGCGGCCCGTGGGGTCCGCCGTTCGGTCCGTGGGGCGGCCCGCCGCCCTGGGTCGAGGGCCGGTCGAAGGCCCGGCGCGGCGACGTCCGCGCGGCGATCCTGGCCCTGCTCGCCGAGGAGCCGCGCAACGGCTACCAGCTCATCCGGGCGATCGAGGAGCACAGCCACGGCGAGTGGCGGCCGAGCCCCGGAGCGGTCTACCCGGCCCTACAGCAGCTCACCGACGAAGGGCTGATCGAGGGCACCGAGGACGACGGCCGGAAGACCTTCCGCCTCACCGAGACCGGCCGTACGTACGTCGAGCGGCACCCGGACGAGGTGAACGCGCCCTGGGAGGCGATGACCTCCGACGTCCGCGACGACGTGCAGGACCTGTTCAAGACCGCCGCAGGAGCGGGCGGGGCCATGATGCAGATCGTCCGGACGGGTTCGGAGGCTCAGGTCGCGCAGGCGAAAGAGATCCTGGCCGAGACGCGGCGCCGCCTCTACCACCTTCTCGCCGAGGACGAGTGACCCGGCACCGGAGACCAGGGAGGGCTGTGCGGATGAACAGCAAGGATCTTCGGGTCGGGGACGCGGAGCGGGATGCCGTGGCGTCGGCCCTGCACGAGCACTTCGCGCAGGGCCGGTTGGACCGGGAGGAACTCGACGAGCGGCTCGCCACGGCACTGTCCGCGAAGACCGTCGGCGACCTGCGGGAGGTCACCCGGGACCTGCCGGGGGGCCAGGACACGCTAGCGCGACTGTTCTCCCCGGCGACCGGGGCGGGCCAGCCCGACCGGCCGCAGTGGGGCGGGCCGCCGTGGGTCTGGCATCCCGCCGCCGGACGCAGGGCGCACCGGGGCCGGCACCCGCGGTTCGGCCCGCCGGCCGGCGTGTTCCTCATCGCCCTGTTCGCCATCGCGGCGGTGACGCGCGGATGGTTCCTCTTTCCGCTGTTCGCCGTCGTCTGGTTCTCGATGGCCTTCGCCGGGATCCGGCACGCCCGCCGGTCGCATGGCCCCGCCGGGGAGCGGTGACGGGCCGGGGTCCCACGACTATCGGAGGAGCCGATCATCCTCGCGGTTCAACTCCCGGCGGTTGTGCGAGAACGCGGTCGGCATGCTGGATCAGACCCGCCGTGGACGGCAGGGCCCTCTGGCGGGGCCCTGCCGTCGGGTGTCAGGCAGGAGACGGCGGCCGCCCCGGGCCGGTCTCAGGCGGCCAGGTGGGTCAGGACGCCGATCGGGTCTTCCAGCAGCGGCGCGAAGGCCAGCTCGGCGGCACCGATGACCTGGGCGTCCGAGCCGAGGGCGGAGACCGCCATCCGTGCCTGCTCGCGGGGGGCGACCAGGGAGGACCGGGCGACGGTCTCCCGGACGACGTCTTCGGTGAGCGCGAACAGCTCGCCGAGCGGACCGCCGAGCACGACCATGTCCGGGTTGAACGTGTTGACCAGCATGCCGACGCCGACCCCGAGCCACCGGGCGACCCGTGCCGCGGCCGCCACGGCCGTCGGCTCTCCGGCGGCGACCTGGGCCAGTACGCGGCGGTAGACCTGCAGCCCGCCGTCGGCCGGCCGGCCGGCGGCGCTCAGCAGCGCCTCGACGCCGGTCTCGGTCTCCAGGCACCCCAGGGACCCGCACCGGCAGAGCCGTCCGTTCGGGTTGACGCGCAGGTGCCCGATCTCCCCCGCGTATCCGCCGCGACCACGCAGTGGCCGTCCGCCGACGAGGATGCCTCCACCGATGCCGATCTCCCCGGAGATCACCACCACGTGGTCGTATCCGACGGCGGCCCCACGCCAGTGCTCGGCGAGCGCGCCGAGGTCGGCGTCGTTGGCGAGGAAGGCCGGCAGGTCGAGCCGCTCCCCCAGCCGCGCGCCGAGGGGCAGGTCGATCCAGCCGAGGTTCGGGGCGAACCGCAGCAACCCGTCCTCCAAGCGGACCACGCCGGGCACGGACAGGCCGACGCCGACGCAGCGGGCGCCTTCCGGCGACACGTCGCGCAGGCGGCGGCACGTGTCGACGATCGCGTCGACCGTCGCGTCCAGCTCGCTCCAGTCCCGCCCGGAGTCGGCCTCGATCCGGTCGAGTACGCGGCCGCCAAGCCCGACCCGCGCCACGACCAGGTGCCTGACGCCGAGGTCGACCGCGAGGACGTACGCGGCGTCGGGCCAGGGCACCACCTCGAGTGAGGGACGGCCCGCCCGTCCTCGAGCGCTCGCGGAGCGCTCGAGGACGAGGCCCGCGTCGACCAGTTCGGCGACCAGGTCGCCGATGGTGCTGCGGTTGAGCCCCATCTCCGCGGTGAGTTCGGCCCGGGACCGGCATCCGTGTCGGTGCACCTCGGTGAGGATCGCGCCCAGATTGTGGCGACGTATGTCGTCCTGGGTCGATCCGCGGATGCGCCGACGTGTCACCGGGCCGTCCCCGGCGCTCAGCGACCGGTCGCGGAGCGCCGGCGCCGGGCCAAAGCGTCGATGCTCGCGGCCAGCAGCAGGAACCCACCCGTGATCAGGTAGTTGGCGTACGCCTTCGCCCCCAGCAGTCCGAGACCGTTGTCGATGATCGCGATGACCAGACCGCCGAGGATCGCGTCGCGCGCCTTGCCCTTACCGCCGAAGAGGCTCGTACCGCCGATGACGGCCGCGCCGACCGCGTACAGCAGGGTGTTGCCGGCACCGGCGTCCGGGGTGACCGAGTTCAGACGCGACGCGGCCACGATGCCGCTGATCGCCGCCAGCAGCGAGCCGATCATGAACACGGACATCCGGATGCGGGTCACGTTGATGCCGGCCCGCCGTGCCGCCTCGGCGTTGCCGCCGACCGCGTACACGTGGCGGCCGTACGCGGTGCGGCTCAGCACGAACGTGCAGATGATGAGCAGCACCGCGACGAGGGGAATCCCCCAGGGCACGCCGCCGAAGAACGGCGCCAGCGGGGTGCGCGCACGGTCGAGGTTCAGCACGTACGCGCCGCCCAGGAGCGCGATCGCGACCAGGACGATCTGGACGACGATGAGGCCGAGAGGCCGCCGGGACAGCGCACGGGCGTTCTGCCGCTGCCAGCGCAGCAGCTGGATCGCGGCGAACGCGAGGGCGCCGACGGCCGCGAGCGTCCAGCCCAGCCAGACCGGCATGTACTCGTTGGCCAGCGCGTAGACGACCTTGTCGTGGACCGGGACGGTCCCGCCCTCACCGATCAGCTTCAGTGCGATGCCCTGCAGGCCGAGGAACAGCGCCAGGGTGACGACGAACGACGGGATGCGCACGATCGCGACCAACGCGCCGATGGCGGCGCCGATGATCAGGCCGGTGGCCGCGGCGGCGAGCACCGCGACGATCCAGTTCTGGCCCGCGTCGACCATCAGCTTGGCCATGACCGCGGCGCACGCGCCGCTGGCCACGCCCGCCGAGAGGTCGATCTCGCCGAGGAGCAGGACGAACACCAGGCCCATCGCGAGGATCGTGACGGGCAGCGCCTGGACGAACAGGTTGGCGATGTTCCCCTTGCTGAGGAAGGTGTCCGGGCGGAGACCCCAGAACAGGATCGCCAGGACGACGAGCCCGAACACCGCCGGGAGCGCGCCGAGGTCTCCGGACCGGAGCTTGACGACGTAGCCGTTGATCGCCGACGACACCGTCTGGTTTCGGGTGTCGGCGGAGAAGTCCGAGTCGGCCAGGGTCGCCGTCGCCGCCCGTTTGTCGGATGCCGGGCCGACCACGTTCGGCCCGGGGGTTTCGGTGGACATGTGGAACCTCAGATGCTTTCTGCGGCGGTCGAGGGGGCGAGGCCGAGGTCGCCGGAGCGCCCGGTCGTGATGAGCTCCACGATCTGGCTGTGGGTGACGTCGGACCGTTTGACGTCGGCGGCGACGCGGCCCAGGTAGAGAGCGGTGATCCGGTCCGCCACCTCGAACACGTCGTTCATGTTGTGCGAGATCAGAACGACGCTGTGGTCGGTCTCCGCCAGGCGGCGTACGAGGTCCAGGACCTGACGGGTCTGCGCGACGCCGAGCGCGGCGGTCGGCTCGTCCAGGACCACGACCTTGGACTCCCAGAGCACCGCCTTGGCGATGGCGACGGTCTGCCGCTGGCCGCCGGACAGGCTCGCGACCTGCTGGCGGACCGACTTGACCGTGTGCACCGACAGCTTGGCCAGCGTCTCGCGGGCGGCCTGCTCCATGGAGGCCTCGTCCAGGACGATGCCCTTCTTGCGCTCCCGGCCGAGGAACATGTTCTGGGCGATGTCCAGGTTGTCGGCCAGGGCCAGGTCCTGGTAGACGACCTCGATCCCAAGGTCGGCGGCGTCACGGGGGCTGCCGATGCTCACCGGCTTGCCGTTGAACATCACGCGGCCGGAGTCGATCGGGTGGATGCCGGCGATGCACTTGATCAGCGTCGATTTACCGGCGCCGTTGTCGCCGACGAGCGCGGTGACCTGTCCCGGGTAGACCGCGAAGTCGATGTCGTGGAGCACATGGATGGCTCCGAAGCTCTTGTTGATCCCCACCAGCTCGAGGGTCGGGGTTCCGTTGTGAGACAACGCTGCGTACTCCCTCAAAAGGCGCGACGGGGCGCCCGGGGTCCCGGGCGCCCCTCGTCCTTACTGAATTCCGGCGGTCTTGCACTTGGCGGCGTAGGCGCCCTTGCACAGGTCGGCGGCGG
>JBJMIW010000180.1:0-7265 GCA_045806665.1 Actinoallomurus sp.
CATCGACCGGCCCGGCTCGGTCAGCGAGCCGTGTGCGAGGAACGCGCCCCGCCACGCCGACTCGGAGTCGCAGGCGGCGCCGGAGACGACGTGCCGCGGCAGGCCACGGACCGGTCGGCCGTTGTTGTCGATCAGACCGGTCTGGCGGGCGAGGGACTCGCCGTCGCGGAACACCCGGACGACGTACCGGTTGCCCTTGCGCAGGCCGCTCGGCGCCAGCACCACCACGTCGGAGGTATGGCCGAAGACCTCGGCGAGGTCCTTGCGCAGGCGTCGCGCAGTGGATCCGGTGTCGAGCTCCGCCTCGATCACGATGCGCCCGCTGACAATGTGCAGTCCACCGGCGAAGCGCAGCAGCGTCGACACCTCGGACTTGCGGCAGCACGGCTTCATGACGGACAGCCTGCTCAGCTCGTCCTTCACCACGCCGGTCATGGCCATGGATGTGATCCTCCCCCTGTAGCCAACATCCCGTCAGGGCAGTCTCGCGGAATCTTGCCGGGGACAGTGGCCGCTGACAAAGATCTGTGCGAACGCTTGGGCCAACCGTGCCGGATCATGCCTTGGAGATCCATCTCCGGCCGCGACATCGGCCAGCACGAGCGTCCCACCAAGGGTACGCGCCGCCTTTTCCACGACATCGCGCTCTTCGACGACCTTCCGGTCGGCGAGGACGACGTCGACCCGCAGGTCGGGGGCGTGCGCCCGGAGCACCTCCAGGTGCCGCTGAGGGGAGAAGTCGTCGGTCTCGCCCGGCTGCGGCTCGAGGTTGAGCGCGACGATCCGCCGGGCGGGTGTACGCAGGAGGGCCCCCGCCAGCTCCGGCACCTTCAGGTGGGGCAGCACGCTGGTGAACCAGGAGCCGGGCCCGAAGACGACCCAGTCGGCCTCCTCGATGGCGCGGAGGGCGTCCGGGGGCGCGGGCGGGTCGGGCGGGACCAGCGAGACGCTGAGCACCTGCCCCGGCGTCTTGGCGCAGGCCACCTGCCCCTGCACGTAGGTGATCTCCTGCGGGCGGTCCGGGTCGGCGCCCCGGACCTCCGCGACGATGTCGAGGGGGACGGAGGCCATGGGCAGCACCCGGCCCTGCGCGCCCAGCAGCTGCCCCATCCAGTCCAGCCCGGCGACCGGATCGTCCAGCAGCTCCCAGAGCGCCACCATGAGCAGATTGCCGACGGCGTGCCCGTGCAGCTCGCCGTGGCTGCGGAAGCGGTGCTGGACGACCTCGCTCCAGGTGCGACCCCAGTCGTCGTCCTGGCACAGCGCGGCCAGGGCCATGCGCAGGTCGCCGGGCGGCAGGACGCCGAGCTCGCGGCGCAGCCGGCCGCTGGATCCGCCGTCGTCGGCGACGGTCACGACGGCCGTGAGCCGGTCGGTGACCCGGCGCAGCGCGGACAGCGAGGCGAACAATCCGTGTCCTCCGCCGAGGGCCACGATCTTGGGGGATGCCACCTGTTGTTATTCCCGTCCCAAATCCCGATGGACGACCCTTACCTGGAGCCCCTCATCGCCCAGCCGAGCGCCGAACTGCTCGGCCATCGCGACACTGCGATGCTTGCCGCCCGTGCAGCCGACGGCGAGCGTGACGTAGTGCTTGCCCTCGCGTTCGTACCCCTCCGCCAGCAGCCGCAGCACCTCGGTGTAGGCGTCGAGGAACTCCTTGGCCCCCGGCCGGGACAGCACGTAGTCGCGCACCGCCGCGTCCCGTCCGTTCTGCGGGCGCAGCTCGGGGATCCAGTGCGGGTTGGGCAGGAACCGGCAGTCCACGACGAGGTCCGCGTCGACGGGCAGGCCGTACTTGTAGCCGAAGGAGACCACGGTCGCGCGCAGGCTCGACTCCCCCGCCTCGCCGCCGAAGAACCCGACGATCTTGGCACGCAGCTCGTGCACGTTCAGCGCGCTGGTGTCCAGGACGAGGTCCGCCTCGGCGCGAACGTCGCGCAGCAGTTCGCGCTCGCGCGCGATGCCGTCGACGATCCGGCCGTCCCCCTGGAGCGGATGCGGCCGTCGTACGCTCTCGAAGCGGCGGACGAGAACGTCGTCGGACGCCTCGAGGAAGACCACCCGCGGGTGTGCGCCGCGCGCCTCCAGGTCGTCGAAGGCCGACTGCAGGTCGGTCGTGAAGGCGCGGCTGCGCACGTCGACGACGACCGCGATGCGCGGCACCGCCCCCTGGCCCCGCTCGGCCAGGTCCGCCATCGTGGCGAGCAGACCGGGCGGCAGGTTATCGACGACGAACCAGTCGAGGTCCTCCAGCGATTTGCCGGCCGTACTCCGCCCGGCGCCCGACATCCCGGTGATGATCACGATGTCGGGCACCTGATGATTGCTCGTCAGGGCCGCCCCTGTCGTGTGGTTCACGTCCCTCCCCCGTCCTGGGCGCCTGACGCCGCCCCCTCGCCGGCGTGCAACGCCGCGACGATGTTCTCAGCCGTGCGGCGCCCGATGCCAGGAACCTCGGCGATCTGGTCGGGGCCGGCCTCCTTGAGCACCTTCACCGAGCCGAAGTGCTTGATCAGTGCCTTCCGGCGGCCCGGCCCCAGGCCGGGGACGTCGTCGAGCTCGCTGACGAGCATGCCCTTGCTGCGCTTGGTCCGGTGGTACCGGATGGCGAAGTCGTGCGCCTGGTCGCGCAGCCGCTGCATGAGGTACATGGCCTCGCTGTTGCGCGGCAGGATGACCGGGTCCTCCTCGCCGGGCAGCCAGAGCTCCTCGAGGCGCTTGGCGATGCCGCACACGTCGACGTCGTCGATGCCGAGCTCGTCGAGGGCCCGCTGGGCGGCCGCGACCTGGGGCGGGCCGCCGTCGACGACGACGAGGTTGGGCGGATAGGCGAACTTTCGCGGCCGGCCGGTCTCCGGATCGATCGGCCCGCCGGCCTCCGGCTCGCCCAGGACGTCCAGCTCGCCGGTCTTCTCCGTCTCCTCCAGGTAGCGCTTGAAACGGCGGCGGATCACCTCGTGGATCGAGCGGACGTCGTCCTGGCCCTCGACCGTCTTGATGGAGAACCGCCGGTATTCGCTCTTGCGGGCCAGGCCGTCCTCGAACACGACCATCGACGCCACCACGTTGGTGCCCTGGAGGTTGGAGACGTCGTAGCACTCCATCCGCAGGGGAGCCTGGTCGAGGTCCAGGGCGTCCTGGATCTCCTGTAGGCCCTTGCTCCGGGTCGTCAGGTCGGTCGCCCGGCGCGTCTTGTGCTGCTTGAACGCCTCGACGGCGTTGCGCTCCACCGTCTCCATCAGCGTCTTCTTGTCGCCACGCTGGGGCACGCGCACGTCGACCCGACCGCCCCGGTGCTCGGCCAGCAGCTCCACGACCGCGTCGGTGTCCGGCGGCAGGGCGGGCACGAGGATCTCGCGGGGCACCGCCTCGGCGGCGGTCTCGCCGTACATCTGCAGCAGGAACTGCTCGACGAGCTCCCCGGTCGTGACGTCCTCGACCTTGTCGACCACCCAGCCGCGCTGCCCGCGGATGCGCCCGCCGCGGACGTAGAAGACCTGGACGGCCGCTTCGAGCTCGTCGTCCACGAAGGCGATCACGTCACAGTCGGTCGTGTCGCCCAGCACCACCGACTGCTTCTCCAGCGCCCGCTGCAGGGCCCGGATGTCATCGCGCAGCCGGGCCGCCCGCTCGTACTCCTGGTCGGCCGCGGCGGCCTTCATGTCCTTCTCGAGCGCCTTGATGAACCGCGCGGTGTCGCCCGCCACGAAGGCGCAGAAATCCTCGGCGAGCTCGCGGTGGACCTCCTCGGTGACCCGGCCGACACAGGGCGCGGAGCACTTGCCGATGTCGCCGAGCAGACACGGCCGACCCATCTGGCGCTGCCGCTGGAACACCCCGGCCGAGCAGGTGCGCACGGGGAACACCCGCAGCAGCTGGTCGACGGTCTCGCGGATCGCCCACGCGTGGGAGTAGGGCCCGAAGTAGCGGACGCCCTTCTTCTTCGCGCCGCGCATCACCTGGACGCGCGGAACGTCCTCGTGCATCGTCAGCGCGAGGTAGGGATAGGACTTGTCGTCGCGGTACTTGACGTTGAACCGCGGGTCGAACTCCTTGATCCAGGAGTACTCCAGCTGCAGCGCCTCGACCTCGGTGCCCACGACCGTCCAGTCGACGCCCGTGGCGGTCTGCAGCATCGTCTGGGTGCGCGGGTGCAGACCCGCGAAGTCGGCGAAGTAGGAGTTCAGCCGGGCACGAAGGTTCTTCGCCTTGCCCACGTAGATGACCTGGCCCGTCCCGTCGCGGAAGCGGTACACCCCGGGCGACTCGGGGACGGAGCCGGGCGCGGGCCGGTAGGTCGCCGGATCTGTCACGCCGTAAGCCTAGTCGGCACCACGGACAGGTGGCATTGGTGGGATTTGGGGTGATATAGCCCACTGTGCGTTGTGGGGATTTGTGGGAACAACGCGGTATCTGGGAGGTCAGGTTTAGTTCCGATGAAGCACAAGGGGGACCTGCATCGTGTCGACCGTCACCGCGCTGGCCGTCCTGATCGGCTCGATCCTGCTCGGCCTGCTGGTGGTGGAGATCCTTCGCCGGGCGCTCACCAGCCGCCTCGTGTCGGACTGGCCGCTGGCGCCGCCGATCGTCCGGCGCTGCGTCAAGCCGGGGTTCACCCTGGCGTTCTCGGCCGGGGCGACGGCCGGACTGCCGCCTCGGGGGATCCTCGGCGCCTACACGCCGGATGTCCGCCACGCGCTGTCCCTCATCGTGATCGCGTCGGTGACCTGGCTGATCATCCAGGCGGCCTACGCCACGACCGACGTCGCCCTCGACCACCTGACCAAGATCGAAGGGGACCGGAACGTCCGCGCCCGGCGGGTCCGCACCCAGGTGATGCTCCTGCGCCGGACGTCCGCGGCGATCGTCGTGATCATCGCGGCGTCGTCCATGCTGTTCACGTTCCCGGCCGTACGGGCGGTGGGCGCCGGCCTGCTCGCCTCCGCCGGGATCGCCGGGATCGTCGCCGGTATCGCCGCCCAGTCGACCCTCAGCAACGTCTTCGCCGGTCTACAGCTGGCCTTCAGCGACGCCCTGCGCATCGACGACGTCCTCGTCGTCGAGGGGCAGTGGGGCCGCATCGAGGAGCTGACGCTCACGTACGTCGTGCTGCGGCTGTGGGACGAGCGGCGGCTCATGCTGCCGGTGTCCTACTTCGTGCACAACTCGTTCGAGAACTGGACCCGGCGGACCGCCCGCGTCATCGGCACGGTCCTGCTGCACGTCGACTGGAACGTCCCCGTCGAGGAGGTGCGCACGGAGCTGTACGGGTTCCTACGCGAGCATCCGCTCTGGGACCAGAAGGACTGGGTCTTGCAGGTGACCGACGTGCTGCCGAACGGCCTGGTCCAGCTGCGGGCGCTGATGAGCGCGCACGACTCGGCCAGCGCGTTCGACCTGCGCTGCGACGTCCGTGAGCACCTGATCGCCTTCATCCGGGAGAAGTACCCCGCGGCACTGCCCCGATTCCGCGCCGAAACGGAGGCCCTGCCGCCGAACGCCTGGACCGACGACCGGCCGGCCCCGCACGCCTGACGCGGGGAGCCCACCCCCGGCCGCGGCCGAAGCCGACGGACGGGGACAGACCGCCGGCCCGGGCCGCGGCGCGGCCGTCAGGCCAGCTCGATCTCGCCGTTCTTGACCTTGATCGCCTTGCGCGCGAGCGGCCTCGGCGCCGGGCCGTTGGCGACGGACCCGTCATTGATCTTGTACTTGCTGCCGTGGCAGGGGCAGTTGATGGTGCCGCCGTTGACCGAGTCCACCGTGCAGCCGAGGTGAGTGCAGACCGCGCTGAACGCCTCGAACTCCCCCTTCTTCGGCTGGGTCACGACGATCTTCCGGTCCTTGAAGACCTTGCCCCCGCCGACCGGGATGTCGGCGGCCTTGCCCAGCGCACCGTCGCCCCCGCCGGCTGGGGCGGTCGCTCCGCCACCGCCGGCGGGTTTCGAGGTGGTACCGGAGCCGGAGGACCCGCCGCAGGCGGCGAGGCTACCGGCGAGACCGACCAGGCCGACGCCGAGCAGCATTCCGCGGCGCGTCGCCGCCGCCTCGGGACCGGTGTCTTTCCGCGTGGGGTCGGCCGGGGGATCGAACGGCATGGCTGCCTCCTCGTGTTCGGGCCTATATCCGGGATCCACGGAGGAGCGATCCGTTCGGTTCAACGCTACTCGACGGTGATTCCGTCTCCCTGCAGCCGTACCGTGAACTCCTGCAGCGGCGCACCGGCCGGTCCCTGCTTGACCGAGCCGTCCGTCGCGTTGAACTGACTGCCGTGACACGGGCAGGTGATGACGCCGTCCTTCGGACTGCCGACGGTGCAGCCCTGATGAGTGCAGGTCGCGGTGAAGGCCTTGAACGTACCCGCGGACGGCTGCGCCACGACGATCTTCCACTTGTCGATGACCTTGCCGCCGCCGACCGGGATCTCTCCGGTCCGGGCGATCACCTTGCCCTTGATCGCCGGAGGCACGATCGCCTTCGCCGGTCGTGTCCCGCAGGCGCCGAGGCCGAGCATCCCCATGCCCGCCAGCCCTGCCGTACCCAGCAGGCGCCGTCGGGAGCAGCCTGCCGCTTCCTCTGTCATCGGTCTCCCCGGAAGATCAAGTACTACGCGCTGTAGTACATCTTCTGAGCATGCTACCGGCCGATCGGGGCGCGATGACCCGGGCCCCGGACCGGGCGGGAGACCTCGTCAGTCGCCGAGGATCTTGGCGAGGAACTGGCCGGTGTGGCTCTCCCCGACCGTCGCGACGTCCTCCGGGGTGCCGGTGGCGACGACGGTGCCGCCGCGGGAGCCGCCCTCCGGACCCATGTCGATGATCCAGTCGGCGGTCTTGATGACGTCGAGGTTGTGCTCGATGACGATGACGCTGTTGCCCTTGTCGACCAGGCCGTTCAGCACGCCGAGGAGCTTGCGGATGTCCTCGAAGTGCAGACCGGTGGTGGGCTCGTCGAGCACGTAGATCGTGCGCCCGGTGGAGCGCCGCTGCAGTTCGGAGGCGAGCTTCACCCGCTGCGCCTCACCGCCGGACAGGGTCGGCGCGGGCTGGCCGAGCCGGACATAGCCGAGGCCGACGTCGTTCAGCGTCTGCAGGTGACGGCGGATCGCCGGGATGGCCTCGAAGAACTCCGCGGCCTCTTCGATCGGCATGTCGAGGACATCGGCGATGGTCTTGCCCTTGTAGTGCACCTCGAGCGTCTCGCGGTCGTAGCGCGCACCGTGACACACCTCGCACGGGACATACACGTCGGGCAGGAAGTTC